>NZ_CP070332.2:994886-1326515 GCF_016917835.2 Halobacterium sp. BOL4-2 | reverse complement strand
TCGTAACTAAGCTACGAAGAAAAGATTTATACTCGGCGAATACGTGGCAATGTCGTAATGTCCGACGCGTACCTCGCGCTCGAAACCGGCGACGTGGTCGAAGCCACAGCCCGCGCCCCGGGGATGGCGCGCGGCGAACTCGTCTTCACCACCGCGTACACCGGCTACGAGGAGAGCCTCACCGACCCGTCCTACGAAGCCCAAGTGCTCACGTTCGCCTACCCCCTCATCGGCAACTACGGCGTCCGTCCCGAACGCACCGAATCCGACCGCGTTCACCCCAGCGCCGTCGTCGCCCGCGAGCTCACCGACGACGTGGCCGACTGGCTGCGCACCGAGGGCGTGCCCGCCGTCGACGGCATCGACACCCGCGACCTCGTGTTGGACATCCGCGACGGCGGCGCGATGCAGGTCGGCATCGCCGCCGGCCCCGACGCCAGCCCCGCCACCGCCCGCGCCCAACTCGCCGACTGCCCACGGCTCTCGGCCCGCACGGAGATCGGCGCCCACGTCAGCGTCGACACCGCCGAAACCCACGGCAACGGCGACACCACCGTCGCGCTCGTCGACTGCGGCGCGAAACGCTCCATCATCGACGCGTTCGTCGCCCGCGGCGCGACCGTCCACCGGCTCCCCTACGACGCCACGCCCGCCGACATCGCTGCCGTCGACCCCGATCTGCTGTTCATCTCCAACGGCCCCGGCGACCCCGCGAACTTCGACGCGGCCGAACACCTCGTCGACGAGTACATCGGCACCGTCCCCATCGCCGGCATCTGCCTGGGTCAACAGATCGTCGCCCGCGCGCTCGGCGGCGACACCGAGAAAATGGACTTCGGCCACCGTGGCGTCAACCAGCCGGTCCTCGACCACGACTCCGGGCGCGTCGTCATGACCACACAGAACCACGGCTACACCGTCGCCGACCCCGGCGACCTCACCGTCACGCAAGTCAACGTCAACGACGGCACGCCCGAGGCGCTTGACTCCGCGCCCCTCGACGTTCTCACCCGCCAGTACCACCCCGAAGCCAACCCCGGCCCCCACGACACGCGCGGGTTCTTCGACGACGTGCTCGCGATGGTTGACGCGTCCTACACGCCCGCCACCGCTGACTGAGGCCGCCCCAGCGCCCCTCGTTTCTCGCCGCTCAACACGCCACCGGCCGGGGCTCACCCCGTGCGACCGGTCACCCCCACGTCTCGTCGTTGACCGGCCGGTCGGCGACCGGCATGGCCTCACGGGCACCGTCGGCCGCCGCGATCCCCTCACGCATCGCCTCCGCGGCCGCCACCGTGGAGACGTACGGGATCTCGGCCTCGACAGCCGCGGTCAGCGCGTCACGGTCGTCGCTGACGAGGAACGCAACCTCACCGCGGCGGATCGCCGCCGGCACGTCTTTGATCGTCGCAACCTCGAAATGCTCGTCGAAGCCCTCGACCGGAAGGTCGACGACCACCGTCGACCCGGGTACGGGTGCGTTGGACGCCGCCACCTGGGCCTTCCAGTAGGCCATCCCCGGATCGCTGGCGGTGCCCATCACCTCGCCCGTGGACTTCATCTCCGGGCCGAGGCGCGGATCCGACCCCGGCAGCCGGTCGAACGGCAACACCACCTCTTTGACGCTGTACTGCTCGGGGACCCCCTCGCTTGCGTCGAGGTCGGCCAGCGACTCGCCGGCCATCACCTTCGCCGCGAGCTTCGCGATCGGGACGCCGGTCGCCTTCGAGACGAACGGAACGGTGCGCGAGCTCCGCGGGTTCGCTTCGAGGACGTACACCTCGCCGTCCTGGACGGCGAGTTGGACGTTCAACAGTCCCACCGTGTCCAGCGCCCGCGCGATCTCGGTGGTGACCTCCCGAACCCGCGCGAGGACGTCGTCGCCGAGCCCTCGTGGCGGAATCACGCACGCCGAGTCCCCCGAGTGGACACCCGCGCTCTCGATGTGCTCCATCACGCCGCCCACCAGCACGTCCTCGCCGTCGCTGACGGCGTCCACGTCGAGCTCGACGGCGTCGGCGAGGAACTCGTCGACGAGAACCGGCTTCTCGGGGCTGACCCGGACGGCCTCCTCGACGTAGCGGCGGAGCTCGTCGTCGTCGTGCACGATCTCCATCGCGCGCCCACCGAGCACGTAGCTCGGGCGGACCAGCACCGGATATCCGACCTCGGCGGCGAGCTCCAGCGCGCCCGCCACACTGGTCGCAGACCCCCCGTCGGGCTGGCTGATGTCGCGCTCGTCGAGCAGCCGATTGAAGCGGTCGCGGTCCTCCGCGAGATCCATCGCGTCCACGTCCGTCCCCATGATCTCACAGTCGAGGCCGCGGCGCTCCAGCTCGGCTTCGAGGGGCGCGCCCACGTCCACGCTGGTCTGGCCGCCGAACTGCACCATCACGCCGTCGGCGTTCGTCGCCTCCACGACGTCCGCGACCTCCTCCGCCGTGATCGGCTCGAAGAACAGCCCGTCGGAGGTGTCGTAGTCCGTCGACACCGTCTCCGGGTTGTTGTTCACCACGTGGGCGTCGATGCCCGCCTCGCGGAGCGCGCGCACGGCGTGCACCGTACAGTAGTCGAACTCCACGCCCTGCCCGATGCGGATGGGGCCGCCCCCGACGATGACCACGCTGTGGGCGTCCCGGTCGGCCCGCACGTCGCTTCCCGTCGATCCCTGCGAGCGCGCCGAGTAGTAGTACGGCGTCGAGGCCGCGAACTCGCCCGCACAGGTGTCGACCTGCTTGAACGTCCGCTCGGGGGCTGTCGCCGCCACGTCGTCGACGGCCACGTCACCGCCGTCCGACGCCAACGCCGCGACCGCGCTGTTCGTGTACCCGAGCGCGGCCGGCGTCGCAACGTCGCCCTCGCTCGCCGCCGCGGAGGCCGCGGCGACGTTCTGGAAGCGCTGCAGATACCACTCCCGGAAGCCCGTGTGGTCGTTCACGTCCCCGACAGTGAACCCGCGCTCGAACGCCTCGAAGACGGCGTAGGGCCGGTCGGGACTCGGGCGTTGGAGGTAGTCGGCGGCGAGTTCGTCGTCGCTGACGGTCGCCCAGTCGACGCTCGGATCGTACTCGCTGGAGCGCAGCGCCTTCAGCAGGCTCTCCTCGAAGGTGCGCCCGATGGCCATCGCCTCCCCCGTGGACTTCATCGCCGTCGACAGCTCGAAGTCCACCTCGGGGAACTTGTCGTTTGGCCACCGGGGCACTTTCGTCACCACGTAGTCGATGGCCGGCTCGAAGGCCGCCGTGGTCTGGCCGGTGATCTCGTTGTCGATCTCGTGGAGGCGCTTGCCGAGCGCGACCTTCGCGGTGACCCGCGCGATGGGGTAGCCGGTCGCCTTCGACGCCAACGCCGAGGACCGCGAGACGCGCGGGTTGACCTCGACGACCCGGTACTCGCCGCCGGGCGTGCCGTCGTCGCGCCACGCGAACTGGATGTTGCAGCCGCCCTGGATGCCCAACTCGCGGATGACCGCGACGGCCGCGTTGCGCATCTCCTGGTGGCCGTCGTCCGGGATGATCTGGCTGGGCGTGACGACCGTGGACTCGCCGGTGTGGATGCCCATCGGGTCGATGTTCTCCATGTTGCAGACGATGATGCAGGAGTCGCCGGCGTCCCGCATCACCTCGTACTCCAGTTCGACCCACCCGGAGATGGACTCCGTGACCAGCACCTCGGCGTTCCGCGAGAGCCGCAGGCCCGTGCGCACCCGGTCCACGAGCGCCTCGAAGTCGTGGACGACACCGGAGCCGCTGCCGCCCAGCGTGTACGTCGTCCGCGCGATCACCGGCAGCCCGCCGACCGCCTCGACTGCGTCGTCGACGCGCTCTCGCAGCGCCCCCTCGTCGATGTCCGTTGCCGTCTCGTCGTCGCCGAGCGCGATGGTCGTCGAGGCCGGCACCGGCTGGCCGAGGTCCGCCATGCGCTGGCGGAACAGGTCGCGGTCCTCGGTCGCGTAGATGGTGTCCAACGGCGTCCCCATCACGTCGACGTCGTGTTCGTCGAGGACGCCCTGCTCGGCCAGCGCTGCCGTGACGTTCAGGCCGGTCTGGCCGCCCAGCCCGGCGATGACGCCGTCGGGGTCCTCCTGCTCGATGACCTCGGCGATGGCGTCGGGTTCGATGGGCTCGATGTAGACCGCGTCGGCCATCTCGGGGTCGGTCATGATGGTCGCTGGGTTGGAGTTCACGAGCACAACCCGCGCGCCCTCCTCCTGGAGCGCGCGACACGCCTGCGCGCCCGAGTAGTCGAACTCCGCTGCCTGGCCGATCTGGATGGGGCCGCTCCCGATGAGCAGTATCGTCCGGCTGTCCTCGGTCATGTGTTACCCAGCTAGCGTACGGTCATCGTAATAAATCACACGGATCCGTTCGACTATCGGAGTCAAGTTTCGAATATCGTAGAATTACCCTCGTAACGATGAGTCGGATCTCACCACGCTACCCAAACGGCTTTACCTTGTACCCGTGACACCTACGCGATGAAAGTCGCCCGTTGGTAACGTCGGGGTCGCCCCGCCGGGCCCGCACAGCGCGGTAGCACCGGCCACCCGTGTTCTCACCCGCCCAGCGACGGCTACCGTGGCCGCAGTAACACCACACACCACCGACGATGACAGACGACACCACCACGACGACGGCACAGCACACCGACCGAACCACCGCACTCGCAGCCCACGCGACCGAACTGCACGGAACAGACCCCACCCAGCCCATTGACGACCTCGACGCACTCCGCACCCACCTCACCGACGCCCGGTTCGTCGGCCTCGGTGAGGTCACCCACGGGACTCGCGAGTGCTTCCAACTCAAACACCGGGTCGTCCGGTTCCTCGTCGACGCGCTCGGTTGCCGGGCGTTCGCGCTCGAAGCCAACTTCTCGGAGACGCTCGCCATCGACGACTACGTCGTCCACGGGGACGGCGACCCACGCGAGGCACTCGACGGCGTCTACTTCTGGACGTGGAACGTCGAGAGCGTCCTCGCGCTCGTGGAGTGGCTGCGCGCGTTCAACGCCGACCGCCCCGTCGGCGACCGGGTTCGGTTCTTCGGCGTGGACGCCCAGTACACGTAGGGCGCGGTCGACGCGCTCCGCGCGTTCTTCGACACAGTGGACCCAGAGTTCCTCGGCACCGTGCGTGGCGACCTCGACGAAGCCGCCGACGACGGCACCCCACCACAGCAAGACGACGCGATCGACACGCAGGTCGCCGCAGTAGACCGCCTCACTCCTCGAATTCGGGACCGCCTCGATGCGCACCGCACCGAATACGCCGCCGAGACCAGCGCCGACCGCGTGGCACTCGTACGACGGCACTGCCGCGTGCTCGAACAGGCGACCGAACGCAAACGCCACTTTCCCGACGACCTCCGGGAGGCCGACACGCTGACCCACGCACGAGTCCGGGACGAAGCGATGGCCGAGAACGCCGAGTGGGTGCGGGAGTTCACCGGCACCGACATCCTTCCGGTCTGGGCACACGACGCGCACGTCGCCCGCACCGGCCTCCAGTACGGTGAGCGCGTCCCCTCGCTCGGCCAGCACCTCGCCGCCCGCCACGGCGACGACTACTGGGCGCTCGGGTCCGCCTTCGCGCGCGGCGGTTTCCAGGCCATCGACACTGCCGAAGACACCGAGAACGAACTCACCGGCCACGAACTCGACGACCCGCCGGACGACACCATCGAAACGGCGCTGGATGACGCAGTCGGCTCGCCCGCCGTGCTGTCGCTCCGACAGGCCCGAGCGGACGACCGGCTGGCCGGCTGGCTCGCCGAACGGCCCCATTTCCAGACCGGCGCAACGTTCGACCCGACCAGCCCCGCAGCCGAACTCGTCACGTACGATTACACCGTCGCCTTTGACGCGCTCGCGTTCCTCCCCGAGACGACCCGGGCGCGGCCGCTCGACGAGTAGCCGGCTGACTGGCACCGACGGCGACGAGAGCAGCGGCTCAGACCGCCGTGTCGTACTCGTCCTCGAAGTCCCGCTGCTCGCGGTAGACGGCCACGAACTCCTCGACGTCGAACGCCTCCAGTTGCTCCTGGAACTCCGTCTTCGAGGACTCCGCCTCGGCGTGGCTGACGGCGTGGTCCATCAGCTCCACGACGAGCTCGACGACGACCCGGTGGAGTTCGCGGGCGTCGAGGTCCGTCACCCAACACATCGCGTACCCAACGCTGCCGTTCTCGCTGGCGTCGATAGCGGTAATATCCTCGGGCAGCTCTTCGAGCACGGCCCCCATCAAGTGCGGGGTGCCGAACTCCTCGAAGTCGTCGCCGTCAGCCGGCTCAACGGCGTCCTTGAGCACGTCCACGATGGATTCTGGCACCCACCGCGACGGCGGATGCATATCCATCACGACGGCGTGTGTGTCGCCACACGCACACGCGTAGTTCCGCATCCCCATGTCGAAATCCTTCATGTGCGCTTGTTCACCACACGGCAGGTCCACCCAGTCGTCGTCGGCTTGCTCCGTTCCGGGGACGCGTGGCTCCGTCATCGTGTGGGTGTTGGTGTCGGCACCGAATAAGCGCCGCGGACCGCGCCCGGACAGGGGCTACGGCCAGTCGTCGCGCTCGGGCTCGTCGGGCATCGGGTCGGGCTCGTCTGCCTCGGCGATCTCCCAGTCGGCGTTCTCCGCGGCGGCCTCCAGGGTGAGATACTCCCAGTCGACCCGCTCGGCGAGTTCGCGGTCCTCGTCGTCGATCCCGACGAAGACGTGTCGCTCCGTGTCGAACTGCTCTTTGACCGACTGGAGGCTGTCGGCGCGGCTCTTCGGCCCGGAGAAGAAGTCCTGACGGATGCGCCGCTTGCGGGTGAAGTTGGTGACGACGTAGGTCGGCTCGTCGGAGACCACGCCGACGTACTCGGTCCACTGGCGAGCGCCGGCGAACGCGGTCCCGGGTTTGGCGAGCTGCTTGAGTGCAGACAGCTCGAAGGCGAGTGTCATGTCCGTGCTCCCGCCGGATTGGCTCATGCCGGGGAATGGGGTGCGGACGGGAAAAACGGCTTCGGTTGGGGTAGGGGTGTGGCTCGGACCAGTCAGCGCGCGACGGTGATCCGGTAGTAGCTGGTGAACCGTACGACCTCGCCGTCCGTGAACGCCGCTGCGTCGTCGTCGTCGAGGTGGACCGCGCCGCCTGTGGCGGCCTCGTGCAGCGTGTCCTGTGCGTGGTCGTCCAGTTCGTCGAAGTCCCGAACGGGTGCGTGCGTACCGCCGTCGGTGGCGGCTGCACCGGGGGACTCGGCTTTTGTGGCGTGGATCGTTGGATTCATCCGGTCACCGGCACGCGTGTGCCAAGTTACCATACATAGTTCAATGACTTAACTCTATTGGCCGTTCACACGCCATCCGCCACACAGAAACGCCCCGTCGGACACGACACAGCACCGGCGACGCCCGCTACTGCTGTGTCGCCGCGCCGAGTTCGTCCATCTCGAAGTTGTCCTGGAGCAACACGTCCTGTTGGTCCGCCACGACCGCCTCCTCCTTGATGAGCTGCTTGTACTTCGACTGCGGTGCCAGGTTCCCGATCAGAACGCCGCCGACGAGCTGGCCGTCCTTGAACGCCAGCCGCCGCCACTCGTTGTCCCCGTAGGACCGCTCGCAGGTCTCGTCGCCGATCGTCGGGAAGCCAAACGAGAGGAACGGGAAGTCGAAGTGCGTGATCGAGTACGACGACACCCAGCGGAACGGCTCGATCTCCACGTCGTGGCCGCTGTCAGCCAGCATCGTCCGCCCCGCGAGCGCACCCTGCTGCTTCGCGGACCCCCACGACCCGTTCTGCGCGCGCTCGTCGAGGATCGTGTCCCAGTACTGTGTGATGTCGCCGGCCGCGTAGATGTCGTCCACCTCGGTCCGCATGTACTCGTCGACGTGGACGCCGTTCTCGATGGTCGCGTCCGTGTCCTGGAGGATCTCCACGTTGAAATCCAGGCCGATAGCCACCCCGGCGAAGTCGGCGTCGTGGCGGACGCCGTTCCCGTCGACGGCGGCCGCGAGTGCGCCGTCGTCGTCGACCTCGAAGTGATCCACGCCGGACTCGAAGACGGGCTCGACGCCCTTCTCGCGGAGCCCCTCGTGGATGATCTCCGCGCCCGCCTCGCTGAGCGCGTACCGCCACCAGCGGTTCCCCCGCATCAGATACTTGGCGTCGACGTCCTGGCCACCACAGATCGCCGCCAGGTCGATCCCAAGCAGGCCCGCACCGACCACAACCCCGGTGTCGGCCGCCTCGGCGTGCTCCCGGATGCGGCGCGCGTCCTCGAACGTCCAGAAGTGATGGACGCCGTCGGCGTCGGCGTTCTCGACGGGGAGATCGTTGGGCGTGCCCCCCGCCGCCACCAGCAGCTTGTCGTACTCGATTTCGGTGCCCTCGTGGGTTTCGACCGTGTGGGCGTCCGGGTTGATCCGAGTGACCAGCGTGTTCAACTGGATGTCGATGTCGCGCTCGTCGTACCACTCCGGATCGTGAATGCTGATCGGGGCCTCCGGGAGCTTGCCCTTCGCGTACTCCTTGATCAGAATCCGGTTGTACAACGTCTCCCCTTCGTCTGTGAGGACAGTGATGTCGGCGTCCGGAGCCTCCTCGTGGATGGCTTCGGCGGCGGAGCTGCCCGCGATGCCGTCTCCAATGATCACGTACGATGCGCTCATACTGGGGGGTCACGCCTCCAGGGTTAATGTGGGTTGCCATCTCCTCGCCGGCCGGAATTCCGCCGTATCGTCGCCCTAGCAGTCCCACGCCGCGGCGCCAGCACACGACACCGCCGCCTCGCCGTTCCGCCGGGTGGGGTTACGGGGAACACGCCGCCCATCCGACCGCTATATAGCGTTCCCACGCCCTCTATACCGCCAGTTCTGCACTCTGGTGTTGATTCCTGCCCATAATTCAGATAAACTATAATGCTAGTTTATTACCTGTCCCGACGACAGTCCGCATGTCTCCACACCGGAGACGGACCACCAATGCAGGACCAGTCAGGATTCCGCCAGCAGCAGCCATCGACAGCCCAACAGCGCGCACGCCCGGTCGACGCACGATACGCCCAGTCCGGAACGGTCCGCCAACAGCAACCGGCACAGCAGTCCATCGCCCAACAGCAGCCCATGGCCCGCCCGCAGCCGGTAGCCCAGCAACAGCCCGCCGCACAGCAGCCCGCACAACAGGCGTACAAGCAGCCCCGCCAGCAGCCGCCGGCCGAACGCGCCCCGAACTCGAAGATGGCAGCGCCACGGCAGTCTTATGCCCAGCAGCCATCCGCACAGCCGGCGCGCTCGATCCCTGCCCAGTCAGCCGCCGCCAACCCGAACGCGCAGCGGACCCCCAGTACCTGGCAGGCCCAGCAGTCGCAGCCGCGCCAGCCACAGTTCCGACAGCCCGCGCAGTCGGCGTTCAGCCAGCCTGCGATCCAGCAGCCCAGCGCCCAGCCCCAGCGGCCGGCGTTCAAGCAGTCCCCGATGTCGCAGTCCCAGCCCGCCCAGCAGGTACCCGCCAGCCAGTTCACCGCACCGGCAAGCGCCCCGTCGATGCGCGGCCAGCCCCAGCAGTCCGTCGAATCAGCGAACACGAAACTGCTGGTGGAGACGCTCGCGCGCCGGCTCGGTCTCACCACCCAGCAGCTCTCACAGGCCGTTCCGCGACTCGACGTTGCGCTCGGCAGCGCCCAGTCGCGCCACCAGCCACAGCTGATGGGGTCGGCTGACAGCCAGCCGATCCGTTCGGAGCCCGTCGCCGACGCGCCCCAGCCAGTGAGCCAGCCGGAGTCCGCGACCACCGAAATCCAATGAGCCACGACCCCCGACTCGTCAACGACGCGCCGCGTGCAGCCGCCACCTGGAGCGCGCCCGAACAGGCCGCACCGGTCGGCGCGGCGGGAATGCCCCGCCAGCAGCCCCAGATGCCCCAACAGCAGCCGGTCCAGGACGGGGCCAGCCAGCGCCAGGCTGCCACCATCGACCAGCAACCGCCCGCCGCCACGCCCAACGTCGACGTCATCGAATCCGAGGCGGAGGTCGTCGTGATGATCGAAGTCCCGGGGTTCTCCAAGGACGAGATCACGGTCCAGGCCGACGCGAGCAACCTCTACGTGACCGCCGAGCGTTCGACCGACCCACAGATGGGGATCGAGGGCGACGACAACGTGCTGCTCCGGGAATGCCCGGATCGTCTTGAGCGCGCCATCACGCTCCCCAACTACATCGATCCCGGGGAGGCAACGGCCGAGCACGTCGACGGCGTCTGTCACGTCACTGTGCCGAAAGACGAGGCCGAGCGCCAACACGAGATCGCCTTCCAGTAGCCAGCCAGCCGACCACACGCCGCGTTTTTTCCGGGCGACCGTGCCACGATCCCCCGGGACCCGAAACGGTCTTTGTGACTGACCACGTATGGGAGGTAGGGCTAGGTGCCGCGGTCACCGCGGGCCTACTGAGTACCGATGTCACAGGATTATCGTCTCGTCTCCACACTCGTTCGCGCCGGCGACAGCCTGCCGTGTCCAGCGGAAGCCGATCCCGTTGTGCAACCAACCAGCACGCCAGGACTGTTACGGGTGACATACCTCAAGGAAGTCACCCGTGTGCCGTTCGCCGAACCCACCCGCGACGCCGACGTGGCGTACGTCGAGTGACCGCGCGGCCACCGGTGTCGGGACGTTCTTGAGTCCGGCCGCCGTACAGGCCTGTATGAAGCTCCGCCAGAACCTTCGCCATTTCGCCTCACAGAAGGCGCTTGAAGTGCCGGGATTGCGCGACGTCGTCCACGACAAGCTCGTCGACATCCACACGAGCATCTTCCTCGATAAGGCGACCGAGGCGCGCCGCGACGAGCGGGAAGCCCACCTCGATGGGTTCTTCGACGCGTCGATGGAGATGTATCTCGTCGCGTTGCAGTCCGGGCTTCCGGAGGCCCAGGCCCGAGAGATCACACATATCGTCGCCAACTTCGACTTCTACAACCACGGCTGGACGGAGATGATGGAGTTCCCCGGCGACGAGCTCCGCGACCACTACGACCGCCACGCCGACTTCTTCGACGAGCACGACATCACCATCGACAACCCGCTGGGCGCGTTCCAGCCGGCCGACGGCATCCCGGACGCCCCGGCAACCCCTGAGAAGCTCGCCGACGCCGACTTCGAGAACG
Source organism: Halobacterium sp. BOL4-2 (assembly GCF_016917835.2). Classification (GTDB taxonomy): domain Archaea; phylum Halobacteriota; class Halobacteria; order Halobacteriales; family Halobacteriaceae; genus Halobacterium; species Halobacterium salinarum. Next base: position 1,315,368 of record NZ_CP070332.2, on the reverse strand, counting down.
CCGCCGCCGGCTTCGAGGACGACGTGTACGTCGAAACCGACGACGGCATCCAGAAGGGCGGTGTCGACGAACCCGACGACGTCGACCCCGAGGACAGCCCGTTCGCCGAGTAGTCGAGCACCGCCGCCCGACCGGGCTGGGGGTCGTGACGACCTCGAAGCCACCGGCGCTGTCGCCGGTCAGCCGTGTCGAAGCCACCAGAGCTAAGTGGGGTTCGGGCGACCAGCCTGACGTGACAGCCCCGCCCTCCCCGGAGACCGTCACGACGTACCTCGAAGACGGTGCCCGCATCGCCGGCATCCTCCTCGTCTGGGGTGTGTTGACCTGGTTCTTCCGGTACGGCCTCACGGCGTTCCCCGGGCTCGATGTCGTGTTCGGCTTCGTCGGTGTCCTGAACGCGGTTCTGTACGTGGCGTACCGCACGCTCGACTACCACCACGCGCTCGCCGAAGACGGGTAGCCGGCACACCCCGCGGAATCGGCGCTCACCCGGCGTGGTCGACTCGTCGGCCGCGTCGGGCCGCGACCCAGCCGCCGACTCTCGCGCCGAGGACGCCGACGACTGCGGCGAGCGCGAGCACGAGCGCTGCGACCGCGCTGGTGGCTCCGACGACGAACGCGAGACCGCCGACCTCGAACCAGGCGGGCCCGGACAGCGCCGTCGCGTCCCCGAGTATCGCCGCGAGCAGCCACGCGACCCCAGGGAGGCCGCCGACGACGCCGGCACGCAGGCCGACGGCGTCCGGGTCGGCGGCGCGACCGGCGGCCAGGTACCCGGCGACGAGTCCGGCGACCGCGACGGCGTCCAGCGGGAACTCGCGGCCGCCACCGGACAGCCAGTAGAGCGCGGCCGTCACGGGCATCGACGCGACGCCGCCGAACAGGGCGTCCCGCCACGTCTCGGAGAGTCGACCGTCGTCGGGGCTGCGTCGGACCATACGGCGGCGGACGGCAGCGACGATAAAAAAAGACCAGTGTGAGTTCGCCGCTCGTGCAGTCGGCCGAGCGGGACTACGCGCCGTCCAGAATCCGGTCGGCGGCTTCGTTGCCGGCGACGATGCCGCCGTTCAGCGACCGCTCGGGGTACTGCGCGCGGCTCGCCATGCCCGCATAGTAGACGTCGTCGTGGCCCTCGCTGGCGAGGTCGTAGGGCACCACCATGTCGAGGTAGCCGCGCTCGTAGACCGGTGCCGTTCGGGGGTTCCGGTTCGTCTCCACCCAGTTCACCGATTCGCGGTCGAAGTCGGGGAACAGCGCCTCGATGCCCGACAGCCAGTGCTCGCGGACCTCCTCGTCGCTCATCTGCCACACCTCGTCGTCGCGACTCTGGACGTACTTCGGGACGTACAGCAGGTGTTCGCCGCCGTAGCGGGCCGGGTCGATGAAGTTCGTGTGCTCGATGAGCGCGCCGAAGGGCGCGTCGTCGGCGATGTTCAGCCAGTACGTGTCCGTCAGCGCCTCGTCCATCGAAACGATGGAGCAGACGGTTCCCTGGAAGGTGATGTCGCACTCGTAGCCGGTCAGGGATTCGAGCACGGTGGGCATCGCCGCCACGATCACGCCGTCGGCGTCGACGCGCTCGGTGCCCGCCTCGCTGTCGACAGTGACGCCCGTGACATCGCCCGCGTCGTCGCGCTGGATGGCGGTGACACGCGCCCCGGTTTCGATGTGTTCGCGGCCCACGTCTTCAACGAGCGCGTCCAGCAGCCGGCCGAACCCGCCGTCGAGGTAGCCCAACGGCTCGCCGCGCAGCAGGTCGCGCTCGCCCCGGAACTTGATGCGGCCCAGCAGCCACGCCGCGCTCACGTCGTCCATCCGGCTCCCGAACTTCGCTTCCAACAGCGGCTCGAAGAACTGCTCGTAGACGCCCCGCGTCGTGTGCTCGCAGAGGAACTGTTCGACGCCGACGTGCTCGAAGTCCGTCAGGTCCTCGTAGGTGTCACGCGACGGCAGGCCGCCCCGCACGTCGAGTTCCTGTGTCAGCATCGCCAGCCGGGCGGTGTCGTAGAGGGACAGATGCGGGAACGCCAGGATCTCCCAGGGCGTGTCCATCGGGTGGACGGTGCCGTCCACGTAGTAGGCGTTCTTCCCGATGGGCCACCGGAGGTCGTCGCCCAGCCCGAGCTCCTCGATGCGGTCGATGATGGTCTCCTCCGCGGCCGAGAGGTGGTGGTAGAACGCTTCGATGGGGTCGCCGGCTGTTTCGTGCGTGGCCGCCAGCCCTCCGACGGTGGCCGACGCCTCGAACACGCGGGCGTCGACGCCGTGTTGTTGGAGGCGTCGCGCAGCCGAGAGGCCAGCGATGCCGCCGCCAACGATAGCAATCATACCTCGGGGTCGCGTGGCAACCGGCGTCAGCGTTACGGTCGACCGCCACGCCGCCGTCCGTGTGAAACGTTGATTCCCCCCGTCAGCGTTTTCCTCGCCCACAGCCGACGTTACGCCAGCATGGTTGTCACGGTGCGTGCGCCCGCGACGAGCGCGAATCTCGGCAGCGGGTTCGACGTGTTCGGGGTCGCGTTGTCGAAGCCCGCCGATGTCGTTCGAGTCGAGCGCGCCGACACGACAACAATCACTGTCACCGGGGCGGGCGCACAGTACGTGCCCACCGACCCACAGGAGAACACCGCCGGCGTCGTCGCCGCAGCGCTCGACGCGCCGGCCACGATCCACATCAACAAGGGCGTGCGGCCGTCCTCCGGGCTGGGGTCGTCGGCGGCCAGCGCGGCGGCCGCGACCGTCGCGCTCGCGGAGCTGTACGACCGCCCGCTCGACGACGACGCGCTCGTTCGCGCGGCCGCCCAGGGGGAGGCGGCGGCGTCCGGCGTCGCGCATGCCGACAACGTCGCTCCCGCCATTCTCGGTGGGTTCACCATCGTCCGCGAGGACGGCATCGAGCACGTCGACGCCAGCCTCGCGCTTGCGGTCTGCCTGCCAGAAACGACCGTCTCAACGCGCGATGCGCGCGGCGTCGTCCCCGAGTCGGCGGCCATGGAGACCGTTGTCTCCACCGTGGAGTCGGCCGCCACGCTCACGCTCGGCATGTGTGAAAACGACCCACAGCGGGTCGGTCGCGGCGTCGAGGACGCACTCGTCACGCCGGCGCGTGCCCGACTCATGGACGGGTACGAGGCGGCGTCCGCGGCCGCCCGCGACGCCGGTGCGACCGGCGTGACGATCAGCGGCTCCGGGCCGGGCGTTGTGGCGGTCTGTCGTCGGCACGACCGCAAGCGCGTCGCCGCCGCGCTCGTGGACGGCTTCGATTCGGCGGGGGTCGCTGCGTCGGCCTACCAGACGCGCATCGGCGACGGTGCCACACGGCTGGCAGCCGATGGTGACGACCGCGCGCCGTGACTGGTGGCATCCACGGGCGCGCTCCGGAGTCCGCTATAGTTATATTGTCAAGAAAACACAGGTATGAGTGGCTCTTGAGACGTATTCCCAACCCAAACACCGGGGTTTTTTGTTGGTTTGGAGCGGCGTAACTGGTATCCGAGCGGCGGCGCATCGCAGCCGGGCCGACGACGGATGGCACGTCTCAGCCCACACAGAGACATCCACACCAATGCACAGACGGCAGTTCTTGACCGGGCTTGGCATCACCCTCGGTGGTGTCACAGTCGGGTCTTCCACCCGGGCGCGCACAGTCATCACAGACACAACCGCAGCGACGGCCGACGACCGTGTCGACGAACTCCTCTTCGATTCGTCGGCGGGCCTCCTGGCCGCACCCCGCACTGACGGCGGCGATCCGGGATTCCTCCCGGACGCCCAGATCGTGGCCGCGGCCGAGCCGACCGCAACGACCGTCGACCGCGACGGCAACGACGACACCACCGCGTACCCCGACGGCGAGACGATCCCACTGATGGCCGTCGACGGCTCCGTGGTCGCGTTCGCCGCGCCGTTTGCTCCGGACGACAGCGACGCCGGGTCGTACGGCAACGAGGACGTGTTGCTGAACGTCTTCGACGCCTACGCCGACGCGGGCACGATCTACTGGGACGACGGCCACGACCAGTTCTACGACCGCGCCTCGCACTCGGCGGTGGCCGCGCGCGCCGACACCGCGGGCCACACGGTCGCCGCGACGACCGACATCGCCGACGCGGTCACCCGTGAGGACGCCGCCGCGGCCGTCGTCACGTCCCCCGCCGACCCGTTCAGTGCCGCCGAACAGGACGCGCTGGCGGCGTTCGCCGCCGACGGCGGGCTCGTGGTGTTGATGAGCCAGTCGGACTATAAGAACTACGACGCCACGGCATCGCTCAACGACCTCGCCGACGGCATCGACACCACCATCCGGTTCAACGACACGCAGGTCACCGACGACCAGCACAACGCCGGCGCAGCGTTCGCGCCGACGACGGCGACGTTCCCCAGCGACGACCACGCGTCGCTGCTGGCGGCTCGCACCGACGGGACCGACGATGTCACGATCACCGCCGACGAAACGTACACCGTCGACGTGGTTCGGGTCACCGACGGCGACACTGTCGACGTGCGGTTCCGAGACGGCACGACCGACACGGTTCGCATCGTCGGCATCGACACACCGGAAACCGGCCAGACGACCGAGCGGGTCGCCGAATACGAGGGCATCACTGACGCCGCCGCGCTGAAAGCCCGCGGCGACGCCGCGACCGCGTACGCACGGGACGCGCTCGGCGGACAGACGGTCACGCTGTCCTTCGATGCGGGCGGGCCAGCGCGCGGCGACTACGGCCGCCTCCTGGGGTATCTCACGCTCCCGGACGGCACCACGTACAACCGCCGCGCCGTCGCCGACGGCGTGGCGCGCGTCTACGCCTCCGCGTTCTCCCAGTACGACGACTACTGGGCGGCCGAAGCCACAGCCCGGGCCGCCGGCGACGGGCTGTGGGGGCTCTCGGACCCGACCGCCATCGACGGCCCCGACAGTCGATCCGTCGAGTCGCTGTTCTTCCCCGATCCGGTCGCGGTGACCGGCGGCCAGACAGTGGTCACGTCGGCCGACAGCACGCCCCTCGTCACCGCCGATGCTGCCGCCCGCGTCGCCGCGGTCGGTGGCCCGCTCATCGACGAAGGGTTCGAACCCGCCGAGTCCGACGGCGCCGCCACCAACGAGGGTCACGACGTCTCGATGTTCGTCGCCGAGCTCATCGACTGCCTCGCTGCGGACGGCTTGTCCGCGCCCGTGCTCGTCGACGGCGGCCACGGCCAGTTCGGCAGCGACGCCGCGCTCTCCGCGGAGGACGTGGCGTACTTCCAGCGGTTCCTCGAAGGCTGGTCGCCGGCCGGCGTGGACCTGGACGGCGTCACCACCCTCCCCCACGACACCGGGCCGGCGCTCTGTCACGCCGACGGCACGCCGGCCGCCAGCGCGCTCATCGTCTCGTCGCCCACTACCGCGTTCACGGCCGCTGAGCGCCGCGCGGTCGCCGACTTCGCCGACGCCGGGGGCGCTGTTATCCTCATCGGGTCGGCGGCCGACACCGACGCGCTGGCGCGGTTCGCGCCGCTCACCGATGCACTGGATACGACCGTCGGATTCACCACGACGCCGGTCACCGACCGGACACACAACCTCGGCGGCGATCCCACGCGGCCGACGACGACGGCACTCACGGAGCCGGCCGCCGTGCTCGGCTCGAACGCGACCTCGCAGTAGCCGCGGCGCCTAGTTCCCGCGGTCCTGCATCCGCTCGTCCTCGGGCAGGTCGGCGTTCGGGTCGCCCTGCATGCCCTCCCCGATGTTCGACGCGATCTCCGCGAGGCGCTCGGGGTCGTCGTGGTTGTTCACGGCGTCCACGACCGCCCGGCCCATGGCCTCGGGGTTCTCTGCGCCGAAGATCCCCGAACCGACGAAGATGCCGTCACAGCCGTGATGCATCATCAGCGCCGCGTCGGCCGGCGTCGCGATGCCGCCCGCCGCGAAGTTGACCACCGGCAGCCGCCCCATCTCCGCGGTCTCGTGCACGAGCTCTCGGGGGGCTTCGTGGTCGCGGGCCCACATGTCCCGCTCCTCGTAATCCATGCCTTCGAGCTTGCGGATGGCGGATTTGATGTTGCGCTGGTGGTGGACCGCCTGGTTGACGTCACCGGTGCCGGCCTCCCCCTTGGTGCGGATCATCGCCGCGCCCTCGTCGATGCGGCGCAGCGCCTCCCCGAGGTTGCGCGCCCCACAGACGAACGGCGCGGTGAACTCGCGCTTGTCGATGTGGTACTCGTCGTCGGCGGGCGTCAACACCTCGCTTTCGTCGATCATGTCCGCGCCCACCGCCTGCAGGATTTCGGCCTCCTTGCGGTGGCCGATCCGGGACTTCCCCATCACCGGGATCGACACCTCCTCGATGATGCCGGTCAGGCTCGCCGGGTCGGCCATCCGCGCCACGCCGCCGCGCTTCCGAATGTCCGCCGGCACGGCCTCAAGGTTCATCACAGCAACCGCACCCACGTCCTCGGCGATGCGCGCCTGCTCGCGGTTCACAACGTCCATGATGACGCCGCCCTTCTGCATCTTCGCGAACCCGCGTTTCACCAGCTCGCTGCCGCGCCGCAGTTCCTCGAGGTCGGTTTCCGTTGCCATACCATACCGTTGGTTTGGGAGTGCTTAATTGGGCCGGTTGCGGAACGACCTGAACGCAGCGTCACGCCGCCAGCACGCCCCCGACACCGCTCGCTCCGGCGGCCGGCTTCCCCGGCGCTGACGGCCGTGTGACCGCCACTGGCACCCGCCCGGACCGCAAGCGCTATGCGGCGACCGCGCGACCGTCGCCACGTACCGATGCCGACTCGTGACGCCGCCGAGACGACGCCCGACGACACGCTCCCGTGGTACGTCGCCCCGCTCCCGACGCGACTGGAGGACCTCGCGCTCCGGCTGGCGTGGGTCATCGCCGCGATCAACGTCGCAGGCACCGTCTTCGGGTTCTGGTACTACCGCATACAGCTCGCGGACACGCCGCTGGCGGCCTGGATCTTCGTGCCCGACAGCCCGATGGCAACGCTGTTCATCGCGGCCTCGTTGGTGGCGTACAAGCTCGACTGGGACGCCGACTGGCTGCACGCGCTGGCGTTTTTCGGCTGTCTCAAACTCGGCCTGTGGACGCCGTTCGTCCAACTCGTCGTGAACGGCCAGGGCGCGCTCTGGTGGGGCATGTACTGGTTCCTGGTGCTCAGTCACTTCGGGATGGCCGTCGAGGCGTTCATCGTCCACCGCTACGCGACGTTCTCGGTGCCCGCCGTCGGGGTGGCGCTGGCGTGGTACGGCATCAACGACCTCCTCGATTACTTCCTGGGTGTGCTCGGTGGCCCCCACCACACGCTCCTGCGCGCCGAACTCGGGGCCGAAGCTCCCCACGCCCTGTACGCCCACGACATCGCGGCCGCCTGCGCGGTGGCGCTCACCATGCTCGCGACCTACCTCGCGCTCGCCACCCACATCCACGCCACCGAGCACCGCCGGTGACTCACGGCAGCTTCAACATCCGTGCGCCGTCCTCCTGGGCGCGCAGCACCTCCGCGACGCCGGACGGAACCACGGTGACGCCGGACACGAACTCGGCGTTGGTGTAGTCGAAGCGCGCCACCGAGCGCTCGCAGACGGCCACGGTGACGCCCGCCGCGAGCATCTGCGCGACGTTCTCGGCTTCGGGTGCCGACGCGCGCAAGAACCGGACTCCCGGCCCGTTGACGACCACCTCGATGGCCTCCGGCGGGGTTTCGACGCTCGCGTCCTGCACGAGGTTCGCGAGGTTCTGCAACGCCATCGTCCACCCCGACACCGTCTCCGCCGTGATATGCACCACGACACCGGACTGACTGCTCATACACCGCGTGGTTGGAGGGACGCCCGCATAACCCTGCCGTCACTCCCCGGTGCCGGTGTTCTCGTGGGCGCGCACCCACAGCTGGCCGATGCGGGACAGCCACGTCCGGTAGGATTTCCCGTGTTCCTCGCGCTCGACGTACCCCTTCCCGCCCGGTCCGAGTTTGTCAACGGTGTAGGTCACCTTCGACCGGAAGCTGTCGGTGTACTCCTCGTTGAGGTCGTCGGCCAGCGCCGCCGCCAGCTCGCTGACCGACTCGAAGGTGCCGTGCTCGCCGAGGGTGAACAGGATCACCTCCTCGAAGGGCTTGACGTTCGAGAACGACGCCACGGGCAACTCCACGATGTGGCTGCCCCCGATCTCCTTGGCGCCGATGGTGGTGCCGCGCTCGTCGAACTCCGCGAGCAGATCGCGGGCCGCGGTCAGGCGCTCGTCGACCGCGTCCGCGTCGACGTCGCCGTCGGCCACCGACTCAAGCAGGGCGGCGCTGGCGCGTAACTCCTCGGCGAGCTCGGTTTCCAGATACTTCTCGGGGGCCGTGTAGTAGGTGTGGATGCGGTCGCGGTCCTCGGGCTGTTCGACCATCATCGAGTGGGCGGCCGTCGCGAACGCGAACGAGACGGTGCGGGGCATCGACGCGATGTTCACCCACACCTCGCCGTCGGGGTCGGCGTCGAGAACGTCGTCGATGAGCGCGAACGCCTGCTCGAAGGCCGCGTCGTAGTCGTACACGTCGACCACGGACACGCGGTCGGTGTCCGCGCCCAGTAGGTTCCGGAAGTCCTGTTCGAGTTTCTCGGAGATGCGCTGGCTGTACTCCACGTTCGCCTGACTCCCCACGGCCCCCTCCAGGAGAATCACGCGGTCGACCTGTAACTGCTCGCGCACCAGTGGCGCGATCAGCCGGTCGTAGTCGAAGCCGACCGGGACGACGTGCGTCTGCATGCCTTCGGCTTGGAGCATCGGCGGCAAAAGGCTACCGCGCTCCCAGCGAGGCCCCGACACCGCCAGCAGTAATAGCCGGGCACGCCCTATCGGGCGTATGAGCAAGTGGCTGGCGTCCGGGCTGCGACGCGATGTCTGCGTCGTGGTGGCTGGCGAGGGGTCCCCCACCCAGCAGTCCGTGAAACGCGCCGTCGAACGCAAACACGACGACCGCATCGACCCCCAGCGCTTCGTGGGCGTGATCCGCAAGCTGGAGTCCGCGGGCATCATCGAGCGCGAACGCGACGGCCTCCACGATCGGCTGCTGTTGACCGACGCCGGCCAGCGCCGGCTCCGGGAGCACCACGCCTGGGTGGCCGACTACCTCGACGACTGACTCAGTCCGCGCGCAACGCGTCGACGTACGCGCTCGCGTTCTCCGTGGCGCTGGGCGCCGTCACGGCCGAGACGCCGACGGTCAACACGACGCCGAGAGGGAGGCCGACGACCTGCGCGAACCACCCAAAGTACGACGACGCGATGATCGGGACGCCGGCCAGCGTGACCGGCGGCCCGAAGACGGTCGCGAGGTAGAACGCCTGGGTGCCCAGGACGCCGGCGAACATCCCGGCTTTCGTGGTCCGGCGCCAGTACATCGCCAACGCGACCGGCGGCGCGAGCTGGGCGAACCCACCGAAGGCCGTTGAGCCGACCTCAAGCAGGCTGCCGGGCCGCAGGAGGCTGCCGCCGAACGCCGCGACGGCGAACGCCGCAACGCCGACGCGGCCCAGGGTGTCCTCGCGGCGGGCGGTGGCGTCGGCGTTCACGAACGGCCGGTAGATGTCCCGCGTGAAGTACGACGACCCCGACAGCAGCATGGAATCACTGGACGACATCATCGCGGCGAGCGCGCCCGCAACGACGAGCGCGGCGAACCAGCCGGGCGTGTACTCGCTGAGGAGGATGGGGACGATGTTCTCGCCGTCGGGCAGCGGGAGCCCAACGCCGTTGGCCCACGCGCCCATCAGGAACGCCGGCACGAACAGCAACACGACCAGCAGCGGCCAGATCGCGAACGTGCGCTTGAGGGTGCGCTCGGAGTCCGCAACGAAGAACCGCTGGTTCACTTGCGGGAACATCGAGACGCCGACGGCGATGCCGATGGCCTGCGAGAGCATCCACTGCGGGGAGTACGCGCCGCCGCCGAGCGCGCGGAACTCGGCGGGGAGTGCGCCCGCCAGCCCGCCGGTGGTGCCCGCGATCTCGGCGGCCACCCAGACGAACGCCACCCACGTGATGCCGAGCATGAACACGCCCTGCAGGGTGTCCGTCCACGCGACGCCGCGCATCCCGGAGATGGCGACGTACACGACCATGAACAGCGTGATGAACCCGGCACCCGCCCAGTAGGGGACCGCGCCACCGGTGAGGCCAACCAGCGCTTCCCCGGCACCGATCTGCTGGAGCATCACGTACGGGAACAGCCAGAAGATGCTGACGCCCGCGACCAGCCCGCGCAGGCCCCGGGAGCCGAAGCGGTCGCCGAGCATCTCGCCGAGCGTGACGTAGCCGTTGGCCTTGCCCAGCAGCCACTGCCGGTAGCCCAGGACGTACCACAGCAGCCCGAACAGCACGCCGTCCATGAGGCCCATGACGAGGATCCACTCGGGGCCGTTGGCGTACGCGATGTTCGGCCCGGCGAAGAACGTGAACGCCGACAGCAGCGTGGCGAACGTGGTGAACAGGAGCACGCCGGTGCCCAGGCCACGCCCGGCGAGGTAGTAGTCCTCGGCGTCCCGGTCGGTGACGCGGTACGCGACGAGACCGACCGCCAGCGCCACCACCATGTAGCCAGCCACCACGCCGAGCTCCAGGGCCACGCCGCTCACTGTCGCTCACCCGTCACGAACAACCCCCAGTCGCGGCGCGCGAACGCCCCGAACGCGAGCGCGGTCACGCCCATCCAGGCGATGTGCCACCACAGCCAGACCGGGAGGCCAGCGACGAGCGTGTCGCTGCGCCAGAGGAACCACGGGACGGCAAGCCCGAGCAACACGACGAAACAGCCACCCCAGCCGAGCGCGCGCCATGTTCGCATGGAATCATGGTACGCGTCCCATCCCGGGTTAATCATTGGGTTCCGGGGGTGGCTGCCAGGACGCCGGTTTCATGCCGCTCACGACAGGTATTTGACGACCCCCGTCATACAACAATGCAACACGAAACCGATGGAAGACACCGCCAAATACCTCATTCACGCGGACTTCGTCGTTGACGGCGTGGTCGAGCGCAGCGACGTCGTCGGTGCCGCGTTCGGGCAGACCGAGGGGCTGCTCGGCGACGACCTCGCGATCCCCGACCTCCAGGACTCCGCGAAGCTCGGCCGCATCGACGTCTCCGTGGACAGCGAGGGCGGCCAGTCGTTTGGCGACATCACCATCGCATCCAGTCTCGACCGCGTCGAAACCGCGACGCTTGCGGCGGCCCTCGAAGCCGTCGAACGCATCGGGCCGTGTCGCGCCGACGTCGAAGTCGACCGCATCGAGGACGTGCGCGCCGCCAAGCGCCGCGAAGTCGTCGACCGCGCGAAGGAACTGCTCGCGACCGCCTTCGACGAGGGCGCGATCAACGCCGACGACATCCTCGACGAGGTCCGGGAGAGCGTTCGCGTCGACGACATCACCGACTACGACGGCTATCCGGCCGGCCCGAACGTCGACTCCAGCGACGCCGTCGTGATCGTGGAGGGCCGCGCCGACGTCGTCACCCTCCTGAAATACGGCATCAAGAACGCCGTCGCCGTCGAAGGCACCAACATCCCCGACGCCATCGCGGCGCTCTCCCGGGAGAAGACCGCGACGGCGTTTCTCGACGGCGACCGCGGCGGCGACATGATCCTGCGCGAACTCGGACAGGTCGGCAGTTTGGACTTCGTCGCGCGCGCCCCGACGGGGGAGTGTGTCGAGGACCTCTCCCGGCGGACCGTCGACTCCGCGCTCCGGAACAAAACCCCGGCGTCGGCCGCCGCCCCGATCGCCACCACCCAGTCCGAAACCGCCGCCACGGACGGCAGCGCGACGCCGGCGCCCACCCCCGAGCCGGCGCCGGACACAGCGCCCTCTCCGGACAGCGACGACGACACCGAGGCGGCCGCGCCGCCGACGCTCGCCGAGCACGCCCGCGCGGTCGCGGACACCGAGACCGCACGCCTTCTCGACGACGCGCTCGCCCGCATCCGGGAGGTCCCAGCGGCTGAGGTCGTCGACGCCGTCGCGGACGCCGACTCCGTGCCGGCGGTCGTCGTCGTGGACGCCACGATCACCCAGCGCCTGCTCGATGTCGCCGCTCAGCGCGGCGTCGCGTCGCTGATCGGTGCCGACACCGATGAATTCGTCAAACAGCCGCTTGCCACGCGCGTTCGCACCCTCGACGACGCCCGCACCTGACTCACGCGACGCCGACAGCGAGCGCGAGCGCACCGCCGACCGCAGCGCCGGTCAGCGTCGCCAGGAAGTTCACACCCTGGTTGGTGAGCACGCGGCCTTCGATGGTTGCGCCCGCGAGGCTGTCGGCGGTCATCCCGGCGACGCCCGCCGCCACCACCACGCCGCCGCCCCGCAGCGTCACGCCGAACACCGCGACCGACAGCACCGCAATGATCGTCGCCCCCACGACGCCCGCGAGCTCGCCCTGCCAGGTGACCGCGCCGTCGGTCCCGGGGTCGACGCGCTCGAACGTCGTCACCAGCCGCGGGGTGTCGAACAGCCCGCCGACCTCCGAGGACAGCGTGTCAGCCAGCGCCGTCGCAACGCTGCCGGCGTACGCGAACAGGAACGCCGTGTCGGCGAACGGCACGTGTGCGTGCGCCGCATACAACACCAACGCGATGAGCGCGGCCGCCGAGTTCCCCAAGACGTTGGCTGTGCCGCGCGCGCCGTCGTTCGGCTCCGCAACACCGCGGTCGGCCTTCAGCTCGTACTTGAACTTCGTGGCCAGGCTGCCGACCGCGAAGAACGCAACGAGCACGACGAACCAGCCGTAGCCGCCGAGCACGACGGCAAGCAACCCGAGAAAGACGCCCGTGAGCATGCCCGCGATCGACGTCGCGCCGAGCGCACGCGACACCCACCCGAACGCCGTCGTGACCGCGAGCGCGACGAGCACGCGCTCCCAGGCCGCCACCGTCGGGACGCCGGCCAGCGGTGCCAGCGCCGTGACCACCCACAACACCACGACCACCGACCCCAACACCAGCGGGGCGTCCCGGAGCGCAAACAGCGTCCGCATGATCCCCGCCAGCAGCGCCCCGCTCACCGCCAGAAACACGAACTGGGGCTGTCCCACCGGCGCACCGGCGCTCGCGGCGACCACGGCCTGGCCCGCGAAGGCAGCGCCGGCGGCCGCGACAACGAACCCGCACATCGACAGCGTGCGGTTCTCTCGCACCGCCAACACGAGCCGGCGGCCGAGGTCGCCGTAGCCGACGATGAGCACGGCCGCGACGAACACGTCGGCGGGCGCGCCGAACGCCGGCAGCAACACGGCGGCGATCGCCGCCGCCAGTGCGAACGCCACGAGCGTGTGCAGTCGCCCCGCGTTGCGGTCCCGCACGGTCGACAACACGTCGAACAGCCAGCCGTCGGTGATCACCGCCGCCCCGGCGGCGACGGCCACGAACGGCACTGCGGCTGCACGGCCGAACGCGGGGGCCGCAAGTGACAGCGTCGACACCAGCGCGAACGCCAGTGCGCGCCGCAGGCTCCAATGCACGTCTGCCTCCGATTTGCCGGCCCCGCACTTAACTTCCCCGAAGCCGCGACCCACAACGCTTTGCACGGCGGCGCGTCATGGCCGACACGTGGGCCTGTACGACTACTATCTGGCCGCCCGCGTGCGCCGCCACAGCGCCGAGGCACCCGCACACACTGCGGTCGTCATCACGGAACGCGACCTCCTGGAGGCCGGCGCGTACGACACGCTCGCGGACTTCTACGCGTGGGCGTTCGACTCCGGCGTCGACCGCATCACCGTCTACGTGAGCGTGCTCGACGCCGCCGCCGTCCCGACGCTCGAACGCGAGCTTGGAAACGTCGCTGCGCCCCGCGAGGTCGCGGTGCGGGGCCCCGACGACGACGAGCGCGCCGACGCCCCGATCCAAGTGAGCGTCGGCCACGGCGGCAAACACGAGTTCGCGACCGCCGTGCGGAGCGTCGCCGACGCAGTCGCCGCCGGTGACCTCGACCCCGACGCCATCGACGAGGACGTGATCGAGTCCGAACTCGTGTTCCCGGCTGAACCGGACCTCGTGATCAAGACCGGCGCCGAACGCCTCTCGGATTTCATGATCTGGCAGTCCGTCTACTCGGAGCTCTACTTCACGGACGTCAACTGGCGGGACTTCCGGAAACGCGACTACCTGCGGGCGGTGCTTGATTACCAGAACCGCCAGCGGCGGTTCGGGCGGTGAAACGCCCCCTCGGCCGCACTCAGTCCGCCGACTGCGTCTCCGCCTCGACATCCTCGGGCGGATCCGGGAGCGCGCCCTTGAACCGGTCGAGGACCCGGCGCGCCTCACCCACCTCACTGCCGAGCGCGCGAACCAGTGCGAGCGCGCGTTTCGCTCTGGTCTGCCGCCAGGACGCCGCCCGGGATTCGTACGTGCGGATCGCGCGCAGCAGATCGACTTTCGAGAACTCCGGCCAGTACGGCGTACAGAAGAAGACGGCGGCCTCGCTGCCGTTGGCGTGCCACGGCAGGAAGTTCGACGTGCGCTCGTCGCCGCCGGTGCGAATGATGAGGTCGACGTCCCGGACGGGGCTGGTGTGCAGCCGGGATTCGATGGCCTGGGCGTCGATGTCCGCGGGGTCGAGGTCGCCGGCGGCGACCGCGTCGGCGACACCGCGGGCGGCGGTGAGCAGCTCGTCGCGGCCGCCGTACGCCAGCGCGACGTTCAGCGTGAACCCGTCGTAGCCCGCCGTCCGGGATTCCGCGTACGTGATGGCGTCCCGGACGCGCTGGGGGAGGCGACCGGTGTCGCCGATGGCGCGGATCCGCACGCGGTCGGCGTGGACGCGGTCGGCGTCCGCGAACTCCCGGAGCTTCGATTCGAGCAGGTCGAACAGGTGTTGTTGCTGGTCGGGCGGGCGCTCGAAGTTCTCCGTGGAGAACGCGTACAGCGTGAGCTCCTCGACGCCCAGGTCCGAACACCACTCCAGGACGCGCTCGGTCGTCCGCGCGCCCGACTGGTAGCCGTCGGTCGGGTCGTCGCCGTGCTCGCGGGCGTACCGCCGGTTCCCGTCCTGGATGACCGCGACGTGGGCCGGCGCGCCGTCGATCTCTCTGGTCAGGAGGCGCTCGTAGACGGCGCTGGCGGCGTCCCACAGCCGAGTTCGCATTACCAAGAGACGACAGCACTCTCACGTATGAGCCTTCTGTTCGCTGCGCCACACGCCCGGGCGTGGCGTCGCCCGACGACCACGGCGCGCGCCGGCAACCGCCACACGTAAGCCCGAGACACGGCACACGTGTGGTATGAGCGAGACGGCGAACGCAGACCTCTACCGCGACACCGTCGCGTTGCTGCAGCCCGGCGACGTGACGCTTGCGGGGGCAGTCATCCACACCACGTACGACAACGACGAGGAGAGCAAGCTCCACCAGCTCACGCTCGACGCCGGCCAGGTCGTCGCCGACCACGTCGCGGACGGCGACACGTACGTGTACTCGGGCAACGACGACAGCGACTTCGGCGTCAATCAACACCAGGGCCGCATCCTCGACGACGACGCGTTCGTCTGGGAGTGCCAGCAACTCCTCCGGGACGGGGCGTTCGCCGTCGTGTTGTACTGGGAGGCCACCGACGACCACGCTGCCATCCTGGACGGCATCCGTGACTGCGACGGCGTGACGTCCGTCGTCGCCGTCACCGAGGACGGCTTCGAGGCGTAGCCGATTCCAGCGATCCGGGATGGAGTCGGGCTGTTTATTTACCGCGACTCCTGACGTACGGGCATGGATATCGGGGATTTGGACGACCGGGATCGCGCCGTCCTGAACGCGTTTCAGGGGGGGTTCCCGGTCGTGCAGCGCCCGTTCGAACCCGCGGCCGAGGCGCTCCGGTCCCGGGGGGTTGAGTTCTCCGCGACGGAGCTCCGCGACCGGGTTCGGACACTCGACGAGAACGGGGTATTGACGCGGTTCGGCGCGCTCATCAACGCCGAGGAGATCGGCGGCGCGGCCTCGCTTGTGGCGATGCACGCGCCCGAGCACCGCTTCGACGAGATCGCGGACACCGTCAACGACATCCAGGCGGTGGCGCACAACTACGAGCGCGAACACCCGCACCTGAACATGTGGTTCGTGGTGTCGGTCGCCGACCGCGAGGTCGCGGACGTGCTCGCGGAGATCGAAGCCGAAACCGGCCAGGAGACGTACAACCTCCCGAAACAACAGGAGTTCCGCGTGGAAGCCAAGTTCCTCGTCGACGGCCCCATCCCGGACGGCGATATCGACCTCTCGCATCTCGGGACGACCCCCGAGCCGACCGGCCGGGACACGCTCACCCCGGCCGAGCGCGACCTCGTGGTGGCCGTTCAGGACGGGCTGCCGGTCGTGGAGACGCCGTACTGTGCGGTCGCCGACGACATCGGCCGCGACCCCGAGTGGGTGGTGGCGACGCTGCGCCGGTTCAACGAATCCGGGATGGTGCGCCGCGTCGGCGTGATCCCCAACCACTACGCGCTGGGGTACACGGAAAACGGCATGACCGTCTGGAACGTGCCCGATGACGCCGTCGACGACGTCGGCCCGGCGGTCGCGGGGCTGGACTTCGTGACCCACTGCTACCAGCGCCCCCGCCACGACGGCGTCTGGGAGTACAACTTCTTCGCGATGACACACGGCCGCAGCGAGGCCGAAAGCGAGGCGCGCGTCGAGCGTGTCCGGTCGGTGATGGACGACCACTGGGACGTCACTGACGACGACTGGGACACCCTCTTTTCGACGCGCATTCTGAAGAAAACCGGCATCCGGCTGGACGAGCGCGCGGACGCGAACACGGAGTGACCGCGCCATGATCCCGCTACTACACGACTTCCACGGGGCGTCGGTCCTGGTGGTCGGCGGCGGAGCCGTCGGCGCCCGGAAGGCCCGGCGGTTCGCCGCCGAAGCCGACCGGGTCGTGGTGGTGTCGCCGGCGTTCGGCGACCGCGAGTTCGGGGACGCCGACCGCATCCGGGCCGCCCCCGACCCCGATGGGGCGGCCGACTGGGTGGCCCGCGTCGACCCGGCGCTGGTGGTCGCGGCGACCAGCGACAGCGACGTGAACGCGGCGTTCGCGGCCGCAGCCCGCGACGCGGGCGCGCTCGTGAACCGCGCCGACGTCGCCGGGGATCGGGACCACAGCGGCGACGTGGTCGTCCCGGCGACGGCCGGCGATCCGCCGGTGACGATCGCCGTGTCGACCGGCGGGCGCAGCCCCGCGCTGTCCAAGCACCTGCGGGAGCGCATCGACGAGGAGTTCGCGGGGGCCGGCGGGATGGCGGTGTTGACCGGGCGCATCCGGGAGGACCTTCGGTCGACAGGGTTATCACCCGCTGAGCGACGGGACGCAGTGCGCGCCGTCGTCCGCTCGACGCCGGTTTGGAAGGCTTTACGTACGGGAGATGCCAACCCTCGAGTGAGAGCCGAGGCCGCCGTTGTGCGAGCCGTCGGCGACGTAGATTGGTCGACATGAATGGGAACACTGGTGTCGTCTCTGGCGTTCGCGTCTCGCACGAGACGGCCTCACTAGATGAACTGGCTGCCGCCAGCGCCGCGTCCACGGAGGCGGCGTTGGACGCGCTGCTGGAGCAGCCACCAGTCGAGGAAGCGTTCGTGCTCCAGACGTGCCACCGCGTGGAAGCGTACGTCGTCACCGCCGATCAGGCGTCGGGTCGCCGTGCGCTCGGTGGGGCCGGATTCAACCCCGCGGGGGGCGGGGCGATCTCGATGGGGCATGAGGACAGCCTCCGCCACCTGCTTCGCGTGGCGGCGGGTCTCGAATCGCTCGTGGTCGGGGAGGACCAGATCCTGGGACAGCTCCGAGACGCCTACGACGCCGCCAAAGACGCGGGCGGCATCGACCACGTGCTCCGGGAAGCCGTGACCAAGGCGATGCACGTCGGGGAGCGCGCGCGCACCGAAACCGCGATCAACGAGGGCGCGACCTCGCTCGGCACGGCGGCCGTGCGCCTCGCCGAGCGGAAGACGCAGCTGGCCGACGCCCGGGCTGTCGTCGTCGGTGCCGGCGAGATGGGCGCGCTCGCCGCGAAGGCGTTCGCGAGCGCGACCGTCGCGGAGATCGTGATCGCCAACCGCACGCCGGCCCGCGCCGTCCGGGTCGCGGACATGGTGTCGGTGCCCGCCGAAGCCACGACGCTGGCCGACGCCCGCGGGCGTCTCGACGCCGCGGACGTCGTGGTCACCGCCACCGGCAGCCCCGAGCACGTGCTCCCCGCCAGCGCGTTCGCGGACGCCGGTGACACCGTGGTGGTCGATCTCGCACAGCCCCGCGATGTCGCGCCGGGCGCTGGCGGCCACGACGGCGTTGCCGTCCACGACCTCGACGACCTGGAGGCGGTGACGGCGGCGACCCGCGAGCGCCGCGAGGACGCCGCCCGCGAGGTCGAGGCGATGATCGAAACCGAGTTCGAGCGGCTGCTCACCCAGTACAAGCGCAAGCGCGCCGACGAGGTGATCGCGCGCATGTACGAGAGCGCCGACCGCCTCAAAAGCCGGGAGGTACAGACCGCGGTCCACCGCCTGGAAGCCGAATCCGGGTCGCTGTCCGCCGACGAGCGCGAGGTCGTGGAGTCGATGGCGGACGCGCTGGTGAGCCAGCTGCTTGCGGCCCCGACGAAGAGCCTCCGGGACGCCGCCGCCGAGGACGACTGGTCGACGATCGCGACCGCGCTCGAACTGTTCAACCCCGAATTCGAGGACGGCATGCCGTTCGACGCGTCGCGCGGCGGGGACGCGGCGTCCGCCGAATCCGAGGACTGACACTGTCTGGTGGGTCTCCTGTCCGCGTAGGGTTATAGGGCTGGCTGGCGTTCGTCGATCCGTATGTCCGACCGACTCGACGACGACACGATCAGCGACCGGCTGCCGGACGACTGGACCCACGATGGCGACGCGATCACCCGCACGTACACGTTCGAGGAGTACCTGGACGGCGTGGCGTTCGCATCAGAGGTCGGCGACCTCGCCGACGAGGCGTTCCACCACCCCGAGATCACGATCCGGTACGACGAGGTCGAAGTGCGGTTCACCGACCACGAGGCCGGCGGGGTCACGAGCCAGGACATCGAGTTGGCGCGCCGAACCGACGACCGCCGGTAGCCACAGCCGGCCCCGGAACGCTCTTCGGGCGTGGGTCCATACCCCCGGCTCCGATGGCACCGCCAGTCGACGATTACGACGTGTGGCTGTTCGATCTCGATGGGACGCTCGTCGACACGGAGTGGTCGTACACCCGGTCCGTGTTCGATCAGGTCGGCGACCGACTGGGCGTCGAGTTCACCGACCAGCACGCCGAACGCCTCTGGCACGGGATCGGCGGCACCCGCGACCACTACCTCCGGGCGTGGGGGATCGACCCCGAGGCGTTCTGGCCGGCGTTCCACGCCGTCGAGGATCCGATGGCGCGCGCCGAAGCCACGTATCTCTACGAGGACGCACGCCCGCTTGGCGGCCTCGATGCGCCGACCGGCGTGGTGACCCACTGCCAGTCGTTTCTCACCGACCCCGTTCTCGATCACCTCGACATCGCGGACTGGTTCGACGTGGTGGTGAGTTGCACCGACGACACCGGCTGGAAGCCGGACCCACAGCCGCTCCGGGTAGCGCTTGGCGGCCTCGACGCGCAGCCCGACGCGGCCGGCGTGTACGCCGGTGACGCCGTCAGTGACGTTGGCGCGGCGAAAAACGCCGGCCTGGACGCGGTTCACGTCGAACGTCACTCCCCCGGGAAGCGCGGTCACTGCGTGCTCGGCGATCACCGCGTGTCGTCGTTCGCGGACGTGTTCCCGTCCGGCGATGGGGACGCCTGAGCGCCCCGCCTGGGTGGCGCGCGCACCCGCCGATACCACCGGGTTTAACGCTTCGCCGTTCTAACCGTCTGGCATGTCCCGCTTGCGCGACGCGCTGGGGAACTTGCCTGACGCCGTGTTCGTCGACGTGCACGAGGGCGCCGACGCGTACCGTTACGTCGTCGACGTTGCCGGTGTGACACCGTCGACCGTCGATGTGAGTGTGGCCGGGCGCACCGTCTCTATCGAGGCCCACCGCCGCAAATCGGTGCCGTCGGCGTTCGAGTACCGCCGCGAGGACCGGTCGCTGTTCGTCGACGCGGAGCTCCCCCTGCCGTCGGACACGACCGCCGACGGCGCAACGGCATCCGTCTCGAACGGCGTGCTCACCGTGTCGCTGCCCAAGCGCTCGTCGTCGGACCACCACGTTCCAGTCGAGGGGTGACCGGTGGCGGTACTCAGGTCCTATCGACGGTTCGTTGTCGTGGTCTGGCAGTTCCTCCCCCTGCTGTGGGGGTGGCTGCGCGACCGACGCCGGTTCGTCGCCTTCGGCGGGAGCCGCCGCGTCACCGCCGAGATGCGCCGCGAGCGCGCCCGGATCCTGCTCGACGCGCTGTTGACGCTCGGCCCGACGTTCATCAAGCTCGGGCAGCTGTTGTCGACGCGCCCGGACGTGTTGCCCACCGAGTACATCGAGGAACTCGCGGAGCT
Organism: Halobacterium sp. BOL4-2; assembly: GCF_016917835.2. Classification (GTDB taxonomy): domain Archaea; phylum Halobacteriota; class Halobacteria; order Halobacteriales; family Halobacteriaceae; genus Halobacterium; species Halobacterium salinarum. The sequence goes on along the minus strand of NZ_CP070332.2, from coordinate 1,294,853 downwards.
GCAGGACCGCGTGCCACCCGCCGACTGGGCGGAGGCCCAACGCGTCATCGAGGACGAACTCGGCCCCGTCGACGACGTCTTCGACGCGTTCAACCGGGAGTCGATCAGCGGCGCGAGCCTCGGGCAGGTGTACACCGCCGACGTGGACGACCAGCAGGTCGCGGTGAAGGTCCGCCGCCCCGGGATCGAATCGCTCGTCGAAGCCGACTTGCGCGCCATCCGGTGGTCGATCCCGATCGTCGTGCGGTTCGTCGGCCAAGGCCAGGCGTTCAGCCTGGAGAACCTGGCCGACGAGTTCGCGAAAACCATCCGCGAGGAGATGGATTACAGCCGCGAGGGCCGCATGCTCACGGAGATCCGCGCGAACTTCGCGGACGAGCCCGACATCGTGATTCCGACCGTCTACGAGGAGTACTCGAGCGACCGCGTGTTGACGATGCAGTACATCGAGGGGACGAAGATCTCGGACGTAGACACCCTTGAGCGCCGCGGCGTCGACCGCTCGCAGGTCTCGGAAACGCTCGAACGCGCGTACCTCCAGATGATCATCGAGGACGGCGTGTTCCACGCCGACCCCCACCCCGGGAACCTCGCGGTCCAGGACGACGGCAGCATCGTGTTCTACGACTTCGGGATGAGCGGGCGCGTCGACTCGTTCATCCAGGACAAGATCGTGGAGTTCTACGTCGGCGTTGCGAACCAGGACATCGACGCCATCCTGGACGCGCTCATCGACATGGGCACGCTGTCCCCGGAGGCCGACCGCGCGGTGATGGCTGATGTCATGGAGCTGGCCATCCAGGACGCCCGCGGGGAGAACATCGAGACCTACCGCGTCCAGCAGATCGTCGGGAAAGTCGAGGACACCATCTACGAGTTCCCACTGCGGCTGCCGCCGAACCTCGCGCTCGTGCTCCGTGTTGCGACCGTCGTCGAGGGCGTGTGCGTCACGCTCGACCCGGAGTTCGACTTCATCACCGTCGCCACCGACTACCTCGCCGAACAGGGCTACCGGGAGGAGTCCATCAGGCAGTTCGCCGCGGGCACCGCCGAGGAGTTCCAGGCGGCGGCCACGTCGGTGCTGCGAGTGCCCCCGAAGCTGGAGCGCGCACTCGACAAGGTCGAACGCGAAGACCTCTACGTGCGCGCCGACCTCGAGGACAGCAACCGCGTCATCGACGCGCTGGCGCGGCGGGTCGTGCTCGGACTCGTGTTGGCGACCAGCGTCCCCACGACGGCGTTTCTCTACGTGACGGCGGACGTGACCGCCGCCGCCATCTCGGGGGCGTTCACCGCCGCCGTCGGGGCCGCACTCTACAAGACGTTCCGGCGACGCAACGGCCTGCAGGCCAGCCCGCAGTTCACCCGCCAGAACCTCCGGGAGCGCGACGGCGACGGCGACGACGGCGGGACGGCGCTGGCGCGCAGCGGCAGTCAGATCGAGGCCGACGACGCCGGCACAGCGACGAACGGCGACTGATCGCCGGGAGCGCTGGATACTTGCTTCCAGCGAGCCCCGAACAACGTGTGTACCTTGCTGATGCGGCGTGGCCCGAGCTCGGTGACTACTTCGACGCGGAATCGCTGGCGCTCGTGCCCCTGGGTTCGACCGAACAGCACGGCCCCCACCTGCCGGAGTCCACCGACCACCGGATCGCGGAGGCGTTCGCCCGCACGGTCGCCGACCGCACTGGCGTTCTCTGCACGCCACCCGTGAACGTCGGCGTCAGTCCCCATCACCGACAGTTCCCGGGGACGATGTGGGTCGAGCCACCGGTGTTCCGGGACTACGTGGCGTCGTTCACGCGCAACCTGGCGTTCCACGGCATCGACCGCGTCGTGTTCGTGAACGCCCACGGCGGGAACGTCTCGCACCTCCGCGAGGTCGGCCGCCGGCTGCGCGACGAGGGCACCCTCTACGCGGTCGAGTGGATGTGGGACGAATCCATCCCCGAACTCGTCGACGAGGTCTTCGACCAGAACGGCCCCCACGGCGGCCCCAAGGAGACGGCGCTGATGCAGTACCTCGACGGCGAGCACGTCCACGACGACCGCCTCGAAGACGCCCGGGACGGCGGCGTCGCCAGCGTCGCCGACGCCGACACGATCAAGCACGGCTCCCGGACGTTCTACGACGCCATCGACAACACCGACAACGGCGTGCTCGGCGACCAGACCGACGCCACCGCCGAAACCGGCGAACGCCTGTTCGAGGCCGCAAGCGACCAGCTCGTCCAGCTCTGCGAGTGGCTGGACGCACAGGCGTTCGCGGACCTGCTGCCCGAGCCCCACGTTTCGACGTGACCGCGGCCGGCCACCGAATCGCGTGTACCGCCTGGTAGCCGCCCGCTCCGTCGCCAGTCCGTTCCAAGAGGTTTATACTACGTAGGCGAGAATCCCGGGGCATGGCGAAAGAGCAGAAGGAAGTGCGTGACCTGCAGGAAGGCAACTACGTGATGATGGAGGACGCCGCCTGCCAGATCAACGCGTACAGCACCGCGAAACCCGGCAAGCACGGCAGCGCGAAAGCCCGCATCGAAGCCGAGGGCGTCTTCGACGGCAAGAAGCGATCGCTCAGCCAGCCCGTCGACGCGAAGATCTGGGTGCCGATCGTCAACCGAAAGCAGGGCCAGATCGTCTCCAAGGAGTCCGACACCGTCGCGCAGGTCATGGACCTCGAAACCTACGAGACGGTGACCATGCAGATCCCCGGTGAGCTCGACATTCAGGCCGACGAGAACATCGAATACCTCGAATTCGAGGGGCAGCGCAAGATCCTCCAGGAGTAGCGCATGTTCCCTGGCGCCAGCACCGCCGACGAGTCGAACCCCGGAGCCGACGCCGACTACGTCGTCGTTGGGGCGCCCCTCGACGTGTCGACGTCGTTCCAGCCGGGCACCCGTTTCGGCCCCGGTGAACTCCGGACGTACGCCGCGACCTTCGAGGACTACCACCACCGGACGGGCACGCACTTCTCCGCCCTCTCGGTCACTGACTACGGCGACGTGCGCGCGTGGAACGACGTGCCGGCGTACCTCGAATACCTCAACGGCGTCGTCACCGACATCTCGTGGAACGACGCCACGCCGCTGCTCGTCGGCGGCGAGCACACGGTGACCGTGGCGGCGGTTCGCGCCCTGGACCCGGACGTGTTCGTGGCCCTGGACGCCCACCTCGATCTGCGCGCTGCCCTCGACGGTGATCCGCTGAGCCACTCGACGGTGACGCGCCACGCCCTCGACGTGGCCGACGAAGCGATCGTCGTGGGCGCACGCGCCGGCTCCGAGGAGGAGTGGGAGCGCGCCGCCGACTCTGACGTGACCGTGATCGAGCCGAGCGCTGTCGCCGACTGGACGCCGGCGTTCGGCGACGCGGACGTGTACCTGAGCGTGGACATCGACGCCGCCGATCCGGGGTACGCGCCGGGCACCGGGACGCCGGAGCCGTTCGGGATGTCGCCACGGGAGCTCCGGGCGGCCGTGCGCGCAGTCGCCCCGCACGCTGTCGGGTTCGATGTCGTGGAGGTCAACGACCGGGACGACGGCCAGGCCCCCACCCTCGGCGCGAAGCTGCTGCGCGAGTTCGTGCACACGCACCACGCCGACGGGTAAAAGACCCCGGCGGCCGGTTGGGTTCGCATGGACGTTTCCGACGTCACCAGCCGATACAACGACCGACTGCGTGTCACCGACTACGCCGACGCCGCGACCAACGGCCTCCAGGTCGGCCCCGAGGATCGCAGTGTTGAGCGCATCGCGTTCGCCGTCGACGCCGCCGCTGCCACGATCAGCGACGCCGTCGAGTGGGGGGCGGACCTCCTGGTGGTCCACCACGGCGTCGCTTGGGGCGGCCTGGACGCGGTGACGGGCCGCGAGTACGACCGGATCGCTGCGCTCGTCGACGGCGAGTGCGCGCTGTACGCCGCCCACCTCCCCCTCGACGGACACCCGGAACTCGGGAACGCAGCCCACGTGGCCGACGTGCTCGGCCTCACACAGCGCTCGCCGTTCGGCGACCACAGCGGCGAGCAGATCGGTCTCCAGGGCCAGCTCCCGGACCCGACGAGTGCGGCCGCGCTCTCCGAGTCGCTCGCCGCAGCGCTGCCCACGGGCGACCAGCCGGTACAGGTGCTTGACGTCGGGCCGGCGGAGTTGACCGACGTGGCCGTCGTCACCGGCAGCGGCGCGGACTGGCTGCGAGAGGCCGAGGCCAACGGGGTGGACGCGCTCGTCACCGGCGAGGGGAAAGGAAAACTCTACCACGAGGCCCGCGAAGCCGGCGTGTCAGTGTTCCTGGCGGGCCATTACGCGACCGAAACGGGAGGGGTGCGTGCGCTCGAAGCGGTCGCCGACGACTGGGGAGTCGAGACCCGGTTCATCAGTCACCCCACGGGCCTGTAGCCATCGCGGCGAATATTGCCGGCTGTGGCCGCTGAGACGGCACACGAAGTGTAAACGCTTTTTGCCAGTATACACCTAATACCCAGTACATGGGGTCCGGATTAGTCGCACGAATCAGGGGGAGCTACGGCACGAAGCTCACCCTCGCGCTGGTCGTCGTTGTTGTGCTCTCTGTTGGGGTGGGGACGTTCGTCTACCAGCAGACGACAACGCAACTCGAAACCGACGTTCGGGCCGACCTCACCGGGTCGGCAGACGCCCGCGCCGATCACCTCGACGCGTGGCTGTCGAACGCCCGCGGGCAGACCCAACTGGCATCACGCCATCCCGTGCTCGCATCCGGCAACGACACGGCAATCACACGCTATCTCGAAGGGCTTGCGGCAAGCGACGAACGCCCCGATGGCGTCGTCGCCGCCCACGTCTACAACACCTCGACGACAACCATCGAGGCCAGCTCCGCCGACGCGTTCACCGGCGTGAACCCCCGCGAGCAGGGCGCGCCGTTCGCCACCGACCCGCCGTCGTTTGCGACCACCAGCGACGTTGTCGTCGCAGCACCGTTCACCGTTCCGGCGGCCGACTTCCCCGTGCTCTCGGTGCTCTCGCCGATCCCTGGCACCACCGATAAGGCCCTCATCTACATGGTGAACGTGAACACGCTCACCGACGACTTCGGGCAGAACGTCGCGGGAAGCACCACCACCGTCGTTTCCGCCGACGGCACGTACGTCTCACACCCCGACCAGGACCGCGTTCTCACCGGCCACGACGGCCCATCGCGGCTCCTCGACCAGTCGCGCACACAGCCCGCCTACATCGACGCCAACGGCACCGTGACGGCCGCCGCCCCCGTCGACGGCGCGCCCTGGTCGGTGCTAGTGCGCGCTCCACACGACCGCGCGTTCGCGCTCGGTGACTTCGTGGCGTCCAGCCTCGTCGGTCTCGTACTCATCACGATCGTGAGCCTCTCACTGATCGGTGTCACCGTCGGCTCGACCACGGTCACCGCGCTCCGCCAGTTCTCCCGGCGCGCCGACGAAATGGCCGCCGGCGACCTCGACACCGACATCGACACCAGCCGCAACGACGAGTTCGGAACCCTCGCGGAGTCGTTCCGATCCATGCGGGACTCCCTGTCGGAATCCCTGACCAACGCCGAACGCGCGACGGCACGCGCCGAGGACGCCCGTGAGGACGCCGAACAGCAGCGCGCCGACGCTGAAGCCGCCCGCGAAGACGCCGAAGCCGCCCGCAAGGACGCCCAAGAAACCGCTCGCGCCCTCGAATCCGCGGCCGCCGACTACGAGGCCGCGCTCACGGCGGTCGCCGACGGCGACCTCACGCGCCGCGTCGACGCCAGCCGCGACCACGACGCAATGGCGCGCATCGGCCACGCCCTCAACGACATGCTCGACGACATCGAAACCAGCGTCGCCGCCGCAACGGCGTTCTCGGATCACGTCTCGGACGCCGCCCAACGGGTCGAAGCCGACGCCGGCGACGCCATCGACGCCGGAACGGACGTCTCGACCGCCGTCGACGAGATCTCCGACGGCGCAACCGAGCAGACCGACCGTCTCCACGAGGTCGCGGGTGAAGTCGATGACCTCTCGGCCAGCGCCGAAGAAGTCGCCGAAACGGTCGCCTCGCTGGCCGACACCGCCGGGCAGGCCGCCAGCGCGGTCGACGACGGCCGCCAGGCCACGGAGGACGCCGTCGAGACGATGGACGACGTCGCCGACGACGCCGAAGCCGCCGCCGACGCGATGGACGCCCTCGACAGCGAGATGGCCGACATCGGGGAGATCGTCGATGTCATCGCCGACATCGCCGACCAGACCAACATGCTGGCGTTGAACGCCTCCATCGAGGCCGCCCGCACCGGCGCTGACGGCGACGGGTTCGCGGTGGTCGCCGACGAGGTCAAAACGCTCGCCGAGGAATCCCGGGACGCCGCCGAAGACATCGAATCACGGCTCCTCGCGCTCCAAGGCCAAGTCAGCGACGTCGCCGACGAGATGCGCGCCACAAGCGACACCGTCTCCGACGGCCGAGCGACGGTCGGCGACGCCGCAACCGCGCTCGACGACGTCGTCTCGTTCGTCGCCGACACGGACACCGCCGCCGGCGAAATCCGAGCCGCCACCGACCGCCAAGCACACGCCGCCTCCCGCGTCGCAAGCGCCGTCGACGAGGTCGCCGGCATCAGCCAGGAAACCGCCGCCCAGGCCACTGCGGTCGCCGACTCGGCCGCCACCCAAACCGACACCCTGTCGTCGGTCGACGACGCCGCCGCCGACCTCGCGGACCGCGCCGCAGCCCTCGACGACCTGCTCGCCGAGTTCGACGCCCACGACGACACCGAACCGGAGGACTACTGATATGGCACTCACGACATGGTTTTGGGTCGGCGCTGTCGGCATGCTCGCTGGCACCGTCCTCCCGATCCGGGACTGCATCCGACACCCATCGCATCGCCGCTATGACCTCGTACTCGCCGGCATCACCGGACTGGCCGCCATCGCGTACACCACGATGGGGCTGGGCATCACCGCAACCACCGTCGGCGACCGCACCGTCTACCTCGCGCGGTACATCGACTGGCTGGTCACAACCCCGCTGATCGTGTTGTACCTCGCGATGCTCGCCCGCCCCGGCCACCGCACGTCCGCCTGGCTGCTCGCCGCCGACGTGTTCGTCATCGCCGCCGGGATCGCCGCCGCGCTCACCACGGGCGTGCAGCGCTGGCTGTTTTTCGCCGTCGGCGCTGCCGGCTACGCCGCGCTCCTGTACGGCCTCCTGGGGACGCTGCCGCGCGCGCTCGGCGACGACCCCCGCGTGCGCTCGCTGTTCGTCACGCTTCGCAACATCACGGTCGTCCTCTGGACGCTGTACCCCGTGGTCTGGCTGCTGTCCCCGGCCGGCATCGGCATCCTCCAAACCGAGATGTACACCATCGTCGTGGTCTACCTGGATTTCATCTCGAAGGTCGCGTTCGTGGCGTTCGCCGTGCTCGGTGCCGACGCCATCAGCCGCCTGGTCGCCGCCGACGCCGCCGCGCCGGCCACCACGGAACCAACGCCGGACGGCGACTAACAGCGGGTCCAGACCAGCAACGTCTTTCCGCTGTCCGCCGTGCTATCGACTGGCCGATGACGACACCACCGGGCCGACCCGGGGTGGCTCCCGTGGGACGACGAGCCCTATGAGTGCCGAGGCCGAACTATTACCGACCCTTCATTTCCTCCGTCAATCGTAGAACGATAGAGTAGATGCCAGGACGCTGACTACCAAATAAACAAAAAAGGTCAGTCCGCTAGATCGTCCTGGATCTGGCGGAACTGATCTAGCGCGGCTTGCAGATTCTCGGTTATATCGTCGGCCAGAACCTCGGGCTCCGGCAGGTCCTCGACGTTCTGGATACTGTCGTCTTCGAGCCAGAAGATGTCAAGATTGACCTTATCCCGTTCGATGAGTTCCTCGTACTCGTATTTCTTGAACCGCTCCGATTCCTCGCGTTCTTCGCGGTTCCCCGGCTTGTAGCACTCGATGAAGTCCTCCAGATCGTCGTACGTGAGAGGGTTCCGCTTCAGCGTGAAGTGCTTGTTCGTCCGGAGGTCGTAGTACCAGACTGCGTCCGTGTGTACATCCTCGCTGGCTGGCTTCTTGTCGAAAAAGAGCACGTTTGCCTTCACACCCTGAGCGTAGAAGATCCCGGTTGGGAGGCGAAGGATCGTGTGGAGGTTGAAGTCATCGAGAAGGCGTTGGCGTATCGTCTCACCAGAACCACCCTCGAATAGCACGTTGTCCGGAACGACGACAGCAGCCTTACCGTTGATCTTGAGCAGCGTGGTAATGTGCTGTAGGAAGTTTAGCTGTTTGTTGGATGTGGTCGTCCAGAAGTCATCACGCTCGTAGGTCTGCTTCTCGGTAGAGGTCGAGCCATCATCTGCTAGGACGGTGTAGCTGCTCTTCTTCCCGAACGGTGGATTCGTGAGAACCATATCGAACCGCTCCCCGGGGTCAGAGATGAGGCTGTCATTCACGGTGATAGGACTCTCTTCGCCATCGATCCCGTGAAGGTAGAGGTTCATCACGCAAAGCCGAGCAGTGTTATCAACGATCTCCCATCCTCGGAACGTGTCGTGCTGGAGTTCGTCTTTCTGATCCTTGGTGAGGTTGTAGTTATCGACGATGTAGTCGTGAGCGGAGAGGAAGAAACCGCCAGTCCCACAGGCCGGGTCACAGATGTCATCGCTCGGTTCGGGCTGCATCACTTCGACCATTCCTTTAATGATCGGTCGAGGCGTGAAGTACTGGCCAGCACCGCTCTTCACGTCCTCTGCGTTTTTCTGTAGAAGTCCTTCATAGATTTCGCCCTTAATGTCTACATCGAGGCCGATCCAGGTTTCTTCGTCAATTAGCGAAATGAGTCGATTAAGTTTTGCCGGGTCTTGTACTCGATTCTGGGCCTTACGGAAGATGATTCCGAGGATACCTTCCTCGTCCCCCAGCTCTTGCAGTGTACGACGATAGTGTCGCTCCAGTTCATCGCCCTCTTTTTCAACCAACTGTGACCAGGAGAATTCCTCAGGAACCTTTGATTCCTTGTTGAGTGGTGGGTTGGAGCGCTCCTCATCCATCTTTAGGAAGACGAGGTACGTGAGCTGCTCTACGTAGTCGCCGTAGCTCACTCCGTCATCTCGGAGGACGTCACAGTAGTTCCACAGCTTGTCTACGATTTGTTTTGAGTTATTAGACATCGTTGAGTGTAACTTGTTTGGTAGTTTCTTCTTGCTCGTTCGTTGTACTATTTTGTGAGAGGGAACCTTTCATCCCTTGTCTTAATACCGACTGACGAAGCTTATTCGCTCTCTCAAGATTTTCGCTCAGTGCTGTTTCTGTTGCGTCCAATATAGTAGTCGTTCGATCTAACTCAGAGATAATCTCTAACTGCTCTTTTTTTGGCGGGAGTGGTACAGGAATATCTTTCATAGTCCGCTGACTGACAGTATTCTGACCAGCACTCGAAGTCTTGTTTAGACTAACGTATTTCCTCACTATCTGTGTGTCAAAATATTCAGATATGTATTCGGGAGATGTGAGTTCCTCATTAAGCGTAAAACGAATAAAGTGGTCACAGAAGGCCCAATCCTCCTGTTCATCAAATACAGTCATTCTTCCAACAATCTCATCACTGCCATTGACACGGACGCAAAGTAAATCTCCTTTTTGTAAGAGGAACTTGTTTCGCTCTTTTCCCGTCATTTTTATATCACGAGGGTCGCTTGGATCTATTTCTTGAGAATCATCCAAATCGGACAATCGAAGAACATGGGTCGGTGTGCCTGTCTCCCCACTTCGCTTTGAAAATCCGTTTCGAGACGATTCTAACAGGTTTCCGAACCGAACCCATATCCAGCCATCTGGTATCTCGAACGACTCAAGATCGTGTTTATCAGCAAACTCACTGATTGAAACTTCCGAATCAATTTGCCTATTCCTCTGTTTAGGAGAGTCACCAACCCGGCTACGCCAATTTCCGGTCATCTTTCCGGAGACTGCGGCCCGACGACTAGCGTGTCGATACATGTCAATTTGGCTTTTCGAAGTGATTAGCTCATTCTTTCCCACCTCGATTTTTGAACTAAGCTCATCAATTCGGTTGATGATACTACGCTGTTCATCTAATGGGGGAACAGGGATTTTATATTGATACAATGAATCCGAGTTGATGCTTGCAACAGTAGTCCCATCTTTTGAACAGTCGCGCAATATTTCTCCCTCAAATGCTTCAAGGAATGCAAGAATAAATTCAGGAAGAATATCATCAGATGGAACTATTCCCTTGATATCCTGATTAATACTTGCTTCAACTTCCGTTATTGCTGCTGGAAGAGAATGCTCCAGAATCCCACTCCGAGTAACTACTAATACAGAGCCCTTGGGAAGGGGGTTGCTATTTGTTTCATTTAAAGCTTGCTCGGTGATTTGATCCTCCGTTTTTTCAATGGTTGATTTTTTCATATCCTTAGGAGAGACCCAGGGTATAGTACCGCCTTCCCAGTAGCTTGGGTTAGATTTCTTAGGTGTGCTCCCCCCCTTCCATTCACCTAGCTCACTCAATGAACGCCAGCTCCAGTGTGTGGGTATCTCAATATCAACCATGGGTCAACTCTTCGTTCAGTTCGCTTATCATTGGCTCAAGTTCATCTCCGAAGACGCTATACGCACGGACAGCACCCCCTCGCTGATTAAATGGAGGTCCCTCCAGGTCCTCTAGTTCCAGTTCAACAGATGACTTGATGTGGTCTTTAATCATACGAAGCCATCTAAGTTGTTCTTCGGTGAAATTCTCCCGACTCTGTTCATCGAGCCATTCCTCGAACCGCTCATCAACGGTCTTTGAGTACGGCTCTAGGTGGTCAATCTGCTCCAGTTCGTATCTGACCAGCGAAATCACATCTGCTAACACCACCTCTGAACGGGAACTCTCCTCCGCAGTCTCATCGAGATGTTCGTAGGCGTTCCAGATGCGCTCTGGCGTGAGGTTATACGGTGGTTTTTCCAAGGCCTCAACCAACTCTTTCACCTCGTCATATGACAGCCCCTCCCCATACGGCTGGCCATACATCATCTGGAGTGCTGTAATCTCGTCCTTGTTCTCCTCGATGAACTCCTCGAACGTATCGACAACTGCTTCGGCTTGTTCTTTCGCCTGCTCGTCGAGTTCAGCAGAGATGACTTCGTCCTGACTGACAGTGTCGATGATCTGCTTCTGCTGCTCATCAACGATCAGCAGTGTTTCGCGGAAATCATCGTCCTCGTAGATCTCGCACGCTTCTTGGACTAGCTCGTCTCTTGCGGCCTGAATCTGATCATCAGTCGGGGCCTCGGTATCGAACATCTCTTTCGCCCGAGTCTCCTGCTCGTCTGGGTCTGCAGCATCGAGCAAGTCGTTGATCAGGCCACGAAACTCTCCGTCTGCAGCTTCCTCGACCTCCTCTATCTGACTGGGCGTCCACCGATTCTGTCGACGCGCTAGGCGGCTGGCAAGCGTCTCCAGCGTATCGTCATCCCGTTCTCCTTCGGCCACGTCTTCGACGAGGGTATCGAAGGGCGTACTCCGACTCCGGTTCATCGAGTGGGAATCGGTTTTATCGCTCTGGCAGACCCCGACCGCGTCAACGATGAGGAAGTGATCCTTCCCGTTGGCGTCAGGAGTCACAGACTGGATGTCGTCCTTCGAGATCGTCCGTGTTCCTCGGCCCTTCATCTGCTCGAAATAGGTCCGGGAGCTGACGTTCCGCATGAACATGAGGACCTCCAGCGGTTTGATATCGACTCCAGTGGAGACCATATCGACCGAGACCGCGATGCGCGGGTTGTACGAGTTGCGGAATTCCGAGATCAGGTCGTCGGGATCCTTGCCGGTCGTTTTGTAGGTGATCTTCCTGCAGAAGTCGCTCCCCTTCCCGAACACGTCTCGGACAATCCGAGTGATGTCCTCTGCGTGCGAGTCATCTTTAGCGAAGATCAGCGTCTTCGGGACGTGCTCTCGGTCCGGGAATAGCGTATCGAGGTTGTCCCGGTATGTGCGTATGATCGTCCGTATCTGATCCTCAGCTACGATGTCCTTGTCTAAGTCAGAGGCGTCGTACCGGAGGTCATCATCGAGTTCCTTCCACTGTCGGTCACGGGTCCGCTTGTCCCGCTCATCTACGATATGGCCTGATTCGACCTCCTCACCGCGCTCCGAGATTCTCGTCTGGATGCGGAAGACGTCGTATCCGACGTTCACCCCGTCTGCGACGGCACGTTGATGAGGGTATTCGGTGACGAGGTTCTGGTTGAAGAACGCGAACGTCTCCTTCGCCGGAGTGGCGGTGAGGCCAATGAGACGCGCGTCGAAGTACTCTAGCACCTGTCGCCAGAGGTTGTAGATCGACCGGTGGCTCTCGTCAGTGACGATGAAGTCGAACGTCTCGATGGGTACATCCGGATTGTAGCTGACGGTCTTAGGCGTCTCCTCGTCATAGTCCGCCTCGTAATCCGATATCTCCTCGGCTTCCTCGTCTAATTCCTCGTCCTTGAGGATAGAGTACATCCGCTGTATCGTAGAGATGCAGACCTTCGAGACGTCATCAATCGCGTTCGACGTCAGATGCTGGACGTTGTAGAGCTCGGTGAACTTGCGACCGTCACCCGGAACAGGGAACTGCTGGAACTCCTTCTTCGTCTGTCTGCCCAGGCTCTTCCGGTCCACGAGGAAGAGTATCCGGTCGGCGTCGGCGTGTTTGATGAGGCGGTACGCCTCCATCGCCGCCATGTACGTCTTCCCGGACCCAGTGGCCATCTGGACTAGCGCCCGTTGGTCACCGCGCTGTAGCGAGCTTTCGAGCCCCTGGATCGCCTCGTATTGGCAGTCACGCAGGCGGCCCTGCTCCAGTTCCGGCAATTGGTTCAGACGCGATTGGAGGCTTCCTTTTCGAAGCCAACGAGATAGCGTCTTCGGCTGGTGGAATGCGAAGACTCGTCGAGGTTTCGGATCCTCTTCCCGTATATCTCGAATGAAAGTCTGGATTCCTGTACTCTCATAAGCGAAAGGGAGTGGATCCTTGACGTACTCGTAGCCCTCTGGGAACCCTTCTATGTACTTTTGCGACTGCACTTCGACACCGCTGAGCGTGGTTCCGACCGGTTTTGCCTCAATGACACCCACGGCCTGGCTGTCGACGAATAGAAGATAATCTGCATCTCCCGTCTTGACTGGGAACTCACGGACAGCAACTCCTTTGGAGGCACTTACATCTATATCTGAGAAGTCTTGAATTTCCCACCCGGCATCTCTGAGGAGTTCGTCAATCTCCTCACGAGCTTTCTCTTCGGGCTTTAGGTTCCTATCCGCCATTGTCATATTATATTTCACTCGGGGTATAAGTGCTCTTCCGACAGTCACTCTCAACAATACCTCACAAAGAGCGGAAACCAGCAAGTGTATAGACGAGGCTTGAGGAGATTTGAAACGAGATTTAACTGTGATTCGGAGGGCAGGATGGTAGAGATTGTAAATGTCGTCGCGTCCGGTGCTCTAGATGTCGAGCTTGACTTGAAACGCCTCGCTGACGATATTGGTGAGCCGGTCGCTCGCTACGACCCGGATAAGTATCCGGGGATGTACCTCCGATTCGAGGAAGACGCGCCACTGATAACGGTCTACAGAACGGGGAAATTCATCATCACCGGCGCGGACTCCGAGGACGAATCGTACTCACTCCGAAAGCAATTTCTGAATCTCTTCTCCGATATGGGCGTCATCGAGGAACCGGAGGACGAGTGGTTCGCTATTCAGAATTATGTCTGTACGGCTGAATTGGGACAAAGCCTCAATCTGAACGCCCTCGCTATTGGGTTAGGTCTTGAGAAGACCGAGTATGAGCCTGAGCAGTTCCCAGGTCTCATTCATCGACCAGAGGGTGCGGATGGCGTTGTCTTACTCTTCGCTACGGGCAAGGTGGTTATCACGGGGTGCCGGACTCTAGAGGCAGCCGGGGATATCTTTGTGGACTTGACCGAGACGGTCTCTGAATTGTTGTAGGAGTTGCTCGCTTCGTAATCACCTCTACTTGGTTTGAATAGCGTAGGGCGTAACGGGACTCAGACGCTAACACATCGCTCCCGAGTCTGAATATCAGTCATACTCTAGACGGTGGACTCGGTCGACAGGCGAAGGACTGTACGCTGAGTACTGTTCTTCTGAGGACGTCCAGAAATCGAGTTCTGGAGATTAAGTAAGTAATTTGATATTCGTTCCGGGCGTCTCTCTGAATAGGTCCTACTGGCGCTGCTAGTTCCAGCAGTGACAGCTTGGGCCGGTGATTACGATGACTGATTCAGACAACGACCAGCAAGACGAATCGAGCGGCATCCAGATAGGTAGCGTCCATATCGGGCCGATAGAGTACCGCTTCCTCAAACTCGCCATCTATTCTGTCGTTGGGTTGTTCATCTGGACGTATCTCCTCCTGCTGTACATCTACCTCTCTATCCGTCGATTCAACAAGAATCTCGCTAAGGTCTCAAGGCGAGCTTCGAGAACAGTACGAGATGAGTACGAAGCTGGGTACGAGGAGGGAGAGTCTGAGGACTGATTCAGGCGCAAAGGGTTGAGAACAGCGGGCAGGTTTCCAGTGCTGTGACAAAGACACGGTTTACGAAGCGACGAGAGTGAATCATTATTGACGGAGAAAACCTCGCTCAGACCACCGATAACAACGACCTGAGTGCTGGTCTCTGGAAAAAGAAATTCTGCTGAACTTTGTCTAAGGGAGAGTCGTTATGACGACTCTGTTACGTCTTCTTGACCGGAGCGATGACGTGGTGGGCGCGATAGTGGTCGCCCTCCTGAATCACCGCGAGTCGCTGGTCCTGCCCGCTCTGAAGCTCTACTTTGCCGTCATCAAGGCTCTTTGCGACCTGAGCAAATGCCTCTCCGTACGCATTTTTGAAGTCAGGCCCCTGAACATCCGAGCTGAGAACGCCGCTGACGCCGCCGCCATTCTTATTGTTGAGGTCGATGCAGAAGTCACCACCCTCAACTTTAATCTCGAATGAGTCGCCGTGGTTGACCTCCATCCCGGCCTTTGTGATGCGCATTAGGGCGTCCGTCTTCGTTTGAATGACAGTTGGTACTGGGCTGCCGCTAATACAGAGCCGACCGTTTGAGTTGAACAGGTTTGTAACTCCCGTTGGGAAGCGGTTCTTCGCACGGTTCGCAGTCGGACATTGTCGAGTTTGTTTCAGCCCTGCCTCGGCTGTGTAGCTCTGTGCGTACCCACGATTGTCGACTGAGTGGAATTCGATATGGAGTAGAGGCGGGGAATTGCCGTTGTTCTTCTGACGCTGGTTCAGAAGGAGCTTCAGTCCCTCCTGCATCTTGTAGGGGTTGACGATTGCATTGACAGTCTCTCCGTTTGTGACTGTGAGGCCGTCGAAGTATTCGGATTGGTAGTCTCCGTAGGTGATTGCGCCTTTTGCAGAGTTGTAGGCAATCGTCTCGACCTGGTCGTTGCTGATTCGGAGCCGAATCTCAGGATGGTAGGAGTTGTATCGGCCGTCCGGTCGGAGCCCGGCGTGCTCTAGAAGCTCTTTCATTTGCGTTGGGCGAACGTCGATTTTTGCTTTTAGCGGTGGCTGTTGAGCCTGTGTTTTGGTGCTCATATTTTATCTGGGCAGATGTTTTGCCCGTTTGAGAAAAATTGATGAGTACGTATATATTTAACTCCAAAATCGCTGTGGAACCTTTGGACAGAGCGCTTGTAACCTTTGGAATCGACATTTTACCATTCCAAAGGTTATAAGCGCGAATTAGTATAATATTCCTTACTATATGTACTTAAGATTTATACTAAGAATTCTCGCACGACAAATTCAGTCACCTAATTCTGCGTAACGTCGATGTCGCCACGATTACAGAATCACTCTCAAAGTAATGGACTACGCCGAGGTGACGAAATGCATTATCATACTATTATAATAGTATAGAGGGGGACTCGTACACCTGCTTCTATTATTCTGGTTCGGGACTGGTACTGTTTCTGAGTTTACGTAGCATATGCTCTCTCTTTTGCTCAGTCCACTCTTCGTCATCCAACAGCTCGTCTAGATACTCTTTTTCTCTTGCATAGAATGCGTAGAGTTCGGGTTTGTCAGCTATCCAGTATTTGTGTACTCCACGCTGTTCATATCTAGCATATCCCATTCGCTTGAGTTCTTGAAGTACATTCAGGACTTGGCGGTCCTCACGAGTCGTGTACTCTGATTCGACTATTTCCTTAGTTCTAGCTTCACCATCTAATTCGGCGAACGCTCTAACGACACTGATGAATGTCTCAAATAGAATCCCACCGCCATTGCTTCTAGCCATCTAATCTCTTATTGGCCCTGACACGATAATAATTCTACTCCGTAGAGGCTGTACACCGTGTATATTCTATTGCAGATGTGGAGAGCACGCAGGAAGACGTTCATAATGAGTGCACTTCCGTGGGTTCCCCTATTTATACTATATTATAGACAGTCACTTATCGACCCTCTTCGCAACCAGATACGGTCCCTCATACACCTCAAGAATCCCTTGGAGGTCATCGAGGTTAGGAGTCGTCGGCTGACTCAACTCCCATCGAATCCAATCCTCAAACCCCTCCTCGATGCTTTCGACCACATCGCCGTCTTTGATGATACCGAGGTCGTGTAGCTCGCCGGCATGGTACATCTGAAAGAGAACCCGCATCGGTCTACTCCTCATCCTCTGCCAGCGGGACGGCGTTGATGTAGTGGTTATTCAATGCCCGTCTTAGGTGGTCCTCATCATCCAAATCATACGCTCCTTCTATTGTCGCCTCCAGTTCGCCAGTTGGGTCCTCGACTATTTCACCGTCAGCAATCTTCCCGAGGACATCCCAGTCGTCCCTCTCTTCGTTGAGTCCAAAAATGAGCAATGCCACGCCAAATCACCGTATCAATAATCGCTCTGTTTCATCATAAGACTCCCGAGCAACAGACTGATTCAGTCTCTGTTGGTCTGTAACGGCGTGGAGGTCCTAGCTGAGAGAACTGAGAACGCGTTCATCAGCAATCGAATACCAGTCATCATCGAGAGCAACAATCCGTTCTTTGGAGCAATCACGTACACCAGGGGACACCTATCGATTGATAGAGAAAATATCAGGACGTCCCGGTCAAAGCCAGCATCAGACTGAGTGTTACCTATCAGGAGTAGAGAGCCGTTCGATGACGATTAAGAGTCAATCTATTCGGTTTGCTCAGAAATACGTGAGCAGTCGAGGGACTACTACCAGCGTACAGTCTTTGGGATTCAGAGCGAGGTGTCGAGCCCTGACTCTTCGACCCAGTCGAGGTATGCGGCGTCGTTCAACTCCTCGACGACTCGCCGGGACTCTTCGCTATCGTAGCCTGCCATCACATACCCATTCGAGTACGAGGCAGCCAGATACCGGAGCAGTTCTCGTCCATCCGTGTACTCGCTGATGATTGGGTCGCGTTCGTCCTGAATCCGGTCTCGGAGAGATTCGGCGGTCGGCGTCCCGCCCGACACCTCACCCTCAATCGTAACGCGTGCTACCTCCTCAGGGTCTTCCCACGGGTTTCGGTAAATAATGACTTCGACCAACTGTCCATCCTCGTTAGAGTCCAATTTCCTTGATGCAGTTCAGGTACTCTTCTTTCGCTTCGTCACGGTCTACCCTGGTGTAGATATCCATCGTCTCGGTCTTAGCGTCTCCGCGGATGTATTTCAGAATGTACGGCTTCATTCCTTGTTTCCGCATTAGCGTAGTGAACACGGTGCGGAAGGTGTGAGGTGTGAATTTCTTCTCGAACCGTCGTTCTTCTTTGGGGGCGACGCCGGCGCGGTCGGCAGCGGCTTTCACTTCCCGTCGAATCCGCTCTTTCGAGAGCCGTCCTCCTTTGTTGCTTGTGAAGAGATATGGCGAATCCAAATCGGCGTTGACAAACTGATAGCGTTTGATTGCGTAGATGGTCTCGTCATCGATTGGGACGACAGTCTGTTTACCTCCCTTGCGCTCTCGGAGTCGAATGAATCCCTTCTCGAGGTCGACGTCGTCCTCTTCGATGGAGAGAACTTCAAGCAGTCGAGCACCGGTCTTTGCGAGGATGATGGTGACGGTCTTGTCTCTCGGGTCTGGGATGGCGTTGATGAGTTTACAGGCATTCTCCCACGTCGCACAGTCCGGCCGGTCAGGCCGAATCCGGGGTATCTCCTCCATCACGACGGCAGCGGGATTACTGGTGATTCCCTCGAACTGCGGCCGTTTCATCGTATAGCCGTAGAAGCTGGAGAGGACTTCCAGGTACTTCTTTTTCGAGTTCTGGGAGACGCCGCGTTCCGTGAGCGCCATTAGATAGTCTTCGACGTGGCGAATCTCGACTTCGCTAGGTGAGAGCTCCGGGAATTGGTCGTGGAAGAACTCACGCAGGATGCGACTGTACGAGTTGAGCGTTCTTTCGCTCCGGCCGGTCGCGTGCTTTCGAGTAATGAAGTAGTTGATTTCGTCGTGCTTGTTGTCGTAGACTTTCGATGAACCAGGTTCGGCTCCCATGTTAGTTCTCCTCCTTGAGCCGCCAGCCGTGCCCCCGCTGGAATTCAACTTGCCCGTTCTCAGCTAAGGCGTACAGCCGGTTCTCGATTTGTCGTTGGAGGTGTTGGGTGACATCGTCACTAGCAGAAACGCGCTCTATGAGTTCGTCTAGTGATTGGTACTGCTGGTCCAGTACCCGAGTGACGAGGTCATCGATACTGAGGTGGGTTCGACCACCGCCGCCTTGTCGAGCCTCTTCAAGTTGCGTTTGGAGGTCGTCGATTTTGTTTTGGAGTTGCTTGACTGTCTGGTCCTGTGTTTGGATGAAGGGTGCGCCGCTGTCCCGATACATCCGGGCTTCCTGAATCAGGTCGTAGAGGTACCGGCTGAGGCTGGACCCTTCGTGTTCGGCTTCTTCCCACCATTCCTCTTTGTGCTGTTTGGCGGGGAAGAGTTCGGCTCTGGTCGTATTCTTGTGGAGCGTTTGGAAGTCCCGTTCGTCGCTGGGGCTGTCCACAGATGTCTCTGTCATACTAGAACCTCCGAATAGTCATTAGGTTGTTAGGTTAATGATATTACCGGTAAAAACGCGGTCTATGTCCCGATTTCGGAGGAAAACGATGTTTCGGACTTCGCCGTCTCAGTCGTCGTTATGTCTCTGCCAGCGAGCTTCCTGAACGAGTTCGACCAAATAACGACTCAGGCTGATTCCTTGTTCGTCGGCCTCTTGTTGCCATTGTCCTTTGTGCTGGCGGTGACAGTAGATGTCGACGCTGGTCATTCCCTCGCCTAATCCTTTGTTGTCGTCCATCGGTCGACGGGGCGCTAATGGTGCATCAGTCATCGAGAATCGCCATTTAACCAGATGGCTGTCAGGATATTAATGATACTGCTGGATGCTATCGGCTCCGATTATGATGGGGACAGAGGACCCGTGCGTTTTCGAGAACAGTCTGGCCGCCCTGTGAGTGTTCCTCGATGTGGTCGGCGTCCCAATTACTCCAAGACACTTTTGCCTCCTCTTCGGTTTTCCCTTCCTCTACGCACATCTCGCAGATGCGGTCACTCTCGATGAAGAGCTTAATTCGCTGCGCTCGGGAGAATGCCCGTTGGCTGTCCGTCTCTTGAATATCGGGCTCTGTCTCCCAGAAGGCGTTTTCGAGGATGTAGTGTCGCTTGTTGACTGCTCCTCGGTTCTGCTGGCGAGCCTCCTTGAATTGGAGCATTTCGCTGTCGTCTGTATCCTCAACTTCGAACCGCTTGAACCACTCCTCGGTGAAGTCCCGAACCTCGTCGTAGTTGTCTCGCCCGAAGTTGTAATCGCCGTACTCTAACTCACGGATGAGCGAATACAGGCTGAGGATGAAGTACTCCTTGTTTAGGAACTCTATCTCTCCGTTCCCGTTCTTCAGGTCGGTATCTCGGTACAGTTCCGTAAGGAGGTCGAGTATCCGCTGAACGCGCTGAATCTCATCGCGTTGTTTGAACTCCTCTAAGTCCTCGTGGACAGTGAACCCCTCTCGCTTGCAATCGAATAGTTTGGTGACCTCCTTCCCGGTGACCTTCGTCGGGCCTTCATCAATCTCAATCAGGATGAAGCGAGCAAGGAGTGAGAGTTGCTGAAGTCGGTCGTTGTTCCGAGCGAGAAGCGTGAAGAACTCGTGGCGATTTGGGTTGTCGTCGCGGCTTTCGTAATTCTCTCGGTCGAAGCTGATGTCGTCGGCTGTCTGGACGATGAAGTTCCGAACGGGGCTGTAGGTCTTACTGTGGTTCTTCTCGATGTTGGTCAGGTGTTCGCCCTGCTGGAGTCGCCAGAATACCTTCGTGGCTAACTCCTGATGGCGCTTGTCGTCGGGGTCGTCGATGCCGCGCAGCTTGATGACTTTGAGCGAACACTGAGAGTCGATATACTCTTGGACGTCCTCGCTAAGTTCGGAGTATCGTTTCCCAGCAATCTCGTGTTCCGGGTTGAGTTCGCGGAGTTCGGGGCTATCGGGGAGTGCGAATTCGTCCTCGAAGAACTCTTGAATCGCGGTAATTCGCTGTTGGCCGTCGACGACTTCGAGACGGAGGTCGTTACCGTCGAGGACAACTTGTCGGATTACAACAGGCGGGACGTAGAGTTGGCGAACGAAGCTATCGATTAGTTCCTTCTTCTTTCCGGTATCCCAGACGGTCTTTCGCTGGTAGGGTGGCCGCTTAACGAAGTATTCGCTATCGCTGTGGAACTTGCTGATGTCCCAGTCTTCGTCATTCGAATTGAGAGGGTCATCGACGTAGATTGCCATACTATTGCTGTACAGACATTACCATTATAATAGTGTCCTGTCGCTACGATGGCGGTCGATTCTTAGACTGACGAAGTTTCCTCTATCTGGTCGCGGAGGAGGTCGAGAAAATCAGGGTCGTAGTCTTCATCGACGTGGTTCACATTCCACAGTCCGGATTCGCGGATTTTCTTGCTCCGACTATGATTTCCCAGCCAATTATCTGCGCGAGCATCAACGGCCTCTCGCTGGTAGTTACTGAGGAGCGCAATCGTGTTTCGTTCGATGTAGGCCCGTTGACTCTCGGCGCTTGGTTCGTCGTCAACGTTGAGCCAGAGGAACGGCAGGTCCCGAAGATAGCCGCTTACTCGCCGCTCCATCTCGAGTTCATCAAGTCGGCGTTCCCGCTTCGCGCTTGAGCCCTCGCCCCAATGCGGATACTCATTATTCAGGGAATCACGCTCAACGAACGCCTCGCCGACTCGTTTTCGGAAGACAGAGCCTCGGTGGTTCCCGCCGCCTTCGTAGGTTCCCCGCTTTGCTCCGCGATGCGTTCTGAGTCGGTCCCAGAGCGAGGTACTACTTCCCTCGGAGACAGCGTGAGTCCCGATGCGAGTAATCCGAAGCTGGTCACCGGCGTCGCTGTCTTCGTCTGATGCAAAAAAGAAGTAGACGCCTCGGTCGGGCCAGTCCATATAGCCGGTGCAGTCCTTGAGCTTCTGTTTCCCGCCGACAGTCTCCTCTAACTCAGTCATTAACTGGTAAAACCGATTCACTTGGTCCGTCCTTGTCATATTCTTATTTATTCGCCATTGAACACTCGCAAATAGTATTTTTCACCAACTTAGCAAATGCTGGGGACGTTTCCAAATAACGTGTGGAGGACAGTACCCCACGGGATTTGTGCCAACCCTTGAATGCCAAACCCAATGATGAGAAAAAAGATGCCCCAGATACCATCGGTAACCTCTACTGTTTCTGAACCAAAATCAAAAAGTGCAAGGTCTTTTCCGGAGCTACGCAGTTGTCCTCTTGAGGCGTGAATTGCCTGGAACCCGAGGAAAACACCGCCGAACAAGTCGAATATCAGGCCATAGACTTGGGTATTGAGAGTAAACTGAGTAGCTAACAGGGTACCAGCACCTAGCAAAACACACAGTCCAAGGACAGTATAACTTCTAAATGAATTTGAGATGGCTGCAGCTGATGCATCAATATCTTCACTAGATACCTCTCCATCACCCAACCCATTACTTTCGACAATAGAGAGAGTATTTATTAGGAAGATATTGAGCGGCTTTGCCATATCAATTAAATGTAGAACGACCAATGCTAGCGTGATTGGGAGAATCACAAACGCAATTAAAGAAGTGCCCAAGCCTAGTTCACAAACATTGGTAATACTGGCTCGAAGAAAAAATATGAGTCCAATCACCGACAGAATAGAGATGACTACACCTTTTCCTCGCCGGGCAACCACCCTACCAAGTTTCCTACGCCATCCCGTTTTGATAGAGGGTAGCTCTACCACTCCTTCATCGTTGTAGTAAGCCCGACCCTGGTCGGTGATTCTAAATTCACCATGTCCTAAGTACTCAACTAAGCCAAGGTCGTGAAGAATCCAGAGCCTTTGAGTAATATCTATAGTCGAAAGTTCGACATTCTGTGCATCATCCGAGACATCTCTCAAGACCTGTCTTTTGTTTGCGTCACTCTCATATGTTGATTGAATACTTTTACTCGTTCCAGAACCACCTCCTAAATTGAGAATTCCTAATACAACGTCATCTGAAGGCCGCATACAATCGCTGCGTTCAGCAGGCATTATTCAAGATAGGAATATCTCAACAGATGTGTTTACTGTTTTGAATTTAGGATGCCTCTTCAGGGCTAACTACTGAAGAGACTACTTGTTCCGGTCCTACCTCCAGTAACCGTCGTGAGGAATCCATGAGCCCGCGAGGAAATTTCCGAGAGAACTGGAATATCTCCTTCCTCAGCTATATCGCTGAGGTCAATGTTCTTCCGTAGTTCCGCTTCGCCCTTTGTGAGCGAGATTGTCTCGTCAGAGTTGTTCTTCTCGATGGTGATTTTGACGTTGTTATACGAGACGTCGTCTATCGTCTCGAATGCCGTCTCTGAATCGTTGTACCAAGCTTCGAGTTCGTCGACGACGAGGTTCATATCGTCGCCGCCCTCTGGTCGGAATTCGATTGCCTGCTTCATCTCTTCCTGGTCAAAGACCGAATCAAAGTCAGAGTGAAGCTGGTCCGGAGACCCATCTTTCTCTAACCGGAGACGAACCGTCCTATCAGCCTCTCGCATCTTCGGGAAGATATCCTCTGTTCTGACGGGGTCTATCTTTACGTTGACTTCATCGGAGTAGTACTCCCGAATCCACCGACGGAGAGTGATATAGAAGGGCTCTTTCGCTCCGTAACGCCGTGAACGTTCCAAGAAGAGATACGCTTCCTTAGCGTTCCCCGAGGGAGTGTACGTCATAAAGTAGAGCGGCTTCTCTTCGGCGTCATCGATGTCTCGGCCTCGTTCTCGTCGTTCGCCGCTCTGTCTGTCAACGAGGTTCCGTACGACTCCGTAATTTCCGAGATAGAGATTCCCTTCAACCACTTGCTCGGATGACTCCCAGTCTGTACTGAGCGCGAGGGTTACGTTTGAGAGACGCTCGACTTCTTCTCCGAGGTCAGCGAGGTTCGATTCATAGTACTGGCAGAACGACCGAAACAGGTCGGTGAATGTCTCGACGTCCGAGACTGAAGGAGCCTCACTAGATGCCCCAAGTTGGCTCTGTACGGTGGTATCGTATTGCTGGAGGTCCGTTAAGTCCCAGAGGTCGTCCTGGCTGGCTTCCCCATTCGGATGAATCTGTACTTTGTACGGAATGAGCTTTGTCGCGGCCATTTGTATTCAGTCTCCGGTGTGTTTCGATGGGAGACAAGTGATACTACGTAGACATTCATATAAAATATAACGGTGGCGAGGTGAAAGTGAAATGAAGAACAAGAATCAAGCTCAAATCGCCGTTATACCTCTATTATGGCCCTTTTGAACGTCTTAGAGATTATCTACGTTCCGGGAGGGGTTCCAGGAACGAAGTCTTGTACGCGCCCTTCCTCCAAACTACGACTGAAGAATGCGCCCATCTTCTCACGCAGCGTCTCCTTCCGAGAATCAATCCGAAGACCGTACGCTTTCGTCTCCCCAACTTCGAGGTCTTGCCAATTCTCTGGCTTTGGTTCATTGAGCGGTACGAGGAGACTGCCGGTCGTATCAACCTCGCCTTCGATTATCAGTTCGCCCCGAATGATACCCGCGTCCTCCTCGATGAGGTCCATTTCGAGGACGACAATCGAGTCTTTGAAACCTTCGTCATCTTCTCGTTCTTCGAGCATCAGTTCTTTCGCACGTTCCTTGTCCATCGTCAGATGTTGCAGTGAATCGGAGACAGGTCCTTATCGTTCGGGTTGTAGTGAGCCCGGTCCCCAGTGAACGACTCGTCTATCAGCGTCAGGTTCCCCATCTTCGCTACGGTAAAGAGACGCCAGAATGGGACTCGCCGCGAGTTACTCCCTCCCGCAATTTGGTAGCCTCGAAGCGACTCCTTGCCCTTCTTGCTCCGGCCGTGGCAGTAGGGTTCGACCTTTCGATGATGGCCGTCGTAGGTGAATTCGATTACCTTCTGCTCCTGAATCGCTTTACAGATGATATCGCTCATACTGAGTGTGGTCCGTACTTTGTAACCGACTGTCAAGAAGGCTATCTAACCGAGGTGAAAGTAGTCCGGCAATTGGACGCTCGAATTACGAGTTAGAGATTTACAATAGGATTCTGTTAGTAAGGGTATGTCCTACGGGAATCGCTCAGTTTGGCGTGAGTGCCCTGAGTGCGGTGAAAAGCAGAAAGTGAAGGCAGGTCAGTGGGCTACCTGCCGAAATTGTGACGAGAGTTTCCACGCGTAACCGATACGAGTGTATTCAAATATCTACTCCATCTTGGAAGAATCGTCGCGCTGGCTGCCGATTTGGGTATGGCTCAGCGATATTCTATAAATAGTTTTGTGAGTCGGTAATAGTTACTGGTTCGAGTGCCGAGGCCAGTTTCCTCTCGTAGTTCGCGCTTGGGTGCTTCATCAGCAGCCCCACCGTCCTGGACACGGCCACTGAAGTGACAGCAAACGTCGAGTCCCTCACCGAGCAGGCTGAACAGGCACAACCACGGCTCGAAGGCTTCCAGGTCAGTACAAAAGAAGGGACCACAGAACCTAGCACCCACAGCGATCCGTAGTAGGTCCGCCCACGCGCCTTTTGAGCTGTGAACACGGGTACAAGCAGTGGCTCTTCTGGGGGCCGAATTCAAAGGCATCTTGGAATGCGTTGAGTGCAGTCATGCCCGAGCTGATATCGACATCCACCCAGAAGATATTGTGTGCAGGCTGGCTCCGAACTTCCTTGTTGTAAGCCGATCACCGGTTTCGCCATGGAACTGCTGGTAGAACCCGAACCGACCGCGATGATAGTCTAGCTCGCTCCCAATTCGTTCGAGCGTCGTTCTGACCTTGATCATTCGGAGGTAGTGTGTCACACCCTTGTCCTCGATAGCGGCTCTGGCCGCGCTAGTTATTCGATGCCGTTGATCGAAAAGCTGGATATCGGTTAAGGGCCGTGTTTAACCGCTAGATAGCGCTGGGTCAGGTCGCCAGAGTAAGGCAGTTGAAACGGAAGACTGCGAGCTGTGTCAATGCTAATTTTCGTTGCACTGAAAGAGTGGTCGTCGCACTCAAAAGATTGCTGATGATTGGGACGAACCTGCGGCCCCAGAAGGGGGCGGTATGTTCATCGACGCAGCGATAATACCTATCCACTGTCTCTAGATTTACTTGACACGACCTCTCGGATGACGATCGACCTTCTGAAGCAGACCTCCCAAATATCGCGGTATGTATGGCTTGAGGCGCCCTAACTCTCGAATCCGGCCACGGTGAATGACAATCTCTGGTCGAAGTCAGTTATCTCTGCCCGAATCGATGTTTCCTCTGGACTAACGAAGGAAACCACGACCGGTCTCGAACTGCCACCAGAGACTTGCGAGAGTTACCGGAACGAGCCCCCACGTATGTGCGAGCACCATGCTCCGGAGGAACCTATGTGATCGGAAAAATCGAACTCGTTGCAGTTTCTCGACAGCGGAGCACAGGTAAGTCACGAGGCTTCCTCAGCGTTGAGGCTCACGGTACCCAACACTACTGGACGGTCCCATCGAGAACGTCGCGCTCGTTGACGCCGACTCGGCCGGCGGCGAGAAACGCGTCGCCTGCCTTGTCGGGTACAATAGGGGAGATCATGGATGTCTCGGTGTCCCGGGCTGTGGAGGTCACCGAGTGTGGGCTTTTCGTCGCAACAACTCGGCCCTTCTTCTGATTGGTGACTGTTTCAAAGAAATCGAGGGCCGCGAGCTTATCCTCTCTCTCGGAGAGAACTGCCGTCGTGACCGTTATCCTGCCAATGGTACTGGCGTCAATCGAGATGGCTCGTCAGACAACGCCAGGGAGCTCAACTAGAAAGCTTCGCATCACGGTAACATAATGGAGGGCCGTCTAGCGGACCTCCCCTTGTTACTCCTCTGTAACGAGCTGGGAAAGGGAACAGAAGAGATCGGTAAGCGTACCCTGGCGTGGTCTATCCGTGGGAGAGAACTGGACTGCCACGGCGTTGGCTTCCTCATGGACAGAGAGTGCCGAAACGGCATCACTTGGGAGGTCTACCCGAGCAGCCGCCGCTCCGGCAAGCCCAAGGTCTTGACGGAGCGCGGCTGCAAGTGCTGTGGTGGGTGCCTGTGAGTCCAGCGTCATTGACACACGAAGCTCTCCGTCGTCCGAGATAGCCCCATACCGACGTGTAACGTGGTCGTACACTGGTGGTTTCCGAACAGGCCTAACGGAGCTACACGGTAATTGAATGTCACCGAGGCTGAACCGAAACGGGGACTGTCGCTGGGTCAGGGAGTACGTCCGAAGAGTCGATCCGCCGACTGGGTCCATATCACCATGCCAGACTCCGATGGTGTCCGCGACGATCGACGGGTGACCGACGACGAACGCGGTATCTGCGAGCACGCTCCCGGCCGTTTCCCCGTCGGTGTACATTGCCCTGTCGTGGCGCATCTCAGTCTGGCGGTCGGTGGAACCATCGACACCGACGAAGTCAACGAAGTGTTCTTCCGTCCAGTTTGCCCAGACGACGACCGCACCACGACCACCGGCAGAACCGATGAATGCGAGTTTTCCGATGCGCGACGCATCAACGGTCTGGGACGAATCTGTGGACATCAGCCTACGGAGTCGGGCGGGAACTGAAGCAAACGGAAGGGCTTCCGCCACTAATCCGGCGACGGCACGGACAGACTCTGGAGGCTCCCCTCGGTCGATATGAGCCACGGCGAGTGTGTCTGCGCTCGCCGGAATCGTTCCAGCGGTAAGGTCATCAGCGCCGAGTTGGGTGGAACCAGTTGTGTTTCCGTTGGCGGTGATGGCGTCAGTGCCGAAGGCTACGACACTCCCGCCGAGTATGACACTACCGGCACCCGCGAGGACTCGCCGTCGTGACTTACCCGGAGACATTATTCTCTAACAAGTGGTCACGTAGCTAAATGACTTGTTGTCAGATATTACGTCACCCCACTTTCCGACCGGGACATCTAGGCCCCACTGCAGGTCGACATTGATGATGACCATCGTACGCCGGGTCGGCCGCCTGTCGTTGGCACAGTCGGGTTCCCACTGAGCCACGCTTCCGACCTCAAATACGGCGTTGTTGGTCGATGAGTTGTGGCTCGGTTTGTTGATCTTGAATTGGTGTTCTGCCTCACCGGTGGCAAGCGTTGTTGCGTCCGTGAGTTCAGCCCCCGGAAAATTCACACTGCTACTGTAACCAACTGATCCAGAGATTCCGCCCGATGACGCTCCGAGCGAGATAGAGGCACTTCGGGTCCCGGTAACATCATCGACTTGTCCTTCGGGGTCAGTACCGGTGATGAGTTCTTCTTTTGGAATGTCGTTGACTGGCATATCCCAGTCTTGAACCACGGTTGCGCTTTTGTTGTTATAACCATCCTGAACTGTCGGGGTGCAGTACCCGTCTTGGCCGTCGTTACAGATCTGTCGACCGGGTTCCATCCGGACCTTCGCACGGGCACCGCCACGTGGACGATCAGGTGCTTTCCGTACGTCGTTTGTGAACTTCACGTTCCCCGGACGCACGTTGTAGCTACCCATCTTTGGGAACTCGTGATACAGATCCGTACTCCCGTCGGGAACCTAGTCGTCCCGATCTTCCTCGCTGGACGCGGTGGCGGTACCAGAAATTGATATTTTCTCGTGTCGGCTTGGACCTCCGTTGCCGGGCCATCCTGTTGCTGTGCATGTGCGAAATCCCGGAATCGTTGCCATCCCTGCAGCACCCACGCCGAATGAGTTCAGTACCGTTCGCCGGTTTGGTCTCTGATGTTCGTCAAATGTCACGGGATGACATCTGTCGCATGAAACGGACCGCCCTTCGTTTGTCCACAATGATCGAATTATGGCTATTGCAGTGTGTTTCACCGATCAATTCGGCTATTCGTTTTAGTACTCCAGCAACCAGCGCAAGGCTGGGAAGCTTAGCCCTGCAGAACCGACTGAGAGTGCGTGGTGGATCCGCACGTCAGGAAGCTTTCGGCCCGTCCCCGCGCTATCGCTTGCCACTGGCGTGGGATCTCTGACTGACACTGGGTGCCCCGGCGTCGAGCAGCCAATCCGCTGGCTGTCCACGCCTGTTATTTTCTGTCGAACTTATTGTGCGCGCTAACTGTTGTATCGTATGTGAGTATCACCGTTGATACTATCGCCAACGGACTTTTGACACAGTCCGGCTAGGGCCAGACATGATGGACACACCAGAACACGCCAGCACCAGCAGCCGGCGGCGGCTGCTCGGGATGCTGGCGGCAGGGGGGACGACCGCAGTCGCTGGCTGTACCACGATCACCGGGGGTGGTGACACCACATCCACCGGCGGCGGCGACAGTGGCTCGTCGTCGATCGTTGTCGGCTCGAAGGGGTACGCCGAGCAGGTGACGCTCGGATACGTCGCCTACGAGCTCCTGGCAAACACCACGAACGCGACCCTCGTCGACGAAACCGGCTTCGGGGGGAACACAGCCATCTCCGAGGCGTACCGGACCGGGAACGTCCACGCCTACTACGACTACATGGGGTCGCTGTGGTCGTCGCACCCGCCGAAACACGACAGCGCCGACTTCGACACGCCGGACGCCCAGTACGACGCGCTGAAATCGGAGATGGAGGCCGAACACCCGATCCGCATCCTGGATCGCGCGGACTGGCAGAACACGTGGGCGGTGTTCGTCGCCGAGCGCGCCGTCGAGGGCACGGGCATCCAGTCGATCAGCGACCTCGCGGCGCACGTCAACAGCCGAAACTACGACATCAGGCCCGCGTTCGGCGACGGGTTCCGCTCCCGGAGTGACGGCCTGGACGCGCTGTTCGACTACTACGAGTTCGACCCCGAGCGCGTGACCGCGTGGGCATCCGAGCGCGAGTTCCTGGAGACCGCGTCCGCACAGGCCGCCGGCACTGCGGTCGACGAAGGGTACGCCGATCTGGGGGTCGGGTACAGCACCAGCGCCTGGCTCACCGACGTCGACAACGTTCGTGTGCTCGACGACGACCGGAACTTCTGGCCGTTCTTCCATCCCGTCGGCGTCGTTCACGAGGACGTTGCCACCGACGCGGTGGTGGCGGCGCTGAACACGATGCCCGACGCGATCCCCGACGCGGAGACGATGCAGGCGTTGAACAGTCGCGCCGCTGCGAGCGGGAACCAGCAGGCGGCCGCCGACCACTTGCAGAACAACGACTTCATCTGACCCCATGTCCGAACCCACGGCCGACGCCGGCGACAACTCGCCGTCGTCCACAGACACGGCCCCGCTGGATCGCGTGAAAGCCATCGCCTTGCTGCCGCTGCGGTCGTACCTGGTGAAGTTCGCGGTCGCGTTGCTGGTGATCCTCGTGATCATCGCGGCCGGCGGATTCTGGGTGCAAGCCGACGCCACCGCCACGCTGGAGGCGAACACCGAACAACAACTCGAACAGGAGGCCGTCTCCGATGCGACCGTGATCGGCGACTGGCTGGAACGCAACGAGCAGTCCGTGCTCATCGCGTCGAACAACCCGCGGCTCGGGTTCAACACCACGGCCGCCGACAAACAGGCGTACGTGACACAGCTCGTGGCGGCCGAACTGGACGCCGATCGGATCGCCGACGTCCACGTCGCTGACCCCACCGTCGGCGGGGCGAGCGACGCGCGCATCGTTGCAAGCACCGACGAGGACGCCCGTGGCACGCGCGTATCGGCGGACACCCACCCGTGGGTGGACCGCACGCGATCCATCGGCCGCGACACCGTGGTGTCCACGAACCCCTACCGGACCGCCGGCGGCCAGCGGGTCGTCAGCTCGATGAGCGTCGCAGCGGACCTGACACACGTTCTCGTCGTGGAGTACACCGCGGGGGATCTCAGCGACCAGTTCGGTGCCGGCATCGACGGCACGTTCACGCAGGTCGTGCGTCCGACCTCGGACGCGACGGCGGTGTTGTTCTCGGACGCCGGAACTGACGCCGTCGGGCAGCCCTACATCCCGGACCGGTCGCAGTCCGAGATCCCGGCGCTCGACTCGGCCACCGAGCAGGGACAGTTCACGAACACCCCGACGAAAGACAGCGTGCTCGACCGTGAGTACGTCGCCGCGTACACGACCGTGCCCGGGAAGAACTGGGTGGTCGTCAAGCACGCGCCCTCCGAGAGCGCGTTCGCGTTGAGCAACCAGATCCGCACCGGGATCCTCGGGTTCATTCTGGTCGCGCTCGTGGGCGTGGTTCTGGTCGGTGGTACCATTGGGCGCAACACCGCGGCCGCGGTGCAGTCCCTCTCGGCGGCCGCAGCGGAGATCGAGGCCGGGAACTACGACGTGGACGTGGCGAGCTCTCGCCGGGACGAGATCGGGCAACTGTTCGCGTCCATCGGGAGCATGCGTGACGCGTTGGTCACCCAGATCGACGAGGCCGAGGCCGCCCGCGAGCAGGCCACGGAGGCCCAGCAGGACGCGGAAGCGGAGCGCGAGCGCGCCGAGGACGCCCGGGAGCGCGCCGAGGACGCGAAAGCCGACGCGGAAGCGTTGGCGGCCGAACTCGAAGCGCAGGCCGAGCGGTACAGCGACGTGATGGCGGCGTGCGCCGACGGCGACCTCACCCGCCGCATGCCCGCCGACGACACGGACAACGAGGCGATGGCGGCGATCGCGGCGTCGTTCAACGAGATGCTCGCGCAGTGGGAGCACACCATCATCGACATCCAGGAGTTCGCCGACGCGGTCGCCACCGCCAGCGAGGAGGCCGAAGTCGGAGCCGCCGACGCCGAGCGCGCCAGCGGCCAGGTCAGCGAATCCGTCCAGGAGATCGCCGGCGCGGCCGACGAGCAGCGCAACATGCTGGACACGGTGTCCGGGGAGATGACTGACCTGTCGGCGGCCATCGAGGAGGTGGCGGCGTCCGCCGATTCGGTCGCCGAGCACTCCCATCAGACCGCCGAGATCGCGCGCGACGGCGAGCAGACCGCCGAGGACGCCATCGAGCGCTCGCTGACGGTGCAGGAGGCAATCGACGCGACCGTGCAGAACGTCGAGGCCCTCGACGACCAGATGGCGGAGATCAGCGAGATCGTGGACTTGATTTCGGACATCGCCGAGCAGACGAACATGCTGGCGTTGAACGCCAACATCGAGGCCGCTCGCGCCGACAAGAGCGGCGACGGCTTCGCGGTCGTTGCTGACGAGGTCAAGGACCTCGCCGAGGAAACCCAGGAGTCAGCCGGCGACATCGAGCGCCGCATCACCGAGGTGCAGTCCCAGACGACCGCCACTGTCGCCGAAGCCAGGGCCGCCGAGGAGTCCATGGACGCGGGGATCGACGCGGTCGAGGAGGTCGTGGACGCGTTCACCGCAGTGTCCGACCACGCCGACGAGACCGACACGGGCGTCCAGGAGATCAGCGACACCACCGACGATCAGGCCGCCAGCACCGAGGAGGCGGTGTCGATGACCGAGGAGGTCGCGGATCTCAGTGACTCCACTGCTGGGGAGGCACAGAGCGTCTCCGCCGCCGCAGAGGAGCAGGCCGCGTCGATGTCCGAGATCAGCGACAGCGTCGAGTCGCTCAGCGGCCAGGCCGAACAGCTCAAAGCGCTGCTGTCGGAGTTCGAGGTCGATGCCGACCGGGACGCCACGCCCACGCAGACCGACTGACCAGACCGCAGCCGGTCAGTCCGACTGTCCGGCGGGCGCGTCGGTTGCTTCGCCGTGCGCCGTGCCGGTGGTCTCGGTCCGGAACTCGTTCAACCGGTCTTCGAGGGTGTCCGCCTGCGCGGCCAGTGACTGCAGGCTACTGGTCACCTCGGTGATCGATGCGGTCTGTTCTTCGGAGGCTGCGGACACGTTCTCGGCGCGATCGGCTGTTGCCTGGCTGATCGTGGCGATGTCGTCGACGCTGGAAACGACGCGCTCGGAGCGCTGGGCCTGCTCGTCCATCGCCTGACTGATCTCTTGGACGCCGTCGGTCGTCTCCTGGATGTTCTCGGTCACCGCCCCGAACGCGTCGACGGTCTCCTCGACGGCCGCCGCCCCGTCGTTGACGCGCTGCTCGGCGACCCGGATCTCCTCGACCGTCGTGGCCGTCTGTGACTGCACTTCCTCGATGAGCTCCGCGATGTCCTTGGCCGAGCGCTGGCTCTCGGTGGCCAGCTCTTTGACCTCGTCGGCGACCACCGCGAAGCCGTCCCCGTTGCTACCGCCGCCCGATCCCGCACGAGCGGCTTCGATGTTGGCGTTCAACGCCAGCATGTTCGTCTGCTCGGCGATGTCGCTGATGAGCTCCGCGATGTCGTCGATCTCGGTCGTGAGATCTTCGAGCGCGTCGACGTTGGCGACCGTCGTCTGCATGGTCTCCTGGACGGCGTCGATCGCGTCGATGGCGTCCTCGGCGGTCTGTTTGCCCGCCGTCGCGACGTCCGTGGTGTCGGCTGCGGTGTCCGCGACGCTCTGTGCGGTCGCCGCCACCTCCTCGACGGTCGCGGAGTACGAATCCATCTCCTCGGCGACCGACTCCAGTTGCTCGCGTTGGTCGTCGGTGCCGGCGGCGATCTCCTGGACGGACTCGCTGACCGTCTGGCTGGCGTCCTGGATCTCCTTTGCGCCGGCGGTGGCTTCCCGGCTGGCCGTCGTGACGTTCGTCGAGAACCCCTGGATCTCGTCGATCGTGCGCTCCATCGTCGTCAGCATGTCGTTGACGACGGTTGCCACTTCGGCGATCTCCGCGTTGTCGGTCGTGGCATCCACCCTGGCGGTCAGATCCCCGTCCGACGCCGCTTCCAGCGTCGCTCCGACTTCGGTCGCCTGGGATTCGAGGTCCGCCGCCAACTGCTCGATCTCCGCGCTGCGTTCCCGTGCGTCCTGTTTGGCCGATTCGGCCTCGGCCGTCTGCCGCTCGGCTTCGGCCTGTTTCTGTTCGGCCTTCTCGCGGGCGCGCTCCGCCTCGGCGCGCTCTTCCTCGGCCTCCTGGCGGCGCTGGGCGCGCTCCTCGACCAGCGCCTCCATGTCCTCGACGATGGCCAGCGTCGCAGTCCCGCCGATCGCGAACACCGCCACTGTCGTCGCCATCAGCGGCCCCGTCGCGAGGTTGAAGATCTGCGTGGCGACACCGGCTTTCTCCAGCATGAGCGACACCGTCCACGTCACGCCGAGCA
The DNA here is from genome assembly GCF_016917835.2 of Halobacterium sp. BOL4-2. Lineage (GTDB taxonomy): Archaea > Halobacteriota > Halobacteria > Halobacteriales > Halobacteriaceae > Halobacterium > Halobacterium salinarum. The sequence goes on along the minus strand of NZ_CP070332.2, from coordinate 1,261,190 downwards.
GTGAGGCGAACGTGAACGCCATCCAGAACGCCGCTTCAGCGTCCGTGTCCCGGTAGTTCCGGTAGCCGAGCGCGGCCGCGGCACCGAACCCGATCGCGCCGACCGCGTCGCCGAGGGGCGCAACGACCGCGTCAACGAAGACGGCAGCCCCACTCATGCCGTGTCCTCCGTTGCCGTCATCCCTTGCCGGCGCTGGTAGGCCGCGAACAGGAACGTCACGCCCGCGAGCCCGATGCCGACGACGTGCTCAGTGGCGTTCAACACGACCGGCAGAACCACGGCTTCGAGGTTGGTCGCCACCATCCCGACCACGAGCAGGAGGTAGCCGACCGTGAACAGCTTCGTGCTCTCCTTGTACTGGCTCACCACCGGGAACAACCCCAGCACGGCCACGATCAATCCCACGACTTCCAGAACACCGAACGCCCCAATTGCTGCCATTGCACACACTTACTTCCCGAGAACGTAGGAATGTTACCCGAACGGTACTCTCTCACACACGTTTCGGTGAAAGATTTTGCGTCCGGACGCGTGCACGGGATCAGGTGGCATCGACTGGCACGCGGCGCGGACTCTCCGATCGCGCGACGAGAAGCACAGCTATGCGGGGCGAGAAGCGGTCGCGGCGCGGCCTGCTGTGGGCGCGGTTATTCGATGTGGCCTTCTTCGCGGAGCTGATCGGCGTCCTGGTCGGAGTACCGCCACTCGACGTTCGCCTTCTCGTCCTGCCAGTCCCACGGCTCGGCGAGCACGACGTCGCCCTCGTTGATCCACGTCCGGTACTTCATGCGGCCGGGAATGCGTCCCATCCGCTCTTTGCCGTCCTCGCACTGCAGCGTCACGTGGTTCCCGCCGTCGTGTCGCTTGACGACCGCAAACACTTCGTCGTCGTTGGGCATTCGGAGGTTCCGCCGCCCTGACTCATCGCTCACACGCTGCCTACGCGCCCGCCACAGTAAAAGGGCGCGGTCCCCCGCGATGCCCCATCAGTCACAACCCGGCTTTTTGTTGCCGGCGATCCAACACCACTCCATGCAGGGGAGCCTACCCGGTGAGCGTGACGTGACTGTCGTGGGCGGCGGCTTCGGCGGGCTCGCCGCGGCGGCCTACCTCGCCCGCGCCGGTGCCAGCGTCACACTACTCGAACAACACGACACCGTCGGCGGCCGCGCCGGCGTCCTCGAACGCGACGGGTTCCGGTTCGACACCGGGCCGTCCTGGTATCTGATGCCGGACGTCTTCGAACGGTTCTTCGATCACTTCGACCACGACCCACACGACTTCTACGAGCTCACCCGCCTCGACCCCCAGTACCGGGTGTTCTGGACGGACGGCGACAGCGCGACGATCGAACCCAACCGGCGCAACGCCCACGAGCTGTTCGAGTCCTACGAAGAGGGCGCCGGCGACGCGCTCGCGACGTACCTCGACCGCGCCGCCACCAACTACGATCTCGCGATGAACCGCGTCGTCTACCCCGACCGGACGGCGTTCCGGGATTACGCGAGCACCGACATGCTCCCGCTGGCGTCCCGGCTGCGGCTGTTCGGGAACATGGACGACTACGTCTCGCGGTTCTTCGACCACCCCAAGCTCCGCCAGCTCCTCGAATACACGCTGGTGTTCCTGGGTGGTGCACCGCACAACACGCCCGCACTGTACTCCATCATGAGCCACGTCGACCTCAACGGCAACGTCTTCTACCCCGAGGGCGGCATCGCCGGGGTCGTCGACGCGCTCGCCGAGCTCGCCGTCGAGCAGGGCGCAACGATCGAAACCGGGGTCGGCGTCAACGCCATCAGCGGCCGCCGCGGCGAGTTCACGCTCGCCACCGACGACGGCACACGAACCACGGACCTCGTGGTGAACAACGCCAACCCCGCGTACGCCGAGCGCGAACTCCTCGACACCGGCGGCCGCGACCACGCCCCCGACTACTGGGACGACCAGACGTACGCGCCGTCGGCGCTCATGTTCTACCTCGGCGTCGAGGGCGACGTGGAGCCACTCGCGCACCACTCGCTGGTGTTGCCCCCGGACTGGGACGGCCACTTCGCCCAGCTCTTCGACGACCCGGGGTGGCCCGATGATCCGGCGTTCTACCTCTCGGTGGCGTCGAAGACCGACGACACCGTCGCGCCCGACGGCCACGAAGCGGTGGTCATCCTGCTCCCGATCGCGCCCGGCCTCGACGACACCCCCGAGATCCGGGCGCAGTACCGCGACCGCCTGCTGGGGACGCTGGCGGCCCAGACCGGCGTCGACCTCCGGGACCGCATCGTCGTCGAGGAGTCCGCCTGCGTCTCGGAGTTCAGCGAGCAGTTCGGCGACCCCGGCGGGACGGCGCTTGGCCTGGCGCACACGCTGTTCCAAACCGGGCCGTTGCGCCCGGGAAAGCGCGACGGCCCCGACGGCCACTACTACGTCGGCGCGTACACGAACCCCGGGATCGGCATGCCCATGTGTCTCATCAGCGGCGAGCACGTCACCAAAGCCGTCATCGACGACGATCCCGCGGCGTCGGGCTCGACCGACCCGCTGGCCGTCCCCGGGGAGTTCAACTTCGACACGCCGACCACGGCCGACTGACCATGCACCTGTACTGGCACCAACGCGACCTCCGCGTTCCCGACAACCGCGGCCTCCACGCCGCCACCGACGGCGACACCGTCGTGCCCGTCTACGTCTTCGACGACACCGTGCTCTCCCAGGTGGGCCGCCCCAAGCGCGCGTTCCTCGCCGCCGGCGTGCGCGCACTGCGGGCGGCGTACCGCGAGCGCGGCAGCGACCTCCTCGTCCGCGAGGGCGACGCCGAATCCGTGCTGCCGGCGCTGGCCGACGAGTTCGACGCCGACACCGTGTTCCACGCCGCCCACTACGACGCCGCACGGCGGAACCGCCGCACGCGGGTCGCGGACGCGCTCGCCGCCGCAGGCGTCGACACCGCGGGCCACGTCGACCACACGCTCGTCGACCCCGCGACCCTCGACGACGCCTACCCCTCTCACAGCCAGTTCTACGACGACTGGCAGCAGGCACCGAAACCCGACCCGGTGCCCGCGCCGGACGCCGACGCGCTGGCCGACGTCCACGACGACCACACGCTCTCGGTCCCGGCCCCCGAGCCGCCGCTCCCGGATGCGGGGCACGCGGCCGCCACCGACCGCCTCGCGGCGTTCCTCGACGACGGCATCGCGTCGTACAACGACACCCGGGACGACCTCGCGGCGGCGGTCGACGCCCCCACCAGCGCCGTCTCCCGGCTGTCGCCGTATCTCGCCGCCGGCAACATCGGCGTCCGGGAGGTGTGGGCGGCCGTCGCCGACGCCTACGACGACGCCACTGGGGACGCGGCGCGGAACATCGGGAAATACCGCTACGAGCTGTCCTGGCGCGAGCAGAACTACCACCTGCTGTACCACACCCCCCGCCTCCAGACGGAAAACTACGTCAGCTTCGACGCCCCGATCGCGTGGCAGAACAGCGACGACCACTTCGAGGCGTGGACCCGGGGGGAGACCGGCTACCCGCTGGTGGACGCCGGCATGCGCCAGCTCCGCGCGGAGGGGTACGTCCACAACCGCCCCCGGCAGGTGGTCGCCAGCTTCCTCACGAAACACCTCCTGGTGGACTGGCGGCGCGGCGAGCGCCACTTCGCCGACCGGCTGGTGGATTACGACCCCGCGAACAACGCCGCGAACTGGCAGTGGACCGCCTCCACCGGGACGGACACGGTCGCCGTCCGTATCTTCGATCCGGTCAGCCAGATGGCGAAATACGATTCCGATGCGGCGTTCGTCACCGAGTACGTCCCCGAGCTGCGCGGCGTCGACCCCGAGACCATCGTGGACTGGCCGACGCTGCGCCACTCCCAGCGCGAACGCCTCGCGCCCGACTACCACCACCCGATCGTCGACCGCGATCACGCCTACGAGCGCGCCCAGCGCGTCTTCGAAGCGGCCCTGGACGGGGACGCGTGACCCGGGCCGCGGCCACACGCTGATTCCGCGGCGGTTTTACCGCGTGTCCCCGTAGCGCCGGCCATGTACGACCGGATCCTGCTCCCGGTGGACGACAGTGACTCGATGGACCGCGTTGTTGAGCACGCCGCCGACGTGGCCGGCCGCCGGGACGCCACCGTTGACGTGCTGTACGTCCTCGACGATCGGGCGTTCCTCACGCTCGACGACGGCATGCAGGACGAAGCCACGGCGCAGCTCCGCACGCAGGGCGAGCGCGCCGTCGAACACGCCGCCGACCGCCTCTCGAAGGCGGGGGTTGACACCGAAACGTACGTCCGCGACGGCGACCCCGCGGATGAAATCCTCGCGGTACTCGCCGAGGACGGCGCGGACCTCGTCGTGATGGGGACGCGGCGCGGCGACTTCGAGCAGTCCATGCTCGGCAGCGTCTCCCGGGACGTCGTCGAGTCGACCGAAACACCCGTGTTGACGGTCCCGGTCACCGAGGACTGAGCACCGCGGCGTCGGGGCCAACGTATTTGTGGCTCGTCGGTGTGGCCCGAGACATGGATTCCCGCTCAGACGAGTTGCACGAACGACAGGCTGTGACGGACACGATCAGCGTGACGTACGTCCTCGGCAGCGGCGGCGCGGCCGGTGAGCGCACCGCGGCCCGCCTCGAACGCGTTGCCGGCGACGTCACGATCGCCGTCACACCCACGACCGACCCGATGTCGGTCTCCGACGACGCCGGCTGTGTCGTCGCCGAAACCGGTCTCCACGGCGTTGACATCGTCTCCGTGGTGGCGCGGCTCGCGGACGCCGACGTTCCCGTGGTGGTGGTCGACGACCCCGACGGCAGTGTTGCTGCCGGATCGGCCATCGACGCCGGGGCGACGGCCCACGTGCGTGCCCGGCCGGACGGGGACACAGCCCGGGTGCTCGCGAACCGCGTTCGGGCCGCCGTCGAGCGGCGCCGCGACCGCGAGTCGATGTCACACACTGAGCGCCGGCTCCGGCGGGTGATCGACTCGCTGCCACAGTGCGTCCTCGAAAAGACACTCGACGGCGAGTACCTCCTCGTCAACGACTCGGGGGCGTCGAACTACGGGCTGGACCCCGACGCCGTCGAAGGGCACCGCGAGGACGAGTTCCTCCCCCCGGATCTCGTGGAACGCTTCCACCGCGAGGACGAACAGGTCATCGCCGACGACGAGGCGCTGCACATCCCCGAACAGCACGTCGACGACCGCGTCATCGGCGACGATCGCGTCGAGGAAGTCTACAAGCTCCCGTTCGACGACCCGGACACGGACGCCGACACCGTGTTGACCGTGGTTGCGGACGTCACCACGGCCTACGAGCGCCGCCACCGACTCGCCGGCGCGGCCACCCACATCGAGGACGCCATCTCCCAGATGGCGTCGGCGGACCCCGACCACGATCGCATCCGGTCGCTGCTCGACGCAGCCCACGAGTACGCCGTCGGCGACTCCGAGCGCGCCGTCGACCCCCAGTAGCCGCCGGCGTCGGTCAGTTCGTCGAGATGATCTCGATGACCGCCCGCGAGTCGAGGTCCTGGTCGGCGGCGATCTGGCGGTTCGCCCGGCAGTCAACGGCGTGCAGGAAGCCGTCACCGACATCGGAGTGAACGGCGTACGCGAAGTCTTCGGCGGTCGCGTCGGGTTCAAGCAAGAACACGTCGGGCAGCACGCGCCCGTCGGCGGTGCCCAGGCCGTTCGCCGACCCGGGGAAGACGGGCTTGACGCCGAGCGCGTCGAACAGCGCCGCCTCGATCGCGGACTGCACGCCGGTGCCGCCGTACTCGGTGACGAACTCCCGGATCGACTCCAGGCCAGCGCGCTGGTCGTCGCTTGGCTCGCCGACGATCGTGAACGCGTCGTCGCCCGCCCGGTAGTCGACCACGCCGCCCTGGTCGGCCTGCGTGAGCGCCTGCTCGGCGTGCGCGCTCACGGGCACGAACTCCAAGTGGTCGTACTCGTCGTCGTCGGTGATCGCCGCCCAGTTGGCTTGGGCTTCCGGGGTGTCCATCTTGTTCGCCGCGACCACCATGGGCTTGGTGCGGGTGCGCATCTCGCGGGCGAGTTCGAGGCGGTCGGCGTCGTCCCAGGTGTCCGGGTCGAACGCCAGATCCAGGGCCAACAACACCTGCTTGACCTCCTCGGGGCTCGTGCGGAACGCGCTCATCTGCTCGGCCAACTCGACTTCGAGGGTGGCGTCCGCCATGTGCTGGCCCTCGTAGCGCTCGATCCCCTTCTCTAGGACGTCGAGGTACCACTGATCGAGCTCCGTTTCGAGGAAGTCGATGTCCTCGCGGGGGTCGTGGCCCTCGGTCGCCTCGCCCTCGATGTCCGTCGTGCCGGAGAAATCGACCACGTGGATGAGCACGTCCGCCTCGTTGAGGTCCGTGAGGAACTGGTTGCCGAGACCCGCGCCCTCGTGAGCGCCCGGGATGAGGCCCGCGACGTCCACGAGCTTCGTCGGGACGAACCGCGTGCCGTCCTCGCAGAACCCCGTTGCGGGCGTGCACTCCTCGCCGAACTCGGGGGCGGCACACTCCACACGAACGTACGCTTCGCCGACCGCGGGGTCGATGGTGGTGAACGGGTACGCGCCCTCCGGCACGTCGTTGTTCGTCGCTGCGTTGAAAAACGTGGACTTGCCCACCGAGGGCTTGCCCACCAGGCCGACGCGATAGCTCATTGATCACCGGCAGGGGGTTCTCGCCTAAACGGATTGCTACCTGCGGGCCGTGTGCGAACCCGGGACAGACCCACCGCTGTGGCACCGGCGCTTTTACGCTGGCGGCGCTCCACGGTGGCGTATGAGCGAGACAGTCGTCGTGACTGGGGCGGCCGGCGGTATCGGAAGCGAAGCAGCCCACGCGTTCGCCGACGACGGCGCCACCGTCGTGCTCGGCGGCCGGAACCGGGACGCCATCGAAACGCTCGCCGCGGAGATCGGCGCGGAGTGGCTGCGGGCCGACGCGCGCGACGAGTTCGACGCCGAGCGACTGATGGAGACGGCCTCCCGGGCGGGTGATTCCTCCGGCATCGACGTGGTCGTTCCGTGCGCCGCCGTCTACCACGGCGACGCCGGACACACGCCGCTCGGGGAAACGGGCTACAGCACGTTCGACGACACCATCCGGACGAACGTGCGCGGGGTGTTCGCGACCGTGCGCGAGGCGCTCCCGCACATGGACAGCGACGGCCGCGTGCTCGTCCCAACCGGCAGCGTCGCCACCGACCCGAAACCCGGCTTCGGCGCGTACGCCGTGTCGAAAGCCGCCGCGGAGGGGGTTGCGAGGCAGTTCGCGGTCGACTGCGAGCCGGCCGTCGGCTGCGTCGATCCCGGCGCGGTCGACACCGAACTCCACGGCATGGGGGGCCGCGATCCGGCCGACGTCGGGGGGTTGTTCACGTGGGCGGCGTCGGTCCCCGACACCCTCGACGGCGGCGTGGTCGGGCTGAAAGACTGGAAGCAGGCGACCCGGTGATCAGACCACCGTGGGCAGCCCAGCGGTGACGTCGACGCCAGGACTGTAGGCGATGTGGGGGCTGCCGGCGGGCTGCTCGAACCCGTTGGCGGTGAAGAGGTCGTTCCGGCGGACGTCCAGGGTGGCGTCGGCGAGCTGCCAGGGGTCGTGGTCGACCGCTCCCTGGTAGAGGGTGCCGTCCTCGCTGGCGACGAAAAACCGATACCGCTCCAGGAGGAACGCGGTCAGCGACCCGGGGGTAGCGCGCGAGCACGCGCCCGCTTGCTCGTACGTCGCGTCGAAGGCAAGCGACGGCTGGCCGGCGTGCGTGCGGGTGCTGCGAACCGCGAGCGCGCCGCCCGCGCGGCGTTCGATCCGCATGTCCGCGGTGTAGTACGGCAGCCCGAACAGCCGGCGGGCGACCCGGACCCCCAGGGCGTCGGTGGCGTCCAGGTTGAAGAAGTAGATGCCGGGGCGGCCGTCCACCGTGACGTACGTGCGGAGGTTCAACTCCCCGAAGGTGCGGCCGACACCCGACGGGAGACCGCGAGGACGGATGTTCTCCATCACGAACGGGACCACCGAGAGGTACGCGTCGCCGTCGTGGGTGTCGACGCCGACGCGGTCGGGGAGTCGGTCGGCGACGACCTCGGGGTCGACCGGCCAGCTCGCCACCAAGACGTCGGCCCACCGCATGGATAGCACGTCCATACCAGCGGGTTCGTGCGCCGGCAGCTTGGCGCTGTCGCCAACCGACAGGTTGTTAATACTGGGTACAGATTTAATAATCGAATGTCGGTTTCACACTCCACGTCGAGCGCACGCGCCCGCACGATCCGGCTCGGCGCAGCCAGCGCCATCGTCTTCCTCGCCCTCTCAGCGTACGTCTCTCGCACCGGAGACGCCCCCAAACTGGTGGGCATCTCCTGGGTGGCGTTCACCGCGATGGCCGGCGCCGCCGCGCTCGGCGGCCACACCACCGCCGACCACCCCCGTGGGCTCGTCTGGGGGTACGGCCTCGCCAGCGGCGCAATGATCGCCAGCGCTGCCGCCTTCCTCCTCCCGCAGGCCATCGGCTACGCCGCCAAACCGGGCGGGTTCGGCGTCGCGGCCGGCATCCTCACCGGGTTCGGCGCGCACACCATCGGCCACCGGCTCTCGCACCTCGACCTCCCGCTGGACCGCACCACCGCCGAACTCTCCGCGCACTCGCTGGCCGCCGGCTCCATCATCGGCGTCGTCTACACCGCCATGCCCGGCCTCGGCCCCCTCCTCGGTCTCGCCATCGTCTCGCACAAAGGCCCCGCCGGCTACGCCGCCGCCCGCCGCCTCGCCCGCACCGACCGCTCCCCGGCGATGCTGCTGTTGCCCGCCGCCGGCGTCGGCATCGCCGCGCTCGCCGTCACCGTCGTTTCGTTCCCCACTGCCCCGGTCTTCCGGGCGGTCGTCTTCGGGTTCGCCGCGGGCATCTTCCTGCACGTCGCGATGGACTTCCTGCCGCACTGCGAGACCGGCAGCGACGTCCACGACGCGGTCACGCGCTCCGCCCACGACCACGACCACGCCCTGCTCGACCGCCTGCGCCTCCACGCCGTCGCCTCCACCGGCCTCGGTGCCGCCGTGGTCGCCGCGGCGTGGGTTCTCCTGCAGTAGCTACACCCGAATCCGACAACTGCGGGCGTCTCCCGGGTCGGTCAGTTGTAGTCCCGCCACCGGTTGCCGCAGTCCTGGCACTTGAAAAATCGCGTTGGCGGCTCGTCGGCGCTTCCGGTCTGCTTGATCGTGTACCACGCCTCGCCGTGGCCACACTCCGGACACGTCTCCTCGGCGGTCGGCTTCCCCTCGGAGGCCGCGGCCTCGCTGGTCTCGATGACATCGCTGGTGTCCTGGCTGGCGGTCTCCACGAACCCCTCGCTGCCCTGGCTGTCGGCGCTCGCGCCACAGGACGCACACACCATCTCGCCGTCCTGTTTGTGCATCATCGAGCCACACTCGTCGCAGAACTGCATACCTCGATTACTCGCGGTCGGCGGAAAAATCACTCGGGTCGTCTCCCGCCCGCCGGGCGACGATCGGACAGTCAACCACCCGGAAATGATCCACGTCCACCATCGCCGCGATCGTCGTGCCCTCGTGGGTGCAGCCCATCTCCGGCGGCGCGGCGAAGTGCGGACAGCCATGACAGAGACTCGACTCCACGACGGTCGTCTCCCCGTCGTCGGCCGCCGCGCTGTCGGTCGCGGCTGCACTCGACGGTGCCGCCGCCGCGCTGTCGGCGTCCGTCGCGAGCGCCGTCCACACCGCGTCCTCGTCGATCTCGGCGACCGACATCTCCTCGAACAACGCCGCGACATCGGCTCCGCCGTCGTCGTCGTCGTGGTCGCGGCGCTCGTCGATCCGTCGGCGCACGTCGGCCAGCGGCTCGTCGGTCTCGTCGTCGCTCACGCCCCACCACCGTCGTTGCCGGCGTCCTCGGCGTCGGCGTCGAGCACCTCGGACGGCTCCATCGGCCCGTCGCCGTCCCCGCGGGAATCACCCGCGGACGCCATCCGCTCCAGTGCCTCCGTCTCCGCCCCGAGCCACGACTGATCGGAGTCCTCCCCCTCGCCGTTGCCCTGCGGGCCGCCGGCCGCAAGCGCCGGCGTCTCGCCGGTTTCCAGCGTGTGATTGCTGAACCAGCCCGGATCCGGTGATACGTCCGCGAACGCCGCGCCACAGAACGGACACTCCGGGGCCGTCAGCAGCGCGACGTCCACGGCCTGCTCACACCCCTCGCAGTCCGCCGTCCGCACGCCCGCGACGTTCGCCGCACGCTTCAGGGCGTCCACCCGCGCCCGCCGGGCTTCGGCCGCGCCGACGCTCCGCACGGCCTCCCGCATCGACACCACCGCCTGCGCGAGCGTCGACACCTTCTCCGAGAGCCCCGCTGCCTCCTCGTCTAGGGACTCGGCCACCGCCTCGAAGTTCTCGAAGCCCGCGTCGACGCGCTCGGTCACCGCGGTCACGTCCTCCGCCACCGCGTCCACGGTCCCCTCGGCGTGCTCGGCGGCCGCCAGCGCCGCCTCGATGTCGGCCGCCAACTCGGGGTGACCGTGGCCGGCGTCGGCTTTCCCGTCGGTCTCGCGTTTCACCTGCACCACGCGCTCCCGGATGTCCTCCACCAACTCGTCGACTGTCGCCTCGTGGTCGTCGAGTTGCGCCTCCAGTTCATCGACGCGGCTCGTCACCTCCGTCAGCCGGTCACCGACCCCCTCGTCGGCTGCCAGCTCGCCGTCTTCGACGCTCCGATAGGCGGCCACCACGCGTTTCAGAAACGCGTCCTCCTCGTGGCCCAGCTCCTCGGCGCGCGCGGCCAACCAGGCGGCGGCCGGCCCCTCCAGAGTCACGCTCTCGACGCCATCCGACGTGCCGTCGGGCATTCGTTCGAACTTACTGTGCGGTGGTCTTAACGGTTCGGGGCAGCCTACCTGATCTTCCGCACGTCGCTGATGTCGAAGCCGCTGTCACGGATCTCGGTCTCGAACTGCACGATGTCGTCCTCTTCGAGCCGCCCGAGCACGCCACGGAACTCCCGCACGAACATCGTTCGAACCCGCTCGTTGCCGCCGCTCTCCCACGCGAACTGCACCGTGCCGTCCACCGACGACATCAGGCTCCCGAACTCCTCGCTGCGCACCGCATCCCGCGTCAGATGCAACAGGATCAGGCCGCTCCAGTCCCGCGCGGCCTTCCGCAGTCCCTTCAGCGTCATCACCACGTCGGAGAACGCCATGTCAGAGGACCGCCGCCCGATCAGATCGTTCAGCGAATCCACCACCACGAGGCTGCCGCTGGCGTGTTCGTCGAGGTAGTCGGCGAACCGTTCCAGTACGTCCCGCGTGTCCTCGCCGGTGTTCCCGAGATCGCGCACGGTCTGGTGTTTGTCGGCGTACCACGACCGCGGCACCGGGCTCAACTGGAAGTACTCCGGTGACAGGTCGGCGAACGTCACGGCGTCCGCGCCAGCCGCCACGATCTCCTCGTCCATCGTGAACGCGATCTCGCGCTGTAACTCCGCCTCGTTCGCGGTGAACGACACGTAATGGATCTCCTCGGGCTGTCGAGCGCTCCCGTGAGGGCTGCCGTAATGCAGGTCGAACAGCTCGGGGTCCGCGGTCGCAACCGCGTTCATCATCGCCGCCGTGTACAGGAACTCCCGCGCCCCCGCGCCGGCCTCCCCGGACAGCAACACGACACTGCCCTCCGGTGCCCCACCCCCGATGCGGCTGTCCAGCCGCGAGATCCCGAACGGTATCGTCGCCATACCACGCCCCTCGCACGGTCTGCGCTTACGTCTTTTGCCACGCCGCACGGTCTCCCATGACCCGATCCGCAACCACGGGCGCGCCGTTGGGGAACGACGGCGCCGCCGGCGGCTGGGCGACCGCAGCCACGGCCTCGTCGGGCGTCGTGGCGACGGCGAATCCATCGCCCGCGGCGAGGAACTCCGCGACGCCGCGTTGCTCGCTGGTGAACGGATACACCACACACGGCGTGCCCGCCACGGCGGCCTCCATCACCGTCGAATAGCCCGGACAGACGACAACGCTCGCCTCGCGCAACACCGGCAGCATCGACCGAACGGTCGTCCAGTCGTCGCCGCCCACGACGGTCACGCTGCGCCCCCGCTCGCGCAGCCGCCCGGCGACCGCGCCGAGATCGTCGGAGTAGGTGCTCGGTGAGACCAACACGTCGACGTCCGGCACAGCACCGTCCAGGGGGACGTCCAACGCCAGCGGCGGCACGCGCTCGACACCGCGCGGATCACCGGCCCGCGCCGGCCAGACCGCCGGATAGAAGAACGTGCGGCTGGCGGCGACCTGCTGGCGGGTCAGAAGCGCGGCCCCCGCGCGCTCCGCGCGGTCGTCGTAGTAGCCCGGCGTGTTGTGCGTGCAGACGTACTGGGGGACACGCGCCAGCAGTGCCGCCACCGACGCGAACATGTCGTCGGTAACCACGCAGTCGGCGTCCACCCGCCCCAGCCACCGGGCGACATCACGCACCCGACGGACGGCATCCGGCACGCTTCCCGTGAGCACGTCCGCCAGCGAGCCGTCCGCGCCCTGGTAATCGCCGATGAAGTCCACGGCCGTCGGCACGAACTCCTCGTAGCCGAGCAACGCCGCGAAGCGCTCGCCCGGCCCGCCGCCCGCCACCTCCACGGTCGCCCCCCGGGACTGGAGTTCGCGGGCGATCGCCAGCATCCGCGTGGCGTGGCCGGCCCCTTCCGGGTAATGCACGACGGCGACGGTCGCATCCATGCCGGAGGGTGCTTGCGGGGCACGCAAGCCGGTTTCGGTCGCCGCTCCCGGCGCGCTCACGCCGCCTCGTCGAGGACGGCAACGCCGTCACCGACTGCGAGCGTCTCTCCCCCCGAGATGTCGGGGGCCCGCGCCAGGATCATCGCAGCGTACTCGTGGTCGAACGCGTCGCCGTCGGCCCACTCGGGGAACGTCCGCTCGCGGTTCGCACAGAACGTTTTCCGGAACTCGGGCAGCGGCTCACCCGTGTCCGGGTCCCGCGATGGAACCACGCACCGATTACACGGGGTCACGCCCTCGAAGCGAACACCGCCCACCTCGAACGCCGGCGCACCATCGCCCACGAACCGGTCCTCCCAGAACGCCGGCACGCCCTCGATCTCGATGTTCGCCCGCAGCCGTCGCCGCGCGCCGGCCACGGTCATCGAGTCGAACCAGTCCGCGATGGCTTCCAGTGTGGCCGTGCTGACCACTGCCGGCCCCATGTCTGCCCGATCCACGAACCCCGTGGGATCGCTGCGCATCGACACTGAGACTGCCAGCCGGCTGTCGAACCAGTCGCCGGCCGCCGACAGCCCCTCGTCGTCGCCAAGCGAGAACGACGCCCGCTGGCCGTCGGGGTCCGTCACGGCCAGTGTTCCCGTTTCGGGCTCGTAGTCGGTGCGGAACGCGTGTAACGCGGGGCGGCGTTTCGCGGTCACGATCGACCCCGTGTCGGAGTCCACCAGCGTGAACGTCCGGTCGTGGTGTAGTTGCCCGTGGGTTCGCAGTGTTGCGGTCGATCGGTGCTCGCTGTCGAGGCCTTTGATCGGATACACGTACAGTCCCGCGATGGCTGCCATCTCCTTGCGCCACGCCTGGCACCGTCATAACTGTTGGGTGGGCTCCGACACACCAACCCATTTTTCCACCACGAGCGCCTGTCAGAGCGATTGTATTGCCTGATGTGTACGGCCGACACACTATTCACTCACATCACATAATACTGCGTTCATGATGGGCATCCTGGAGGTGCTTGATCCGCCGAAGGCTGTGCTCCCACTCATCGCACTCATCGGACTCGTTCCCGTTGTGGCGCGATACCGGACCGAATCACGGTGGTTCGTCGTCGGATACGGCCTGCTGGCCGTTGCGACGCTCGCAACCAACCTCGAAAACATCGTGCTCGGGGACGTGCTCAACGGCACCGAACACGCCCTCGGACTCATGGGCTCCGGGATCGCGTTCCTCGTCGCGGGCTACTACCGCCGCCAGACCATCCTCGACCCCCAGTCCGACGACGCAGCCACCGGCGACGCCGCCCCGGCCGCCGAGGGTGACGACCAATGAACCACCTCATCGTGCTGTTCGACGTCATCGCCGTCGCCGCCTACGTCGCCGCCATCGGCGTCGGCATCCAGACCTACCGCGACACCACTGACATCGCGGGCTTCTGGGTGAACTACACGTACATTTGCGGGCTCGGCTTCCTCTGGACGGGGGTCGTCGCGCTCGAATGGATCGGCGTCGCCGGCCCCGTCATGGACGCGTTCAGCACGTCCCTGCTGGCCGTACTCATCGGCGTCGTCGCCATCTCGTCCACCGGCACGATCTCGATCGTTGAAGACCTGAAAACGTCAAACGCACGCGCCCACCGCCGCCGCAAGGACGCCGAACAAGCCAAACGCCGCGCCGACGAGCAACGCGCGCAGGCACAGGAAGCCAAGGCCGAAGCCCAAGACGCCCGCGAGGAAGCCGAGACGCTGGCCGCCAAGCTCCAAGAGCGCGCCGCCGAACGCGACGCACAGCTCTCGAAGAAAGCCTCCGAATACAGTTCGGTCATGGAGAAGGCAGCCAGCGGCGACCTCACGGTGCGCGCGAACTCCAGCAGCGACAGCGACGCGATGACCGAAGTCGGGCAGGCGTTCAACGAGATGATCGCCACCTTCGAGGAGATGGTTGCGCGCACCCGCGAGTTCGCCGGCGACGTCGCCGACAACAGCCGCGACATACACGCCAGCGTCGACGAAATCGAAGCCGCAAGCGAACAGGTCGCCGAATCCGTCCAGGAGATCTCGGCCGGCACCGACCGCGAACACACCCGCCTCGCGGACGCAACGGACGAACTCCAATCGCTGTCCGGCGCCGTCGAAGAAGTCGCCGCCTCGGCCAGCCAGGTCGCCGACGTTTCCGACCAAGCCGCCGACCGCGGCCGCCAGGGCAGCGACGACGCCGCCGCGGCGGTCACACAGATGACCGACATCCAATCCGAGACCGAGGCCGTCGTCTCGGAGGCCAACGCGCTTGCCGCCGAAGCCCAGGAGATCCGCCGCGTGGTCGATCTCATCAACGACATCACCGACCAAACCCACCTGCTGGCGCTGAACGCCAGCATCGAAGCGGCGCGCGCCGACCAGGACGGCGACGGGTTCGCCGTCGTCGCCGCGGAGGTCAAGGAACTCGCCGAGGAGACCAACGAGGCGACCGACGAGATCGAGACGCTCGTGGACAACCTCCTGTCGTCCACGCAGTCGGTCGTCGACGACTCCGAGCAGATGGCTGACACCGTCTCCTCGGGCACCGAAACCGTCGAAAACGCGCTGACCGCGCTCGAAGAGATCGGCGACCACGTCACCGATGTCAACGAAGCCGTCCAACAGATCGACGACGCGACCGACGCACAGGCGGCGTCCGCCGACACCACCGTCTCGATGATCGAGGAGATCGAGGACATCAGCGAGCAGAACAGCTCCGAGGCCGCCAGCGTCTCCGCCGCCGCCCAACAGCAGACCGCGTCGCTGTCGGATGTCACCGACGGCGTCACGCGCCTCGTTGATCGCGCGGACACCCTCCAGGACGTCCTCACTGACTTCACCGTCGACAGCGACGACTACGAACTGGACGTCGACACGTCACGACCCGCCACGACGAACCCGGAACTGGAAGCCGACGACTGACGCCCCTAGCGCTATTTCTTCATTCAGACGACTCCTTGAAGCTGAAACGGCCGATTTGATACGGACAGAGGACACACTCGGTACGCGAAGCGGTCGCAAAATCTCTTCGCTTCAACTAGAATTCAAATAGGCGCTTCTGAGGATACATCCACTTGTCCTGAGGGAACATCGTTATGGAGCACTGCTACAACGATCCGGCAGTTGGATGAAAGAAGCGAGCCGGTGCAGCTACACACTCAATCCGGAAACGTGGGAGAGCGAACACAATGTAGAGTGCCAGGTCGACCCAGAGGATGACGCCGAGATTTTGGAGGAGGTCGACGGCCAGACGGTGTGGCGCTGCCCTCACGAGGCCGTTGAGGAACACGACGGAGAAGATAGGTGCATCTTTCATCTCCCGAAAGAGAAACGGCCGAATGGAATCAACCCCGTTGAGGAGTTCATCGCCATCGTTCAGGGTGAGCGCGAGGTAGTTGAGGGTAAGGGACGACGACCGGCGCGGTTCATCGACGCGACGTTCGAGAATCTCAATCTGGACCGGGAACGGATTGGAGACGGTGCGGCCATCGATCTGCGACACGCCCGGATTGGAGAGATGAAGTGGGATATCCGGGAGGTAGACGCGCAGCTTGACGCGGCTGGGGCCGTGGTTGAAGGTGACTGTGACGTGGCGGCCGTCTCTTTTCGAGACCGGGTCCGGTTTCGAGAGATGCGATTTCGGAGCGAGGTGAACTTCTCGGATGTGACCTTTGAGGACTTTGCGGACTTCCCGGATGTGACCTTCGAGGACTTCGTGAACTTCCCGGACGCGACCTTCGAGGACTTCGCGGGCTTCTTGGATGCGACCTTCGAGGACTTTGCGGGCTTCCCGGGCGCGACCTTCGAGGACTTCGCGGACTTCTTGGATGCGACCTTTGAGGACAGCGCGGGCTTCTCGGATGCGACCTTTGAGGACTTCGCGAGCTTCTCGGATGCGACTTTCGAGGACTTCGCGAACTTCTCGGATGCGACCTTCGAGGACTTCGCGGGCTTCCCGGGCGCGACCTTCGAGGACAGCACGAACTTCCCGGACGCGACCTTCGAGGACAGCGCGAACTTCGAGGGTCTCGAGCTCAATGGCGCAATTTTCCGAGACGCCGTATTCTCGAACGGGAATTTGAAAAACGCTGAACTTGAGGGCGCGGACCTCCGGGACGCAGACCTTACTGGCGCGGACCTCCGGGACGCAGACCTCACTGGCGCGAACCTCGAAAACGCGGTCCTCACCCGTACCCAGCTCTACGGAGCGGACTTCAGGGACGCCCGCCTCCATGGGGCAATATTCGGGGACGCCCACATCAGCCACGCCACCACGTTCGTCGAACGAGGTAACAGGTGGGTATCTCACCGACGAGTGGTCGGATATCTCAACAGGCTACCGAAGGTGGATTTTGCTGAGCCACAGACCGTCATCTACGACCCGCGTACCGAACCACACTGTGAAGCGGACGAGGACGAAATCAGCAATGTCACCCGTGCCGCCACGGTGTACCAGAAGCTCGAATCGCTTGCCGAAGATAACGCCGCCTCGTCGCTCGCAAGCACCTGTTTCACGTGGCGCAAGGACATGGAGCGAAAGCGCCTCTCAAGCGGCGAAGGCGAGGGGAACAGTCGGCAACCCGTCTCGTGGGCACTTTCATGGCTGTCGAATCTCGTCACCCGCTACGGGGAGAGCCCGTACCGTGTTCTCGCCACGGTTGCGCTTATCGTGCTTTCCTGTGGCGGCCTCTACTACTGGTTCGACTTAATTCAGCCGGACCTTACAGCTCAAGCCCCGACTGAGTCGTTGCCACCGGTTTCGCTCTTCGACGCGATGTACTTCTCGACCATGACGTTCACGACGCTCGGGTACGGCGACTTTCGGCCAGCGAGCCAAATCGGACAGATTCTCGCCATTTCCGAGACCTCTGCTGGCGTGGTTCTCCTCGCCCTGCTAGTGTTCGTGTTCGGGCGACGAGCGACACGATGATGGCCGCCGTTTGTGCGAAGCGTTACCCTCTGGGTTTGAGGGTCGCGGCTTTGTTGACTGCTTCCGAGGCGCAGGAAGGGACACAGAACTATTCGATCAAGTAGATCGTTCTGTGAGATCCGAACTCGTTGGAGAAAGTTCTCTTGTGGTGGCGAAGTATTCGAGAACAGCGTAAGATTTTGCCGACAGTAGAATTCAGCGTAAAACCTCTCTCTCTCACTGATTGAGCGGGATTGAGACGAGACAGCCCGTCATCAGGGCTGGCACCTCTCGTTGTCGAGGGCGGGGTAGCGTTTGTCTTCGTGGTCGATGTGGAACCCGCAGTATTCACAGACCTCTCCGAGATATGAGGTGTCTGCGGTGGGGGCGCTCACGCCTACCACCCCGTTGATAAAGCCGCGACTTGTGTATAGTCGTAGCTACGCGAAAACTGAACTGCGAACCCGGTGAGAACGCCGGCACCGGAATCCGACCTTATTTTGAGTGGGACCGTCGAGATTCGAACTCGAGTCCGACGCACCCCATGCGCCGAGGATACCGCTACCCCACGGTCCCGTACCTGGGTGGAGGCGCGGTCCACCATTAAGACCTTCGTTTCGGCGGCGGGCTACACGAGCACGCGTTCGAGGGCAACGACCACGCCGGCGTCCGCGTCCGGATCGCCGACCAGCCGACCGAGGCAGACCGCCGTCCCGCCTGCGGTGTAACACGCCACCAGCGCCCCATCCGCCGGCGGTGTCGGCAGGGCCGTGGTGTCGATGACGCCCGGCGCGTACACCGGCGCACCCGTGGCGACCTCGTGGGCTGCCGAGTCGGCGATGGTGAGCCGCGGCAGATGCGTGAGCGCGCGCTCGGCGGGCTGGACCGCTGCGCGCAGCGCGTCCGCGGGTGCGTCCGGCGGCTCGGTGTCGTCGGTGTCGCGCAGCCACGCCACCGCGTCCGCGAGGTCGTGCAGCGTGACGAGGTCGGTGTCGTCGAACGGCGTGGTGGCGCTGCGGCGCAGATGCCCCATGTGGGCGTTCGTGCCGAGCGCGCGGCCGATGTCGTGGCAGAGCTTCCGGATGTACGTGCCCGACTCACACCGGATCCGGAGCAGGACCTGGCGGCCGTCCACGTCGAGCACGTCGAGGTCGTAGACCGTGCGGGTGCGCAGGCGGCGCGCGACCGCGGATTTCTTCGGCGGCTTCTGGTAGATCTCGCCGGTGAACGCCTCGATCACGTCCGGGAGGGTGCGCGGCGGGTCGTCGTGCAGCTCCAGGACGGCGACGTACTGCTTGAACCCCTCCAGGAGCGCGGGTGCGATCCGGGTCGCGGTCCCGGTCAACACGGGCAGACAGCCCGTGACCTTCGGATCGAGCGTGCCGGCGTGTGCGGCCTTCTCCACGCCCACGAGGTCTCGAATCCACGCCGACACCTGGTGGGCCGACGGCCCCGGTGGCTTGTCCAGGTTCACGACGCCAAACGACAGCACTGCCGCCGGGCTGCGCTCGCCGGGTGGCGGTCGAATCCCCATGTTAGAACTGATAGCGGACGTTCTCAATGGGTGTTGGGCCTTCGTCGCGCTCGGCCTGGTAGGCGTCGACGGCGTCTAAGACGATGTCCGTGACGGCGTCGGGCCCCCAGCGCGCGGTGTTCACCGACAGGTCGTAGATGGTGATGTCGTCGAAGTCGATGGCGTAATACTCCTCGTAGCGCTGGGTCTCGGACTCCTCGCGGGCCTCCGTCTCGGCGCGGGCCGCCGCCGGCGTCTTGTCCTCGCGCTCGGCGATGCGGCGCGCCCGCACGCTCATCGGGGCGTCCAGCCAGATCTTGATGTCGGCGTACTCGCCGGCCATCCAGCCGGCCAGCCGGGACTCCAGGACGATGTCGTCGCGCCCGCGGGCGGTCTCCCGGAGGCGGCGGTCCAGGTCCTTATCGATCTGAGGGTCCTCCTCGGCGAGCTCGTTGAACTCCGCGAGCGTCAGGTCCCGGTCCTCCGCGAGCCCGCGGAAGATGTCACCACCGGAGATGTGTTCGTAACTGAGGTGATCGGCGAGCGTCGACGCGACGGTGCTTTTCCCGCTCCCCGGCGGTCCGGAGATTGTGACCAACATATCCGACCTGGGGGTGGCCGGGACAAAGAGGTTTTGAACCGCGGCTGCCGGCGCGCTACGTGGGCGTCGTCTGGATGTTCAGCGCCTTCCGGATGATGTTCGAGAAGCTGAACGAGCACATCATATACCAGAGGATCCACGCCGGGAACACGAGCACGCGGCCGCCGTTGAGATCGATCTCACCCAGCAACGGCAACACCATGTTGAGCTCGCTTTGCGGGATCGTGCCCGTGCCCAGCTTCCAGTACATCCAGAGGAACACCGGGATCGTCAGCAGCATGATCCACACCATCGGGCGGAACTGCTCTTTCATCATGCTGGCCTGATCGCCGAACGCCTCCATCTGCTCCTCGCGGAGGCGTTCGACCGCGGCGTCGTCGCCGCGCTCTTTCGCCGCGGACATCTTGTCCTGGAGCTCCTGGGCTTGCTCCTGGTATTTGGACATCTTCTCCATGTCCGTGAGGTTCGCCTGGAGGATCGTCGTGTACAACCCAGTCAGCACCGCCAACACCAGGATCACGACGTAGAAAGGCATGATCGAGTCCAGGGGCCCCAACACGACGTTGATCGTGCCGCCGATCGCGTTCTTGATCGGCGAGTAACTGTACCCGATCATCGCGCCGACGGCCCCGACGCCCGCGAGCTTGTCGTACGTCGACCACGACGTGCCCTCGGGGCTGTCGTCGTCGCCGTCGTCGTCGGGTGCAAGCCCCTCCTTGACGCCGTCGGGGTCACCGACCTCGAACCCCGTGTCGCCCTCGACGAGGATGTCTTTCTCCAGGAGGCGGCCCCACTGGCCGCTCGAAACGTCGTCGCTGACGTCCTGCCACTGGAGGTCGCCGTCATGGTCCAGGAGGTCTTCGAGGATCGTCGCCATCTCGGGGTCCTCGCGAACCAACGACTGTACTTTCTCCGCGGTTCGTGCCATCGTGTGGCCGTGTTAGCGACGGCGGCTTGAATCGCTTACGGAACGCCGGCCCAGGCGTCGACGCTACGCCGTGCGCTCGTCGACGGCGGCCGCCACGTCAGTCCAGACCTCGTCGGGTGTCCGTTCACCGTCGACCTCCGCCAGCACGCCCTGTTCGCGGAAGTACTCCACGACCGGTGCCGTGTTCTCCTCGTAGACCGTGATGCGCTCGCGGGCCGTCTCCTCGGTGTCGTCCTCGCGCTGGTAGAGGCTGCCGCCACACGCGTCACACACGCCCTCGGTCTCGGGCTGGTTGAACGACACGTGGAACGTCGCCCCGCAGTCCTCACAGACCCGTCGCCCCGTCAGCCGGCCCACGAGCTCGTCCTCGTCGACGTCGAGGTACAACACCACGTCCAGATCCGTGATCGAGTCCAGGTACTCCGTCTGGCTCTCGTTGCGCGGGTAGCCGTCGAGGACGTACCCGTCGGCGTCGTCCAAGGCGGTCTTGACGATCTCGTTGACGACCGCGTCGGGCACGAGTTCGCCGGCGTCCATGTACGCGCCCGGGGTGTCGTACTCCACGTCGAGGTGGGTGATGTCCTTCGTCTTGTTCGCGCGCAGCGCGTCCCCGGTGGTCACGTGTTCGACGCCGAACTCGTCGACCAGTCGACGGCTCTGCGTGCCTTTTCCAGCGCCCGGTGCACCCAACAGCAGTACGTTCGGATGGCTCATAGCGTTCTTTCACCGGCCCCGATTAAGGGCGTGTCGTTCCCGGTTGCCACACCCCGCCTGCTTTGTGGGTGCGCCCGCAAACACCACCATGACTCGATTCGACGCCGACACCGAAGCCGCCCGCATCGAACTCGTCGCCGACACGGTTGCCGCACACCGCGACCGCGACAGCCAGTTTTGCACCCTCGAAGCCGCGGCCGACGCCAGCGACACCCCCGAATCCCTCCCGCCGTGGGTGCAGTTCGCCGACGGCACGCTGAACCTCGACTGCACGGACGGCGAACTGGAGGCGCTGCACACGACGCTCAGCCGGTACGGCGCGTTCACCATCGCCGACCGAACCACCGTGGAGCCCGACACCGCCGAGGAATCACCCGGCACGAACGTCCGCATCGACGCGCGCGCCGACGACGATCGCGTCGGGCAGTTCGTCGACACCGTCTTCCAAGCGGTCTACGGACTGCCCGCCGACTTCGAGCTCTGGGCCGTCGAGATCTGAGCCGTACCCCGCCAAGGCCCGCCGCCACCGCAAGCGGGGCACTTTTCCATCCGCGCTGTCGACATACGCCACGATCCGCACCGCGGTGCCATCCCACAACGCATGTCACGCGCGAACGCCAACCGCAGACGCGACCTCGCCACCATCGCCAGAGACGTCGGCGGCCTCGTTCTCATCGCCGCGGGCCTGATGTCCGCGAGCGTGCTCGTCGCCGCCGGCTTCCAGGAGTGGTACGCCGCCCTCGGGTTCCTGCTTGCAGGCGGCCTGAGCGCGACCGTTGGCGGGCTCGCGCGCCGCCGGTTCGCGGACGCCCCCGCCCCCAAGATGAAACACGGCATGGTGATCGCGGCCGGCGGCTGGTTCGCGATCGCGGTCGTCGGCGCGCTCCCGTTCCTCTTTACCGCGTGGCTGACGCCGCCAGCAGCCATGGCGCGGTTCGTGCCCGCCGACGCCACCTGGACGGCCGTCAGCGTCGGCAACACCACCACCCTGTCGAGTCTGGCGTACTTCCGCCAGCCGCTGCACGCGCTCTTCGAGAGCATGAGCGGGTGGACCGGCAGCGGGCTCACGATGGCGATCCACGAGCCCTCCCTGCCCCGCAGCATCCAGTGGTGGCGGTCGCTCACCCAGTGGGTGGGCGGCGTCGGCGTCGTCGTGCTCACCGTCTCCATCCTCGCGCGGCCCGGATCCGGCAGCTACGCGCTCTACCGCAGCGAAGCCCGCGAGAAGAAGATCCACCCCAGCGTGGTGTCCACCGTCCGCACTGTCTGGAAGCTCGTCGTCGGATACACGGTCGTGGGCGTGGCCGTGCTGTTCGTCGCGATCCGCGCCAGCGACTACGGCGCGGCGCTTCCAGTGTGGGACGCCGCCTGGCAGGCGCTCAACCACACCATGACCGGGCTCACAACCGGCGGGTTCAGCGTCACCGACAACTCCATTGCGACCTACGACGCCCCCGTGATCGAGGCGGCACTGCTGCCCATCATGGTCGCCGGCGCGATCGCGTTCCCCATCCATTACCGGCTGCTCGCCGACCGCGACCACGGTGTGCTCCGCGGGGACCTCCAGACGCGGTGGCTGTTCGTGCTCCTCGGCGGCGGCGTCGTCGTGCTCGCCGCACAGAACGTTGCCGCCGTGCCCGTGACGCCCGACGCGGTCACGCAGTGGACGCCCGCGATCGGTGACGTTCCGGTGTTGTCCCCCGCACAGGCCGACGCCGCCCGCGATGCGACCTTCCAGTGGGTGAGCGCACTCACCTGCACGGGCTTTCAGTCGGCTCCCATCGGCAACTGGATCGCCGGCGGGAAGATCCTCGTTGTCGGCGCGATGACGATCGGCGGTGCCGCTGGCTCGACGGTTGGCGGCATCAAGATCATCCGCGCGTACACCGCCGTTCGCGGGTTCATCTGGCAGTTCTCCCGGGTGTTCCTGCCGTCGAACGCGGTCGTCACGGCGCGCATCGACGGCCGCACGCTCGATCGGGACGCCATGGAACAGGAGTTCAGCGAAGCCGCCATCGTGGCGCTGCTGTGGGTGGTGTTGCTGTTCGCCACCAGCCTCGTGTTGGTGAACCTCGCGGGGCCGTCGTTCAGCTACGCGGACGCCCTGTTCGAGGTCGCCAGCGCCCAGGGTAACGTCGGGCTGTCCTCGGGCATCACCGGCCCGGACATGTCACCGATCGCAGAAGCCATGTTCCTGTTCAACATGTGGATCGGGCGCTTGGAGATCATTCCCGTGTTGGTGTTCGCGCGCGCCGCGATCTCCGGCCTCGACCCCTAATCCCGCCAGTACGACCCCGTGAACAACACGAGTACGGGCAGGATCTCCAACCGCCCCACCCACATTAACCCCACCAGCACCAGCTTCGAGGCGTTCGTGAACACGCCGTAGTTCTCCATGGGCCCCACCACCCCGAACCCCGGGCCGACGTTCCCGAGGGTCGCCGCGACCGCGCTCATCACCTCGATCGCCACTAGCGACTCCGCGACGCGTGTCATGTCCACAGCGATGAACACCGTTGCGAGCACGAACAACACGAAGTACGCCGCAGTGAACGCGTACATCCCACGCACGCCGTCCTCGTTGAGCGCGTGCCCGCCCAGCCGGATCGGACGCACCGCCTCCGGGTGGACCGTCGTGAACAACTCGCGTCGAATGCTCTTGCAGATCACCAGCCACCGCACGATCTTCACCGCGCCGCCAGTGCTGCCCGCGCTCCCGCCGACGAACAGCGCGAGGAACAAGCCGTATTTCGCGGGCGCGCTCCACGCCACGAAGTCCATGCTGGCGTACCCCGTTGTCGTCACGATCGACACCACCTGAAAGGCCGCGTGGCGCAGCGACGCTTCCGCGCTGCCGGCGAGTTCGAGCCCCGGCCCGGTGAACAGCAGCCCGGCGACCAGCGCGGTGAACACGCCCACGACGCCCGCGTAAACCCTGAACTCGTCGTCCTCTGTGAGTGCAGTGATGTCCCCGGTGAGCGCCTGCCAGACGAGCGCGAAGTTCGTCCCCGCGGCGAACATGAACGGCACGATCACCCACTGCACGACCCCACTGAACGCTTCGATGGAGCGTGCTTCGGGACTGAACCCGCCGGTTGCCATTGTGGTGAGGCCGTGCGCGATGGCGTTGTACGCCCCCATCTCCGGCGCGTACCCGAACCGGTGCAACCCGTACAGCAGGAGGATCTCGGCGACGGTGATGCCGGCGTACGCCACCCACAGCGCGCGCGCCGTTTTCGCGATCCTGGGCGTCAGCTTCTGGATTCCCGGGCCGGGTGCCTCCGCATCCATCAACTGTGCCCCGCCAACCGACAGCTGGGGGAGGATCGCAACCGCGAGCACGACGATCCCCATCCCGCCGAGCCACTGCGTGAGCTGGCGCCACAGCAGAATTCCGTGCGAATGTGTCTCAAAAGAGATGTCGTCAAGGACGGTCGCACCGGTGGTGGTGAACCCACTCATCGTCTCGAACAGCGCGTTCACGGGGTTCGCGAGCGCCGACCCGGGCGCGCTCGCCGCGGCCACCCCGGGCAGGCCGTGGGCCGCAACGAGATACGGCAGCGCGCCGACCGCACTTACCGCAACCCACGACCCAGCCACCATCAAAAACCCCTCGCGGCTTCCGACATCGCTGACGTCGCCCACGCGCTCCATGCCCGCCCCCACCACCACCGCGACCACGGCCGTCGTGGCGAACGCCGCAACACCACCGTCGCCGTAGTACGTGCTCACCACCAGTGGCACCAACAACGGCACTGACAGCCACTTCACGATCATTCCGACGAGCGCCACGCTCGCCCGCCAGTCCACTCGCAGCGTCATAGTCTCACGGTCACGTCTTCGATGGCGTCGGCCTGTACGAACACCACCAAATGGTCGCCGACTCTCACCTCGGTGTCGCCGCGCGGCGTCACCAACTCGTCGCCGCGCGTGATCGCGCCGACGACGACCCCTGCGGGAAGCTCGTCGACACCATCGGTGATCGTGCGCCCCGCAAAGACGCTCTCCGCGTCGATCTCGACCTCCAGGATCTCTGCCCCTCTGGAGCCGATGATCGCGACGTTTTCGGCGCGGCGCTCGCGCGTGAACCGCGTGATCTCCTCGGCGGTCACCTCCCGCGGGTTCACTGCGACGTCCACGCCGACCGCCTCGAACAGCTCCACGAACCGGGGTTGGTCGACGACAGCGATCGCGCGATCAGCACCCACGCGCTTCGCCAGCAGCGCCGCCAGTAGGGATCGCTCGTCGCTACCCAGCGTCGCCACGACCACGTCGGCGTCCTGGACGTGCTCGCGTGTGAGGAACTCCGGATCAGTGCCGTCATGCGAGAGCACCGTCGCCGACGGCACGTTGGTCGCAAGCTCTCTGGCACGGGCGTCGTCGATCTCAACGATCCGCGACGACACGCCCCTGTCAGCGAGCAGTCCCAGTGTTAGCTCGCCCGTTTTCGACCCGCCGATGACGACGGCGTCCTCCGCCCGGCTGGGCGTTGGCTCGTCGCACAGGGTTTGTGCGAACGCCCGCACCGCCGACGGCGTCCCCACGACCACCACGCGAGCGCCCGCCTTGATCACCGTCTCCCCACTCGCGATCTCCGGGGCGTCGGTGTCTGTCGGGACCACAGCGACAAAGGTCAGTTCGTCGAAGCGGTCGGCCTCCGCGACGGTCTGCCCCGCGATCGGACTGCTCGCTGACACGTTGAACGCTGCCATTTCCACGCGTCCATCGGCGAACGTGCTCACGTCGTGCGCGGACGGCAGCCCGACGATCCGCGCGATCGTCTGCGATGTCAACACGTTGGTGCACACCAGGAAATCAACGCCGAACGCGCCCTTGTTTGACTGCCACGTGTCGCGGTAGTTCGTCCGCTCGACGCGCGCGATCGTGAACGCGTCACTGGCTGTTTTCACCGTCGCACACACGGTGAGGTTCGTCTCCTCGCTGTCGGTCACTGCGATGGCGATGTCCGCCGCCGCCACGTCGGCTTCTCCGAGCACCGACAGATCGGCTCCGTCACCCGTCACCCCCAACACGTCGCAGTCGTACTGCAGTGATTCCACGCGGCTGGCGTCCTTGTCGACGACGACGACCTCATGCGAGTCCGCGAGACTCCCCGCAATACTCGACCCGACCTCGCCGGCGCCAACGATGAGCACGCGCATCTACGCCTCGCACCCGTTTGCCATGGCGGGCCAGTTGGGGGCCGACATGAAGTCGGTGTCGAATCTTGGTGATCGTTCGCGCGGGACCCACGCCCGGCTACTGGGCGTCTCCGGTGACGATGGCGGCGACCCGGCTGCGGTCGAACAGCCGCTCGGACGCCGGCAGCACGGGATACGATCCGCCGTCCTCGAACCCCGGCCACGCACCGAAGACATCCGGATACAGCTGTTTGGCGGTCATCTCCAGTTGGAAGAGGTTCATGATCGGGCCCTGATACCGCATGCCCGACGCGTACACGCGGTCGTTCGCTACGGCGGACAGCCGCCCGCCGACCGCGTCACCCCGGAGGCGGCTGCGGACGGCGTCCATCTCGTAGTTCGGCGTCGCCCCCCAGAGATGCAGGATCACGTCCGGATCGGCGTCCAGCATCGTCTCGTAGCCGACGGTCCCCCAGAGGCTCGCCCAGTCCGCGTCGGCGAACGCGTCCCGCGCGCCCAGCGGCCGGGTGTCCGCCAGCCAATACCCCGGCTCGTTGAGGTGGTAGGTGTAAAACGACCCCTCGTCGTAGGTCACACGCACGGCCGTCGGCCGGTCCCGCTTCGGCGGGAGGCGGTCGGCGATGGTCGCCACGAGCGTCTCGTGGACGCGACGTAACGCCTCGAACCTGGCGCGCTCCTGGAACACGTCCGCGACCCGCCCGAACAACTCCCACAGCGTGTAGTAGTCGTATCCGTCCCGGTAGCCCTGTGGTGGGTCGGCACGCGTCCCGCTGTAGAAGTTCCCGAACCAGGGGCCGACGTCGGACGCAATGGTTTCGATGTCGCGCGCGTCCCAGGCGTCCTGTGTGCTGACGTACGCCGGGTCGACGAAATGCACGTCGCTGTCGAGGGCGTAACACTCCTCGGGCGTGAAGCCGTCGGTGAGCGGATCGGGAAGCCCACCGTAGTCGAAGTCAACGCCGTCAAGCCGGTCGTAGTAGGCGTTCATCGTGGGGCCGCTCATCTCGGGGACGTAGATGGCGTTGACGGCATCGCCGTGGCCGAGCGCCACGGCCATGTCGGCGTACTGTGGGAACACCACGAACGCGCGGTCGGGCACCCCAGTGAGGGTGAGATCCCCGACCGGAGCCACTGCCGCGTGGTGGCTCGCGGGCGGTTCGGTTGACGTGCTGGTGTCGCTGTGGCTGGTGCAGCCGGCCAGAAGTGCGGCTCCAGCCGCGACGTGCCCCAAGCAGCGGCGTCTGGTTGCTTCCCCGGCCATGGGTTTAGGCTAGCCTAAAAATGGATAAGCGTTCGGATCCAACGCCGCCGCAGAAAAACGGGTCGTGAAACGGCGTTAATCGCCGCCGCCGAACATCTCGCGCATCATCGGATGCATCTCCATCATCTGCTCTTCGGCGATCTCCTCGTAGAGCTTGTAGGTGATCGAGATCGTCAGCAGCAGCCCGGTTCCGGAGACGTTTCCGATCGTCCCGAGCATGTTCGCCATCACGGCGAGCAGCCCGACAAGCGCCCCACCGATCACGGTGACCTGCGGAATGTACCGCTCCATCACCTTCTCGATGACGCCCTGGTTCTTCCGGAACCCCGGGATCTGCATCCCCGAGTTCTGGATCTGGCGGGCGGTCGCGTCCGGCCCCATGTCCGCGGTCTCGACCCAGAAGATCGCGAAGATGGCGCCGCCGACGATCATGAACGACAGGTCGATCGCGATCCGGATCAGGACCTGCCACGGCTCGGCGGTCGCGCCGCTCGTCCACCACATCCACGCGCTCGGACTGTAGATGGGCGCGAGGTAGTAGAACAGCCCACCCGTTACTTGGCCGTTCCCGCCATAGACGCCCAGCCACGTCGGCATCGACGCCAACGTCGAGTTCAGGATCTGGCCGAGGAACTGGATGTTCGCCTGCAACGCGCGCACCAGGATCATCGGCAGGACGCTGGCGTAAATGAGCTTCACCGGGAAGCGACCACGCGCGCCCTTCACACGCGCGTGGCTCAGCGGGATCTCGACGCGCACGCTCTCGGCGTACACGACCACGACGTAGATGAACAACGTCGTTAGCAGTCCCAGGATGCCCGCCTGCATCAACAGGAACTCGATCCCGCCGCCGGACAGCAGCGGCGGCATGTTCGAGACGTTGCCGACGATGATGTCGAACCACGTCGGGAGCAGCCCCTGGCTTCCAACACCGCCTTCCCAGAAGACCAGCCCGCCGACGAGGCTCTGGCTCACACCGGCAACGATGAACAGCCCGATCCCGGAGCCGACGCCCCACTTCGAGATCACCTCGTCCATGAACAGGAGGAGGATGCCGCCGGCCGCGATCTGGGCGAATATCAGGACTTCGACGCCGAACGCGCCGCCCGGCATCGACTGCGCGAGCTGCTGGCTCGGCTGCAGGAAGTTCCCCAGGAACACCATCGGTGCCCCTGTCAGGACGACCATCACGCCCACGAGGAACTTCTGGAGGCCCTGATAGATCGCCTGGTCACGGGGATCGTTGTCCGTGTCCAGGCCAAGCAGGTTCGCGCCGCCAAGCAACTGCAACACGATACTCGCCGTGACGATGGGCCCAATGCCGAGCTGGAGTACGGTACCCTGACCGCCAGCGAGCAGGCTCCGGAACTGTCCGAAGAAGTCGTTGCCGGCAGTCTGGATTCCCCACAGGGGAACGTTCGTCAGGAAGAAATACAGCACAAGCACGCCGCCTGTCCAGTACATCTTCCGCCGGAACGGCACGTGTCCCTCCGGGCGTTCGACCGCGGGCATCCGCGTGAGAACCGGTGCAGCAGCCTCCTTCCAGCCCATGGGTTACTCCTCGTCGTCCTCGCTTGCGCGCTCGGAGACGACGGCGTCGCCGCCCTCGCCTTCGATGAGTTCGACGGCCGCGTCGCTGAACGCGTCCGCGGTCACTTCGAGCTGCTCGTAGAGCTGGCCGCCACCGAGCACCTTCACCACGTCGGCGTCCCAGCCGTCGTCAACGACGTCCCGTGCGTCGACACGGTAGCCGAACTCGGTTTCTTCGGCGACGCCGGACTCGCTGAGTACGGGGATGTCTTCGTCGAGTTCCTGCACGGAGAGCACCGCCACGTCGCGGTCGGTTTTCTCCGGTCGTTTGAACCCGCTCTTGCCGACGTCCTCGTAGTTGTGTTGCTCGTGTTTCTTGCGGCCCGCGCGGCCACGGCCGCCACGGTTACCGGCGCCGCGGCGGTTCTTGTGCGTACCGCCGCCGTGCGTGCGGGAGCCGCGTTGTCGTCGTTTCTTGTCGGTCATGGTTTCTATCGCATGTCGGTGAGGAGGTGATCGATCTCCTCGGTCGTGTGTTTCCCGAGTTGCCCACCGTCGCTGGCGGGCGTCTTGATGCCGTCGTGGCCGCCCCGTGGCGGATGCAGCCGAATCACCGGCGCGAGGCCGGCGTCCGAAAGCGTCGTCTCCTCGGCGAGCAGCGCGCCCGCCAGGTCGGCGACATCGTCGTACTCGGTGTGCTCGGCGACCCACGCGTCGTCGACGTCGCCCGCCCCGCTGGCGGGCTCGCCGCGACTCTCGATGAGGTCCGCCAGCACGGCCTCGCTCGGCTCGCCGAACGCCACGTAGTCGTTCACCTTCGCAACCATCCCCGAGTACGTGTCGGTCTCGGGGACCAGCGCGCAGTGGTTCACGCTGTGGATGTTCAGCATCTCCAGGGTGTCCTGGATGTCGCGGCTCATGTCTACCGGACCGCGAACCTGAACGAGTGCCTGCATCACTCGATCACCTCGCGTTCCTCGCGTGCGTGCTGTGGCACACGCGCTTCGGAGGTCTCACGCAGCGCGTTGAACGTCGCCTTCGCGAAGTTCACCGTCGTGCGCGTCTTCCCCGAGGACCGCGTCCACACGTCGTCGATGCCAGCGAGCTCGAGCACGTGCTGGACCGTTTCACCGCCCGCGAGCCCGAGGCCGCGGGGTGCCGGCATCAGCTCCACGTCGACGCTGCCCGCCTTGCCGGTGGACTTGAGTGCGACGGTGTGGGGACGCCCACAGCCACACTCCCAGGACCCACAGCCGCGGGAGACGTCGATGATGTTCAGCTTCGCTACCTCGATCGCTTTCTGGATGGCGCCGCCGACCTGATCGTCGCGGCCCTCCGCGTAGCCGACGTAGCCGTCGCGGTTCCCGATCGCAACGACGCATCGGAACTTCACGCGGCGACCGGAGTCGGTCATCCGCTGCACCATATTGATGTCCAGCACTTCGTCGTCCAACCCCGGCAGGAGCTGGTCGACGATCTCTGGCTCCTTCAGGGGCAGCCCGGTGTCGAGGGCCTCCGACATGTCCTCGACCTCCCCGTCCTGCACGAGGCCGCCGAGGCGGGTCTTCGGTTGCCAGGTGTCGTTGTAGCTCATGTGTTAGTCCTCCATGATGGCTTCCCGTGTTTCGTCGAAATGCGCGGGAAGCGCCGTTGCGTCGAAGTCACCGCTGTACAGCGGCTCGTCGAGACTCTCAGCGTACTCCGCGATATGCTCGCCGCGGGTGCGACTCCAGTCCGCCAGCACGGAGTCGTTGTGCGGAACGTCCAGGCCGGCATCGATCGCGCCCTCCTGGATGGCGAACACCTTCGAACCCGGGGTGGCCGTGTTCAGGCCGATGTCGAGGACCGCCTCCTCGACGCCCGCGTCCACCGCGCGCTGTCCAGCGAGCAGCCCCGTCAGGTACGCTGCCGGCAGGTTCCCCGTGGGAGCCGCCCAGCCGTACGCGTCGAGGTCACTGGAATGTGCGCTTGCAACTGTCTCGTCGCCGTCCGGGCCGGTCGTGACCAGCTGCGCCGTGACGTGCTTGTTGCTCTTGCGAGCGACAAGCCGGGGTTTCCCCGACTTCAGGAGGCGCAACCTCTGATGGTAGTCCGTCCGGACCTCGCGGCGGCGCCGCATCGGCACCTTGTATCTAGGTCCTGTCGCCATTAGCTATCACCGTAGTTCTCTTCGACGTAGTTCGTCAAGCGCCGAACGCTATCGAACTCGCCGCCGTTTGCCATGTTGTACATCTCGCGGTACTGCGCGGGGGACAGCGTCCCGTCGTCGCGCAGCTCCCGGAGCTGCTGTCGCTGGGCACGGATGCCAGCGACGTACTCGCGCTTCTCGTTCTGCCGCGCGCCGGCTTTCCCCTTCCGGGAGCCAGCGCCCTTCTTGTGCCCGTAGGACTCCTTGGCGTCGCGCTCTCGCGCGCGACCCCGAGAGTTGCCCTGGGTGTCCTCGGCGTCGATGGTGCCGTCCGCGACCAGCTCACGGATGTCCTCGCGCGTGATCGCGTCGGCGATCTCGGACTGGGCGTCAGGGTCGAACCACACGCGGTTCTCGCCGACGTCCAGCACGTCAGCCGCGAGGCGTTTCTGTGCGCTCAGATCACTCATTGTCCTCGACCTCCACTTCGACGTACGTCGGGTTCAGGACACGAATGCCCTGTGATTCGGCGTGCTCTTCGATTCGCTCGCGCTTGCGAGCACCGACCTTCGAGGCGATCCGCGCCGCCTCGGTGTCGGGGTCCACGCCCGCGAGGTCGTCGGTGTTGTGCACGCGCACTTCCTCGAACCCGCTGGGGTGTTTGCCGCGAACCGCCGTCGGCGTTCGGAACCCGGCTTCGACGGTGTCGCCTTTCCCCTTGATGCCGCGGCGCTGCTTGGACAGCGTGCCCTTCGGTCGCCGCCACGACGTCGGGGTGCGCTTTTTCTTGTGGTAGTCCTGGCGGTTGAACTGCGGCGTGTTGACGCTGCGCCGCTTCTGGAGCAGCCGCTGCTCGTCCTCGCTGAGGTCCGGGGTCTTCTCGGTCAGCCCGCGGGCCCGCAGCTCGGTCTCCACGTCCGCGTCGGTGTCCGCCTCGTCGTCGCCGCCGACCTCCTCGACTTCGGCGTCGGTGTCGGCCTCGACTTCCAGGCCACCAACGTCGGCCTTGATGCGCGCTGCGAGCGCGTTCCCGATTCCGTCGGCCTCGGCGAGCTCGCTCTGGTCGGCCGCCTGCACGTCCGCGACTGACTCGAAGCCGGCCTCCGCAAGCGCCTCGGCCTTCGACGGCCCGACGCCGGAGATATCGGCGAGTTCTTCGGGTGTGTCGTTCTCGTCGCTCATCTATCAGGCACCTCCTTTCGCGGGCTTCTCGACGATGTAGACGCCGTCCTGGAAGACGCGCGTGTCCTTGTCGGTGACCCGCGTTAGCTGTTCGATGTCGGCCGCCGTCTGGCCGACGTCCTCGATACTCGGGCCGCTGAGCGTGACCTCCTCGTCGTCCACGACCACGTCCGTGTCACCACGGATCTGTGTGCGACGGGCTGCCTTCTCGCCGAGGAAGTTCTGAATCACGACTTCCTCGCCCTCCACGTCGACCTGCATCGGGAAGTGGGAGTAATGCACTTCGAGCTTGTACTCCCAGCCCTCGCTAACCCCGTGGAACATGTTCGCCACGTGGCTCTCGAAGGTCCCGACCGTCGAGTCCGTCTTCGCGTCGTCGACCTCGCTGGCGACGACGACAGCGTCGTCCTCGACGGACACGTCAACGTCAGGATACCAGAGGCGCCGTGTTACGGACCCCTCGGGGCCTTCAACGGTGAGATCGAGGTGGTCGACCTCGGCCGTCACGTCATCCGGAATTTCGATTTCGACTCGTGCCATGGTTCAGTATACGTACGCGATGACCTGGCCACCGATGCCGGCCTCGCGGGCCTCGTAGTGGCTCATGATGCCGTGGCTGGTCGTCACAACGAGCGAGCCGTAGTCCCGAGCCGGGAGGTATCGCTTCTCCCACTGCTCGAAGCCGTCCGCCCCCACGGAGTAGCGTGGGTTCACCGGACCGCACTCGTTGATGGCACCTTTCAGTTCGACCTCGAATCGGCCGGCTTTCCCGTTGTCGACGAACTCGAAGCCGTCGATGTACCCGCGGTCGTAGAAGACCTCGAGGACGGAGCCAACCATGTTCGAGGCGGGCGCTACCGTGTGTGTGAGATGGCCGACGCTCTCGGCGTTATCGATGCCGGAGAGTGCGTCGGACAGTGGATCGTTTGCCGTCATTGTTAGCTGTACTTCTTGAAGCCCATCGAACGGGCGATCTCTCGGAAGCACTGTCGACACAGCCAGATGTCGTACTTGCCGACGAGGCCCTGTTCGCGGCCACAGCGTCGGCACTCGTGTGTCTGACCCGTCTCTTCGGCTTCGCCGTCCGTCTCGCTCATTCGTTGACCTCCACGTCGAAGTTGGATACGAGGAACGACACCGCGTCCTCGGAGTTGAGTCGGTGATTCGACGGAATCTGTCGCGTACCCTGGTCGCGCTTCGCAACCCGGTAGCCGGGACGCGTGAGGTTCACCGTCACGTCCATCCCGTAGATTCCGATGTTCGGGTCGTACTCCTGGCTGGGGAAGTCGGTGTGCTCTTCGATGCCGAAGCTCACGTTCCCCGTGTTGTCGAACTGCCGGCGGTCGAGATCAGCGGCCGGCAGCGCGCGCTCCAGGAAATCCACTGCGGTGTCGTCGCGCAGCGTGACCTTCGCGCCGATCGGGTCGCCCTGCCGCAGCCCGAACTCGGGCTCCGGGCTTTTGGCCTTCGTACGAACCGTCTGCTGGCCGGTGATCGCTTCGAGGATCGTCTCGGCGTTCTGGAGCTCGACCCCACCCTGGCCGACGCCCATGTGGACGACGACCTTCTCGATGCGGGGCTCCCGCATCTCGTGGAAGTCAGTGCTGTCAGTCTCGCTCATTCGTCATCCTCCTCCACGAAGTTCTCGTCGATGACGACGACGTACTCCGCGATCGTCTCGAAGCCGCCGTTCTCGTCGTCCACCCGGACGGTGTTGCTCGCGCTGCCCGGCTGCACGTTGATCTCGGCGATCTCACCGATATCGCCGGCGTGCTGGCCGGCAACCGCGGTGACCAGCGCGCCCTCCTCGTACTGGAAGTGCGCGACGATCTCGTTGGTGTCGGTGTCGACGACGACCGAGTCCCCGCCCGCGTACGCGTCCTCATCGAGGGCGAGGTTCGAGCCGTCGTGGAAGTTCAACTGTGTGCGACCGCCCGACACGGTCGTCTTGTCAGTGACTTTGTTCAGCTTGCTGCCGGCCGCGTCCGCGTCGATCTCCGTGAGGCCGAGTCGACCGCCCTCGTCGGGGAACACGCGGTAATACTCGTCGCGGTCCGGGAACGCCAGGATGTCGAACATCCCGATCGGACGGTTGACGTCGCCGACCGAGTCGCCGTTGACGAGCACGCCGTCCGTGTTGATGGCGTACTGCGCCTCGCTCGTGTCGTCGACGTACTCCAGGACGTCCCGAAGCACAACGACCAGTGGCACGCCGGATTCGCCGTGCGGGCCGGCCCCGGCCTTCGCGGTGAACGTCTCCGTCTTCCGCTCGACGGGCCAGGATTTCGGTACCGAAAGTCGCTTCTGGTGATTCGTCATTCGTTGTCACCTTCCAGTCGCTCGACGCGCATGTCGTCATCGAGATCGAGGTCGGTCACGCGGAGGTTACTCGACTCCACCGGCCGCGGCGTCTCCTCGCCGTCGGCGGCCTCCACCGTGACACCCTCAACGAAGACCTCGGCGTCCCGCAGGTCGACGTCGGTGACTTCGCCGTCCTCACCGGCGTCGTCGCCACGCATGACCTCGACGGTGTCGCCGACGTTCACGCGGACGTTGCGCTGGCCGTACTCCTCGCGGAGCTCCTCGGACAGCGTTGCCCGCACTTGGTCTTGCTTCTCGTGCAGCGACGCGCGCTTCGTGCGAGTTCGCTGTTTGTGTGGTTGCTCGCTCATGGTTCTATACGATCATCGTCGCGGTACTCGCGATGGTCCCGTACCGTTCGGCCACCTCACGCGAAATCGGGCCCTTGATCTCGGTCCCGCGAGGCTCGCCGAGGTCGTCGATGATGACCGCGGCGTTGTCCTCGAATTTCACGCGAGTCCCGTCCGGGCGTCGGATCGGCTTGCGCTGGCGCACGACAACGGCCTCAAGCACCTGCCGACGCATCTCCGGGGTCCCTTTGGTGACTGAGACGGTGATCGTGTCGCCCAGTCCAGCCTTCGGGTGGCGGTTCTTTCGTCCTTGATACCCCATCACGC
This sequence comes from Halobacterium sp. BOL4-2, assembly GCF_016917835.2. Classification (GTDB taxonomy): domain Archaea; phylum Halobacteriota; class Halobacteria; order Halobacteriales; family Halobacteriaceae; genus Halobacterium; species Halobacterium salinarum. Next base: position 1,225,509 of record NZ_CP070332.2, on the reverse strand, counting down.
TCGTGATTTTGAGCTCGCGTGCGCCAGTGTTGTCGGCGCACGTGATCAGCGAGCCCTTCTCCAATCCCTGGGTGATGTCCGCCTTGATGGCTTCCATCAGGCGTCACCTCCGTCCGTGATCTCGACGACCACGTGGGATTTGGTCTTCGAAAGCGGTCGGGTTTCTGCGATGCTCACCGTGTCGCCGACACTGATGTCGAAGCACTCTGGTGCGTGTGCCGGAACGCGCGACCGCCGCTTCATGTAGCGGTCGTACTTCGGCACGAACACGTCGTACTCGCGTTCGACGACAACGGTTTTCTCCATGTCTGTGGACGCCACTTCACCCTCCAAGACCTGCCCGCGCACGGAAAGATTCCCGTGGAACGGACAGTCCTCGTCGGAGCACGTGCCCTCCGGTTCTGTTACGTTCAGTCCTATCGCCATTTCGAATCAACTCCGTTTTCGGAGCGCCGCTCGGGTCGTGAGAGCAATCGTCCTCCATCCACCGTAACGTAGGCCACGCTCTCGCCAGTGGTTTGGCGTGTCTCGCCACCCGCAGGTTTGAACGCGGTCCCGACCCCGTTGTCCGGGGCCGCAGCTTCATCTGTGAGACGGAACTCGAATGTCGCCCCCTTCTTGGGGACTTGTGCCACACCCGACGCAGTCCGGAGCACCACCGTCTGCATCGTCTCGTCGACGACGCGTCCGGCGATCCCCACCCGCGACTGATCGGTGTCCGCAGCGACCCGCGCGTGCAGGCCCAACAGCTCGTGTCGCGGCAGCGATTCGGGTGTGATGGTCGTCATATCTGTCGTTATTCGTCGTCCGCGAGGTCGCCTTCCTCTCGCTGCACCGTCTTGATGCGGGCGATGGTCTTCCGCAGCTCGCTGATGCGGCCCGGATTGTCCGGCGCGCCACCGGCCGCTTTCACGGCTTTCGAGTTCAAGAGCTCGGTTCGGAGCTCCTCGAGTTCGGCCTCACGCTCCGCCGGCGTCATGTCACGGATCTCGCTCGTGTAGAGGATCGCCATTATTCGGCACCTCCATCCTCGTCGTCCATCTCATCGAGGAGGTCCTCGGCGGTGTCGGCGGCCTCGTCGTCGACGTCACTGAACTCGTCGTCCTCGTCCTCGCCTTCGACCGCGTCGGCGAGCTCGTCGAGTTCCTCTTCGACGTCGTCGTCGGTCTCGATGACCTCCTCGTCCTCGAAGTCGGCGGGCTCGGACTCCGGTTCGGCCGCCGCATCGGCGTCGGCGTCCTCGGCGTCGGCGTCCTCGCCCTCAAGCAGCTCTTCGAGGTCCTCGCCGGCCTCAGCCTCGTCCACGACGAGGTCTTCGATGTCCGCGTCCTCCTGGATCTCGAAGTCGTCGGGGAGTTCGGCGTTCGGCGGGATGATCTTCACGTTCACGCCGATGGTGCCGAGCTTCATCACGGCAACGCCTTTGCCGTGGTCGACGATCTCCTCGGCGGGCTCGCCGTTGTGCTTGATGTAGCCGCGGTTGAACTTCTCGACGCGACCGCGGTTCCCGGTGACCTTCCCGCTCAGCACGATCTCCGCGCCGAGCGCGCCGGACTCCATGATGCGGTCGATCGTGGTGTGGCCGGCCTTCCGGAAGTACCAGCCACGTTCGAGCGCGTTCGCCAGCCGGTCGGCGACGATCTGCGCGTTCAGGTCGGGCTCCTCGACCTCCTGCACGTCGATCTGTGGGTCCTCGAGGTCGAATCGCTCCTCGAGCTGTGTGGTGATCTTCCGGATGTTCTTCCCGCCTTTCCCGATGACCATCCCGGGCTTCTCGGCCTTCAGGACGATCTGCATGCCCATCGGCGTTGGCGCGAGTTCCATCCCGCCGTAGCCGGCGCGTGCCAGCTCCTCAGCGAAGAACTCGTCGATCTGACTGCGCTGAAGTCCTTGTTCGATGAATTCGAGTTCGTCCGCCATCAGGCGGTCACCTCCTCGGTCTCGGTCACGACGATCTCGACGTCACAGAGCGTCGCGTTCCACGTGGTCGCGCGCCCCATCGCACGGGGTTTGCGGCCCTGGCTCTCACCGACCTTGTGCGGGGCGACGTGTTCGATCACCATCTCGTCGGCGTCGAACCCCTGCTGGTCGGCGTTGTTCGATACGTTCGACAGCAGCTTCAGGAAGTCCTTCGAGGCCTTCTCCGGGTAGCGCCCGGCGTCCCAGCCGTCGATGTCGTTCCGGTGACCGACGCCGCTGTTGTGCTGCTTGAACGGCACGGATCGCTCCTCGTCGATGACCGCCTGGAGGTACTCTTTCGCGTCGGCGACCGTTTCCCCGCTGATCTCGCGGGCGATGGCCTTGCTGTGCTTCAGACTGATGGAGCGCTCTCGGAGCATGGCTTTCGCCGACGCCTCCGAGTCCACGTCCACGCTGTAGCTGATTCCCATGGTTTATTTGAGCGGCACGAACTTCGAGGAGCGGGTCGCGCCGATGCCCGCCTGCCCGTGTTCGACCGACGACCGCGTGAGCTGGAACTCGCCGAGGTAATGCCCGATCATCTCGGGCTGGACCTCGACACGCTCGAACTCCTGGCCGGTGTACACAGCGAACGTCAGGCCGACGAACTCCGGCAGCACCGGCATATCACGCAGGTGCGTTCGGATCGGGTTGTTCGCCGTTTCCTCGGTGCCCGACTCGCGTGCCTCCGCGAGCACCTTGTGGTGCTCCTCGGAGAGGCCACGGGTGATGGTTCGCCGCTGGCGTGCGGGAAGCAGTTCCGCGACGTCCTCCAGGCTCATCTCCTGCAGCTCGTCGAGGTCGTGGCCGCGGTAGGTGAACTCCCCCTCACGGCCGGTTCGGTATTCCGTACTCATGGTTTACTCGTTGCCCCCGCGGCCCGTCCGCTTGGAGGCGATGTCTCCGACCTTGCGGCCGGGTGCTGCGTCCCGGGAGACCGACTTCGGTCGGCCCGGGTGCTGGCGGCCACCGCCACCGAACGGGTGGTCGACGGCGTTCATCGCAACACCACGCACGCGGGGCCACTTCGTCCCGCGCGCCTTCATCTTGTGGTGCTTGTTGCCAGCCTTCACGAACGGCTTCTCGGTCCGGCCACCGCCCGCCACCACGCCGATGGTTGCGCGGCAGTCCGGGGAGAGGCGCTTCGTCTCGCCGGACGGCAGCTCCACGATCGTGGCGTCACGCTCGTGGGTCACCAGGTCGGCGTTGACGCCGCCCGCGCGGGCGAACTTGCCGCCGTCGCCCGGATGACTTTCGACGTTGCAGACCGGCACTCCCTCGGGGATCTCCGCCAGCGGGAGGGTGTTGCCCTCCTCGATCGTGGCGGAAATCCCGATCTCGATGGTGTCGCCGACACCGACGCCCTCGCTGGCGAGCACGAGGCGCTGGTCGTCGTCCTCGAAGGCGACGCGGGCGACCGGCGCGCTGCGCGCCGGGTCGTGTTCCACGTCGATGACCTCGCCGGCCAACACGTCCGTGTCCTCGGTTCGCTTGTGCGACAGTTCGGCCTTGTATCGGTGCGACGGCGCACGGAACGTCGACGTCCCGCGCCCGCGTCGCTGCCCTTGGATCCTGCGTCCCATTCTCAGAACACCCCGATGCGGGAGGCGACGTCTTGGGCGTCGTCCTCCGCGGAGAGTTTCACCGTTGCCTTCTTCTCGGCTTCGGGCGTGATCTGTGTGTTCACGTCGACGACCGTGACGTCGTACTCCGACTCGACGACATCCCGGATCTCGGGTTTCGCCGCGTCGATGTCGACGATGAACTGGAGCTTGTTCTGGAAGTCCATCTCGTCCATCGCCTTCTCGGTCACCAGTGGGTAGTCGATGATCGAACTCATCGCTGTGCCACCTCCTCGACGGCGCTTTCGGTCCACACCGTCAGTCGGCCCGGCTCCGCGCCCGGCGCGAGGTCCTCGGCGTTCACTTCACGACCGGTCGCCACGTCGACGCCCGCGAGGTTGCGGGCGGCCGTCGACGGCCCGCTCTCGCTGGCCGTGACGAACAGGATCGACGTCGGCTCCTGGTATTTGCGGCCGCGCAGCGTTCCCTGGCCGGCACGAACGGTGCGGCCCTCGTCTGCGCGCTCGATGTCCGCGTGGACGCCAAGCGCCTCCAGGAGGGAAACGACGTCCTGGGTTTTCACGAGATCCTCGAAGTCGTCGCTGACAACGAGGGGCAACTCGACGTCGTCGTCGAAGTTGTGGCCGCGGTCGGCCACCAGCTCGCTGTCCGTGGTCGCCGCGACGGCGGCCCGAACGGCGGCCTTGCGCTCCTTGTCGTTGACGTCGAGACCGTGGTCTTTCTCGGCTTTCGGCGGGTGCGCTTTCCGGCCGCCGACAGTCTGGGGCACACGGGCACCCTGCCCGTTTGCTTTCGGCACGTGGGCCATTCCACGGCCACTCCCCTGTGACTCGGCGGTGGTGCGCAGGCCGGCGTACTCGTCCGCGCCGTACTCCTGTGTCCGATTGGCCTGAGCGGCGAGCACGGCTCGCTTCACGAGGTCCGGGCGGACCGGTTCCTCGAAGACCCGCGGCAGGTCAAGCGTGCCAGCGTCGTCGCCGTCCAGGTCGCGTACGGTTACCTGCATAAATTATCCCTGGTTGGATGCGGTGCTCACGTACCGCACCTCCGGATCGAGGCGCGGCGATTCGTTCGGCCGGACGGCCGGCCGGAAGCGCACGAGGCGCTGCTCCGGGCCGGGCACCGAGCCTTTCACGAGCGTGTACGGGCCGTCGACTTCGCCGTAGTTCGGGAAGCCGCCGTCCGGCGTCGGCTCGTCCCCATCGTTGATGTCGATGAGGCGTTTGTTCAGTTCGGTGCGCTGGTGGTAGCCGGTCTGGCCCTGCTGTGGAACCGTCGAGCGAACCCGAGAGGGGTTCCACGGGCCGAGGTTACCGATGCGGCGCCGCCAGCCCTGGCGGGCGTGCTTGCCCTTTCGCTTCTGGACGCCCCAGCGCTTGACGGGGCCCTGGGTGCCCTTGCCTTTGGTGATGCCCGCGGCGTCGGTGAACTCGCCGGCGCGGAACACATCGCCGAACGCGTGGACGCCGCCGTCCTCGATGAGGTCGGCAGCGAACTCCAGTCGGTCGGCGAGCGTGCCGCCGCCGACGCGAGTCTCCATCACGTCCGGGTTTTTCTTCGGGACGCCCGCGGTGTCGCCGGGGACCGTGTGCGTGATGACACGGATGTCGGCGATTTCCTCGGTGTCGAGCGCCTCGATCAGTTCGTCTGTATCTCCGCCCTCGTCGGGGACAGAGAGCGTGCGGTCGAGCGACTCGTGGGTGTCGTCCGCCCAGACTTCCGTTAGCGGCTTCTTGCCGTACGGCGTGTCCTCGTAGAGGCGGACGGCCGCCGCCCGCATGGGCGGCGTTTCGACGACCGTCACGGGGACGGTCGTCTCCATGCCCTCGGTCGGTGCGTTGGCCTTGTCGTCAACGAGGACGACGTGGGTCATGCCGGCCTTGTAGCCAGCGAAGCCCTGGAGGCCGACTTCACCGTCGTCGGCGGGCCACGAGTTGAAGCGCGGTACTTCGCTCTCCGCGCGCTTGCGGGGACTGAACCCCATCGAGCCTTTGCGTGGTCGGTTTGGCTGTGGCATCGTATCACTCCGTGAGCGTCAGGGAGCCGAGTGTCGCGAGCACCGCTTCTTCGGTGCGCACGACCTCGCTCCCCTGATCGGGGATGGTGTTGAGCCAGGCGTCGAATCGCGCGGGGGCGTCTGCGGATGAGTCGGTGACCGACTCGTTGACCGCGTCCGCCGAAACACCAAGCATGGGCGGCAGCCCACGTTCCGGTGCTCCGAACGCAACGGTCACGCCGTCCCTGGCGATGCGTTCGCGGTACCCACCGAGGGAAGCCACCGAAAGCGGCTCCCCGTGCCGGGAGGTCGCAATGCGAACGCCCGCGTCGGAACGGTCTAAAGCGTCACCGAGACCCGTGCGTTCGACCGAAAACCCCGGGAGGGGGTCGTCGACCAGTTTCGCACGGACCGGTCGTCGCGAAGAGACCCTGATGGTCACGCGCTCTCCTTCCGAGACCGCCATTCCTGGTGGTTCGTGGAGGGAGATCGGGTGTTGCATGCCGCAATTGACCCGAACGCGCCCTTCAGATCCGACCTGGGTCACGATTCCCTGTCGTAACGACCCAGACCCGCTCGAGTCTGAGCCGGTCCATGACGAGAGACGGAGCGGGGGCAGGACACCGGCGTACGCCAGTTCGTCGCGCGTATCGAAGGCCTCCTTTCGGAGGTATGGTGGCGTTGCGGCGTACCGCAACACCGTTTCGACGAACCCGCCGCCCCACTGCCGCTCGCCGTCTTCGTCGGGGAAGACAACGACGCGGTCGATCCGGAACACCGCCGCCGCGCGGGCGACGTAACCGAGCTTGCGAGTTGCCTCGCGTTTGTCCTCGGCTTCCCGGACGAGGGACGACGGCACGAGTACGCTCCGTGTCATGCCGTGTCGCGTCCGTGTCTCGTCACGAGACTGTAGCATACGTACAGATCACTCCCTAAAAAGGGTGGCGTTTCCGAACCGGCCGTGTGTCGCCGTCGCACGCACTCACGCCCCGGATCGTTTCGGTTCGCGTGCTGACCCGTCCGCGGCGGTCCCATCCGCGATCCATGGGGCTGACTACCGTACTCATACCGTCCGTCAAAGAACGGATTTATATACACCCGCGTCGTTGTTCAGAATGCGAAGGGCGCTGGTAGTGTAGTGGTATCACGTGACCTTGCCATGGTCACAACCTGGGTTCAAATCCCAGCCAGCGCATTTCTCACCGTCGTTGTGTCCGATAGCCTGCCGTCGGCTGTGCGCTCGCTCGGTCTCGAAGCATACTTGAACGCCGACGGGAACCGATAGCTGTCCCGCTGACATGAGTCGCCTCTCGAAGTCACAGGTCATCCGCCGGTATTACCTCTACAGAGCCACCGCCCGCCCCGGCTTCCATTACGCCATCTACACGTTCTTCTTGCTGTTCAACGGGCTGTCGTACACCCAGATCGGACTCATCGCCTCGATCCAGTCGATCGTCGTCGTCGCGTCCGAGGTCCCCACGGGCTACGTCGGCGACCGCATCGGCCGCCGGAACAGCCTCGCGGTCGGTGCCGCCATCCTCCTCGTGTCGAACGCCAGCTACCTCGTCGCCACGGACCTCATCGGGTTCACGTTCACCTTCGTCACGCTCTCGTTCGGCGGCACGTTCATCTCCGGCTCCGCCAGCGCGTGGCTCTACGACACCCTCCAGGAGCACGACAGCGCCGACGAGTTCACGCGCATTAGCGGGCGCGGGCGCGCCATCGGACTCTACGTCGGCGCTGTCGGCGTCGTTCTCGGGGCCGTTCTGTACACGGTGGACCGCTCGTATCCGTTCGTTGCGGGCATCGTGACCGCCGCGCTCGCGGCCGCGTTCGTGCTCCGCCTCCCGCAGAACGAGGCCTACGACGACAGCGCCGCCGTCGAACAGGACCGCATGTCCGTCGCCGACGCGCTCCCGGTCATCACCGACCAGCTGACCACCCCCCGGCTGCGGTGGTTCGTCGTCTACGTCTCGCTCATCAGCGGCACCATCTGGACGATGGACATGTGGATTCAGCCCATCGCCCGCGACGCCATCGAGGCGACGTTCCTCCCGCTGCTGCAGTCACTCCCCCTCCCGCAGCCCGCCGTTCTGTTCGTTGGCGGCCTCTACGGCGCGTTCCGGCTGCTCTCGGCGGTCACGAGCGATTACGCCGGCGACCTCGAAGGGTTGTTGGGCGTCCGGACCTCCCTCATCGTCGTCCCCGCCGCCATCGCCGCGACGTACGTCCTCGCGGGCCTGGTTCCCTGGGTCGTGTTCCCCATGTTCTTCGCGCTGAAAGGCGGGGGGTCGCTGCTGCGCCCCATCCAGAACCGCTATCTCAACGACAACGTCGCGTCCGTCGGGCGCGCAACGCTGCTGTCCGCGGTGGCGATGCTGCGGCAGGTCGTCGGTGCGCCGTTCCGGTTCGCCAGCGGCGTGCTCGCCGACGCGTTCTCGGCCGTGGACGCCGTCGCCATCCTCGGCGGCGTGTTCCTGGTCGGGGCGGCGCTGCTGTGGGTGCTCCGGCCGCCGGTCCGCGCGGACTACCAGCCGCCGCCCGGCGAGTGACCACCGCGCGCCGGCCGCTACTGCGAACCCTCTTGTATCGGGACGCCAAACCCCGCGGTATGGAGAGTCTCAACCGGATGGCGCTGGAACTCGCCGACGAGGCCTTGGAGTTCACCGAGGAACTCGACATCGGTGCCCTCGAGCTGGACACCGGCACGACGGTCATCGACTTCGGCGTGGAGCACGACGGCGGCCTGGAGGCCGGGCTGCTGTTGGCGGAGCTGCAGACCGCGGGGCTGGCGACCGTGCAGACGCGCGTCGACACCGTCGGCGACGCCACGTTCCCCCACGTCGAGGTCGCCTGCGACCAGCCCGCCGTGGCGATGCTCGGCGCGCAGAAAGCCGGCTGGGAGCTCGCCGTCGATGACTACGAGGCGCTGGGCAGCGGGCCGGCCCGCGCGCTCGTCGCCACCGAGGGCGAGTTCCAAGCCATCGACTACGTCGACGCCTTCGAGTTCGCGGTGTTGACCCTGGAGAGCACCGGCCTCCCGACGACGGCCGCCGCCAGTGAGGTCGCCGCCCGGGCGGGCGTCACCGAGGAGAGCGTCTTCCTGCCGACGTACCGCACGGCCAGCGTCGCCGGCAGCGTCTCCGCCGCCGCCCGCACCGTCGAGTTGGCGGTGTTCCGCCTCTACGAGCTCGGCTACGACCCCACGGACGTCCTCTCGGCGTCGGGCTGTGCACCGGTCGCACCGGTCGCCGGCGACGAACAGACGGCCATCGGCCGCACCAACGACGCCCTCGCCCACGGGGGCCGAGTCCACCTCACGGTCGCGGAGGACTTCGACGCCTTCGACGCGGTGGTGTCCTCGGCGGCGGCCCGCTACGACGACCCGTTCGCGGAGGTCGTCGGCACCGACGACTGGGATGCGGGCGACGTGGACAACGGCGTGTTCGGTCCCGCCCAACTCACCGTCGACGTCGTCGGCGGCCCCACCCACGCGTTCGGCACCGTTCGCGAGGACGTGCTCGCCGACGGGTTCGGGCTGTCGTAACGCCGGAAGGCGGCGTTTTATCTGGCGTCCGGCCCACGGCACTGCCATGGACGAACTCGCGGGGACATCGGTGGCGGTCATCGGTGCCGGCTTCGGGGGGCTCTCGACGGCCTGCTATCTCGCCGACGCCGGCGCGGACGTGACCGTCGTGGAGAAAACCGACCAGATCGGCGGCCGTGCGAGCACCCTGGAACGCGACGGGTTCCGGTTCGACATGGGGCCGTCGTGGTATCTGATGCCGGACGTCTTCGAGGAGTTCTTCGCGTCGTTCGACAGCCACCCCAGCGACTACTACGGGTTGACGCGCCTCGACCCCCACTACCGCATCTTCTTCAAGGACAACGAGGGGCGGCGGCCGGGCCGGGACGCCCCCGGCCTGAACGTGGACACCGACGGCGACACCATCGACGTGACGCCCGACCGCGAGCAGGTCAAGCAGGTGTTCGACGCCTACGAGCCGGGCGCTGGGGACGTGCTCGACGACTACCTCGCGCAGGCCAAGGAGAACTACGAGGTCGGCATGGAGCACTTCGTGAAGACCGACCGCCCCCGGGTCCGGGACTGGATGGACCCGAAGCTCGCGGAGTACGCCCGCGGCCTCACGCTGCTGGGGTCGATGCAGGACCACGTCGAGCAGTACTTCGACCACCCGAAGCTCCAGCAGGTGATGCAGTACACGCTGGTGTTCCTCGGCGGCTCCCCGGACACCACGCCGGCGCTCTACAACCTCATGAGCCACGTGGACTTCGGGCTCGGCGTCTACTATCCGGAGGGCGGCATGGGGGGTGTCGTCGACGGGATCACGGCCCTCGCGCGCGAACTCGGCGTCGAGTTCCGCACCGGCCACCCGGTGTCGGCGATCAAGGGCCGCCGGGGGGGCTTCAAGCTGGACACCGAACCCGGTGACGCCGTGCTCGCGGACGTCGTCGTCTCCGACGCCGACTACGCCCACACCGAACAGGCGTTGCTCCCCGCGCAAAAGCGCCAGTACGACGCCGACTACTGGGACGCCCGGACGTACGCGCCGTCGGCGTTCCTGCTGTACCTCGGCGTCGAGGGCGACGTGGAGCCACTCGCCCACCACACCCTCGTGTTGCCGTCCGACTGGGACACGCATTTCGCGCAGATCTTCGACGACCCCGCGTGGCCCGACGACCCCGCGTACTACCTCTGCGTGCCCTCGAAGACCGACGACACCGTTGCGCCCGACGGGCACAGCAACCTCTTCGCGCTCGTTCCCGTCGCCCCGGGGCTGGACGACACCCCGGCCGTCCGTGAGTCCTACCGCGACCTCGTGCTCGACGACATCGCCGAGAACACGGGCGTCGATCTGCGGGACCGCATCGTCGTCGAGGAGCGGTTCTCGGTTTCGGAGTTCGCCGACCGGTACAACAGCCACCAGGGCACCGCGCTCGGGCTGGCGCACACGCTGCGACAGACCGCGCTGTTCCGCCCGCCACACCGGTCGACCGCCCTTGACGGCCTCTACTTCACGGGCGCGAACACGACCCCCGGCATCGGCGTCCCGATGTGTCTGATCAGCGGCGAAGTGACCGCCAACAACGTGCTCGCCGACGCGCGCTGACACACCATGTTTCGGTATCTGTTCGTGCTGTCCCGGCCGCGGTTCTGGCTGTACCTCGCCGGCCCCGTCTTGGTCGGCGTGTCCTACGGCGCGACCACCGTCGGGGAGCTGTTCAGCGCGCCCGCGGTGGTGCTGTTCAGCTACTTCCTGTTGCCCGCGAACATCTACCTCTACGGCATCAACGACGTCTTCGACCGCGACGTCGACGAGACGAACCCGAAAAAGGACGGCCGGGAGTCGCGCTACCGGGGCGGGGCCGCAGTCGCGGTCATCGTCGCCGTCTGCGGGGTGTTCCTGGGGTTCGTCGCCGCCCCGCTGCCGGCCCAGGCGTGGCCGTACCTGGCTGCGTGGTTCGTGTTGGCGACGGAGTACAGCGCACCCCCGCTGCGGTTCAAAACCACGCCGGTGTTGGACTCGCTGTCCAACGGCCTCTACGTGCTGCCGGCCGCGGCCGCCTACGCCGGCGTCTCCGGCACCCACCCGCCGCTGCTGGCGGTCGCGGGCGGCTGGCTGTGGGCGATGGGGATGCACACGTTCTCGGCCATCCCCGACATCGAGCCGGACCGCGCCGCCGGCATCCAGACCACTGCGACCGCGCTGGGCGCGGACCGCGCGCTGGCGTACTGCGCGGGCATCTGGCTGCTGTCGGCCGCCGTCTTCGCGCTCGTCGACGTCCGGTTCGGGCTGTTGTTGCTGGCGTACCCGGTGTTGGTGTTCGGGATTCGCCGCCTCCAGGTGGCCGTCGGGCGCGCGTACTGGTGGTACCCCGCGGTGAACACGCTCGTCGGCATGGTGTTCACGCTGGGCGGACTCTGGGGGGTCGTGCATGGCTGATCGCGCCCGCATCGAGGCCCGCCTCCACGAACTGGTCGCCGCCTACCGCTTCGAGATCGCCGTGGTGTTCCCCGTCGTCGGCGCGGTGACGCTGCTCGCCTCCGCCTGGGGGTGGCTGCCGCCCGCGCTCTCGTTCAACCCCTACTTCATCCTGTTCGGCACCGTCGTGATGCGGCTACCGTTGGTCGCCGGGCTGGCCCCGCTCGTTGACCGGCGCGCCGCCGTCGCGGTGGCGGTGCTCACCGCCTACGCCTTCGGCATCGAACTGCTCGGCGTCACCGCCGGCTGGCCGTACGGGGAGTTCGCGTACCGCATCGAACTCGGGCCGATGCTCGCCGGGAAGGTGCCACTGGGGCTGCCGGTGTTTTTCTTCCCACTGGTCGTCAACAGCTACCTGCTCGTCGTGTTGCTGTTGGGGCCGCGCGCCCGCAACCGGCTGCTGCGGCTGGCCGCCGTCGCCGCCACCGTCGTCTGGATGGACGTCGTCCTCGACCCGGCGGCCGTCGGCCTCGGGTTCTGGCGGTACTTCGCCGGCGGCCCGTACTACGGCGTGCCGCTGTCGAACTACGCGGGCTGGGTGCTGTCGGCGGTCGTCTCCGTGAGCCTGCTCGACTGGGGGTTCTCGCGGGCGGGCATCCAGGCGCGGGTCGCGGACTGCGAGTACCTCCTCGACGACCTCGTGAGCTTCGTCATCCTCTGGGGGACGGTGAACCTCGCGTTCGGCAACCTCCTCCCCGCGGCCGCCGCGGCCGCTCTGGGCGTCGGCTTGCTGCAAACCGACCGCTTCGACTTCGCCGTGCTGCGTGATCGCGGCCCCGGCACGCGGCAGTAGCCCCGCGCTACCGCGACGGCGTCGGCTGCGGATCGCCGTGGCGGCGGCGGCTGTCGCCGGTTTCCGCCAGTCCCGTCGCCCGATAGAACACCGCCTCCGGGCTGGAGTTCAACGCCCACAACGCCCGCGTTTTCGCCACCAGCCAGAGCTTCCGCGGCGTCGACAGCGACGGCGTCGCAGTGAGCACGTCGCAGTCCCGCTCCCGGATGGCCCGGTGGTGGTCGGCGTACAACACGGCCGACACCAACACCGCGAACTGGCAGTCCTCGGGGAGGTATTCGATGCCGGCGACGCCCGTCCGGTATTTGCGTTCGGTGTACGCCAGCTCTTCCCGCATCGCCTCCCGGAACCCCGCATCCACCGTGCGTGCGCGGAGCTGCTCGACGGTCACGCCGTGGTCGGCCCGCGACTCCGCGGGGAGATAGACGCGGTCGTACTCGTGGACGTCCTCGGCGACATCCCGCAGGAAGTTCGACAGCTGGAACGCCTCTGCGAGCGCCGCGGCGTGGGGAGCCGCCGTCTCCGGCTCCGCGACCTCCATGACGTCCATCATCATGTAGCCGACCGCGACGGCCGACCCCCGCATGTACTCCTCGAGTTCGGCGTGTGACTCGTAGCGCGTCTTCTCCAGGTCGGCCTGCATCGCGTCGATGAACGTGTGGATGTCCTCGTCGCTGATGCCGTGGCGGGTGGCCAGCTCCCGGAACGCAGCCAGCACCTCGGTGTCGGCGGCGACCGACTCGGGGTCGCGGGCCCCCAGTGCGGCCGCCCGGATCCCCTCCAGCTCCTCGCGTTGCACGCCCGGATCGCGATCCGCGGTCGTGTCGACCACGTCGTCGGCCACGCGGAAGAACGCGTAGAGGACGTACGTGGCGTGGCGCACCCGCGTGGGAAGCAACCGCGTCGCGAGGTGGAACGTCTTCCCGGTGCGGCGCTGTATCGCCTTACTCGTCGTGATGTGTGTTTTCTCGACCATGTAGCGGACTCCCCGCGGCACGCGGGCTGCTGGCGCGCCCCGTCGTCATTGCACGTGCGTATGCGTTGAGAGAAGAAAAAACACGGTGCAAGCTGCCCGGTCGTCCGCCTCCAAACGACTGAAGGCAACGCAACACCGACATCCGCGCATGCAGCGAAAGCCTGTTCCGCCGGCACCGTCCTCGCTGGCGGCTGTGGGGGACGTCCGCGACGCCACCCCGCTCGTGCCCAAACCCGAGGACGACTGCTGTCGCCGCCTCATCGAGCGCGCCGGCGTCGAGGACCGCGGCACGGCGTCCGCGTGGCTGGTGTTCCTGTCCGCGGTCGGCGTGCTCGTCGACGACGACGCCGGATACGCCCGCCGCGGCGACGTCGGCGTCGACGACCGCGAGGCGCTCGCCGCCGGGTTCCGCGAGAACGTCTTCCTCGGCGGCGACGTCGTGGACGCGCTCGACGACACGCCGGCACAGCCACGCGACGTTTTCGACGCCGTGCGCGAGCAGGTCCCGCCCTGGGAGCGCGCGAAACGCGACAACTGGCAGGCGTTCTGGACCGGTCGCGTGCGCCGCCGCCTCGACTGGGCGGCGCTGTTCGGGCAGGCCGTTCGTGTCGACGACACCCCCTGTTATCGGCGGGCGTGAGCGCGCTACGCCACGTACTGGCGGGTTCGCGCGTAGAACACGGCCTGCCCGGCGAACACGCCGGCGGTGGCCGCGGCCGCGATCGTCACCGCGGCGCTGTCCGCCACCGCGAGCGCGGCGTACCCGCTCGCGACCCCGGCGACGGCTGTGCTGGTGGCCGCCAGCGCGCCGTCGATGATCTGGCGGCGGCTCGACGCGCCCGCCTCGTAGGCCGCTCGGTCGAGGTGCGTGCTCGTTCGTGCCAGCGACGGCATGGCCGCGGCGAGCCCGAGCACGAGCGCGGACGCCGTCCGCAAGCGCACCGACAGCGCCCCCGCGACCACGCCCGCCACCACCACGCCGACCGCGAACTCCAAGGTGTTTCGGCTGCTCATACGCGGCCTGGACGCCGGAGGCAGGAAAACCCCGTCACTCCACGACATCGGTGACCGTGCCCACGCCCTTGCTGGACCCCTCACGGAAGACGAACCGCTGGCCTTCCTCCACGAGATACGGCCGGAACTTGAACCGGACGCGGGTGTGGCCGGCATCCCCGGGCAGCAGCTGGCCGTCCGCGGGCGTGAACCGCGCGGCCTCCCCGATGGTTTCGAGGTGCACCACGGGCTCGTAGCCGGCGTCGATGCGCGTGGGGTGGTTCAACACCATCACCTCGGCGTCGAACGCCCGGACCGGCGTGGGGTCGGCGTCCCCCGGCAGCAACACCATCCCGCGCTCGATCGCCTCCTCGCTGACGCCCTTCAACGCGATCCCGACGATCCGGCCGGCCTGCGCGCTGTCCACACGGTGGTAATGCATCTCGATCGACCGCACCTCAACGGTCCGGAAGCTGCCGTTCGGAAACGGCCCCAACAGGAGCGTCTCCCCGTCCTCGACGGTCCCCGATTTCACCGTGCCGGACGCGACAGCGCCCACGCCGGTCACGCTGTACGTGCGGTCGACGTACATCCGGAACGGCCCGCTTGCCGCCGTGGTCTTCGGGAGCCGCGCGAACAGCTCATCGAGGACCGCGAGTCCGTCCCCGGTCACCGCGCTGGTCCGGACGATCGGCACCACGCCGTCCCCGAGCTCGTCGACGGCGGCGTCGACGCCGTGGCGGGCGACCGGCAGCGGCGCGCGCTCGGTGCGCCGGAGCAACGCCTCGACCTCGCGCTCGACGGCCGCAACCCGGTCGTCGTCCACGAGATCCGTCTTCGTCACCGCGACGATGGTCGGCAGCTCGGTCGCCAACAGCACGCCCATGTGTTCGCGCGTGGTCTTCGTGGGGCCGTCGTCGGCGGCCACCGTCAACAGCCCGTAGTCGAGTTTCTGGCCGACCAGCCCGCGGATGGTCGTCGACAGCCACGGCTCGTGGCCGACGGTGTCGACGAACGACACCACGCGGTCGGCGGCCTCCACGACCGCCGCGCGCTCGTCTTTCCGGTCGGGGTTGCGCACCCGCAGCGGGCCGTCGCCGTCGAACCCGTAGACCCCGTAGGAGAGATCCGCCGACAGCCCGCGCTCGACCTCGTGGGGCTGGACGTCCAGGAACCCGCGCGTGGCACCGTCGCCGTCGTCGGCGTCACCGGTCACGAGGCTGCCCACGAGCGTCGACTTCCCGTGGTCGACGTGGCCGGCGGTGCCGACGATGATGTGGTCGTCGCCGGCCGCAAGCCCGTCGCCGTCCTGCACCGTCGCGACGCCCACGATCCCGTCGGTGCCGGCGGGCACGTCACCGACGCTGTCGATGCCCCACGTCTGCACGTCCGCGATGTGTGCGCCCGCCTCGTCGGCGAGCAGACTCAACACGTCCATGGTCTCGGCGAACGTCGCCTGACTGACGCCCGCCAGCCCGCCGTCGTCGGTCACCCCGAGCACGTATTCGGCCTCCCCGTCCCCCGACAGAATGCGGTGGCGGAGCTGTGCTGTGAGACTCTCCAAGCGCCCCTCGGCGAGGTGGATGTCACGACTGAACCGCTCTTTGAACTCGACGCTGCCGCCCTCCTGTTCGCCGCGCTCCAGTGCGGCGGCCAGTCGGGCGCGGTCGCGTCCCATGCCCTGGGGTTAGGCGCTACCGACCAAAAGCTTTCTCCGAGTGACACCGCGTCCGGACGCCACACGCACCCCTCTCACTGCGGCCAGTCGATCCGGTCGACGGCGTCGGCGAGGGTCCCGCCGTCGTATCGCACGCCACGCCACCCCGCGCTCGCCGCCCCGTCGACGTCCGCGTCGGAATCCCCGATGAGCGCGTACGCGTCGGCCGGCAGGCGGCGCTCGGCCAGCGCGAACGGCTCCGGCGCGGGCTTGTGTGCGCCCGCCTCGTACGCCGTCACGACCGCGTCGACGTGGCCCGCCAGCCCCGCGGCGGCGAGCTTTGCGCGCTGCCACTCCGGCACACCGTTGGTCAGCACGCCGACCGGATGGGCCGCCGCCACGCGTTCGAGCGTTGCCGCCGCGTCCGGTGTCGGCTCGGTCGCCGCCACCTCGGCGTCCAGCAACGCGCCCACCGTCTCCTCGACACCGCACTCGAACTCCGTCTCCGCACGCACGTGCTCGACGCCGCCCCGGTACGGCGCGGGCGCACACGCCTGGAATCGCTCGACGAACCCGTCGCCGTACGCCTCCAGCCACGCCCGTGGACTCTCACCGGCCACCCGCTCGAAGGCGTCCTCCAGGGCAGCGGTGACCGACGGCTCGGTGTGAATCAGCGTCCGATCGAGATCGAAATAGATCGCGCGCACACTCCCCCTACACTCCCGGGACGGTAAACCTACGCGTCCCCCTGGAGCCGCTCGTAGGCCTCGTTCACGCGCGCGAACGCCTCAGTGTCCCCGCCCCGGTCCGGATGCAACTCCTGTGCCTTCTCCCGGTAGGCCGCAGTCACGGCCTCGTCGTCCGCGCCCGGCTCCAGGTCCAACACCCGATAATCGGATCGTCGCGGCTGGTCGTCGGCGACGCCGTCGGTGGACTGCCGGTTCCCGCGTGACTGCTGGCGGTCCCGGGACCGGCCCCCGCGTGGCCCGGTGCCCGCGGTCCGGCCACGCCGCGCCGACCGCGCCCGCCCCGCCTGCCGGCGGAACGTCCGCCGCCGAAGCCGCCCGGAGGCGTGGTAGTAGAACAGCCCCGCAACCCCGCCGAACGGCACCGCAACGGACAACGCAACCGGGCTGTACAGCACTGCGAGCACACCGAAAACGACGCTGCACACGCCGAACACGACCGCCAGCCCCCACACGAGACTCCGATTGGGTCGCACACCGGGTCGTACGCAGTCCACCATCAAGGGTGTTTGCCTCCCCCACGGTTACGCCCGCCCGGCCCGTACACCCGGTATGAGCGTGACCGGCGTCTGCTCGATCTGTCGCGCCCCGGGTGCACAGCGGGTCTGTGACCGCTGCGGGAGCGTCGTCTGTGACACCCACCACGACGCACGCGGCGTCTGCACTGACTGCGCTCCCGACGCGGGCGACCACCCGCCTCCGGGTCGCCGCTGACTACCGGTGGCGGTTCAGGCGCTCGCGCAGCGTCCGCGCCGCGTCGCCGGCCGCCGCCGCCCACGCCGAGCCGTGCTCGCCCGCGAAGATGATGCCGCGCGTCGAGTTCACCAGCCCGACCCCGTCGTCGTTGAGCCCGTACTCCACGGCGGCCTCGGCGTCGCCGCCCTGCGCGCCCACGCCCGGCACCAGGAACGGCAGCTCCGGCACGCGCTCCCGGATGGCCTGGAGCTCGTCGGGCGCGGTCGCGCCCACCACCAGCCCGACATCCCCGTACTGGGCGTTCCACTCGGCCGCCCGCTCGGCGACGTGCTCGTAGAGCCGGCGGTCGTAGGCCGCGAGTTCGAGATGCTGGAAATCCATCCCACCCTCGTTGGAGGTGCGACACAACACGAACACGCCCGCCTCGTCCTGCGTGAGGAACGGCTGCAGTGCGTCCTCCCCGAGGTACGGGTTGACGGTGATGGCGTCGACGTGCGCCAGGATCTCGGCGTACTGGCGGGCCGTGTTCCCGATGTCCGCGCGCTTCGCGTCCAACAACACGGGCACGCCCTTGCCGTGGGCGTACGCCACCGTCTCCCGGAGCGCGCGCCACCCGTCGCTGTCCTCGTAGAACGCCGCGTTCGGCTTGAACACCGCGGCGTGCTCGTGGGTCGCGTCGATGATGCGGCGGTTGAACGCCCACCGCGGCAGCTCCGCGTCCTGTACGTCCTCCGGAAGCCGCTCCATGTCCGGATCGAGACCCACGCTCACCACCGAGTCAGCCGCCTCGATGCGGGCCCCGAGTTCCTCGACGAAGCTCATACGTTCGCGTGCCGGCAAACCCGCAAAAGCGATTCGCTTCCGCACGGACCGAAACCACAGCGTTCGTCCTGCACCGCGTGCCCGCCAGCCGACACTCAGTCCTCGCGGGCCGCGACCGCCGCACCGAGCACGTCCAGCGCGCGCTTGGTCGCCGCCCCGGACGCGACGAACACCACGAGGCGCGCGGGGTCGCTCGCGACCGGCCGCGCCCGCAGCCCGGCGTCCTCGGCGGCCGCGTCGGCGGCGTCCAGCCCGCTGAACACCGCCACCCGGATCCGCTCGGGCTGCACGAACACGCGCGCCACCACCGTCCCGTCGTGGGCCACGTCGTAGGCGCGCGCGCCGTCGGCCGTCGGCTCCACGTCCGGCGCGGCGTCCACGACGCTCATCCGGTCGTAGGGCGCACGCTCGTGGCCCGTCACCTCGCTCGCCAACAGCTCCGCGATGCGCGTCCCGTCCGTGATCCGGTCAGCGACCATCCAGCACGCCCTCCTGTGCCGCCTCCGCCGCACCCGACGCCGCAACACCCTGCTGGCGCGCGTACACCACTGCCGCCGCGTCCGCGGTCACGCCCACCGCCTGCTGGAGGTCGTTGACCGCCGCCACCGTCTCCTGGCGGTCGAACCCCGCCGCAACCAGCGCGTCCAGCGCGCGCTCGAAACCCGACCGCTCCTGGAACAACGACGCGTCCGGCACGAACCCCTCGGGGATCTCGACAGCGCCGGGATCGAACGTCGCGGCCACGTCCCCGTCCGCGACCCGCTCGACGAGCCCCTCCGCGTCCGCCATGTCCAACAGGCGCTTGGCCTGATCGGCACTCATCCACTCCCGGTCAAGGGACAACGCCACCACGAACGCCTGCTCGGCGACCTGCGTCCGTCCCTTCTGCTTGAACGGCGCGGCCGTCGCAACCCGGAGACTCATGGCTGCGCGTAGCGCCGGCACGCGCCTAAACCCTGCGTTGTCGCCTAACCGAGCCTTTCAAGTGCGTCCTGGTGTTGGTCTCGGGTATGCAATACCAAGGCCGTTCGAAGCGCTCGAAGACGGGCGCGCGACTCCGACCGCGCTCGAAGAAGTCGAAAAGCGAACTCGGCCGCGAACCCACCGAAACGACCGTCGGCGAACCCCGGTTCCGAACCGTCGACGTGCGCGGCGACGCCGAGAAAGTGCGCGTGCTCTCCACGAACGTCGTGAACGTCGCCACCGACTCCGGCGCCGAACGCGCCACCATCGAGGACGTCAGCGCCAACGACGCCAACCCCAACTACGCCCGCCGAAACATCATCACGAAGGGCGCAATCATCGAAACGGACGCCGGCACGGCCCGCGTCACCTCCCGCCCCGGCCAGGACGGCCAAGTGAACGCCACCCGCGTCGACGAGTAACTGGTCTTCTCAGGGGGTGCCGTATTCGCATCGCCCAGCGCAGCCTGTCGCGACCGCACGGCGGAAACACGCCGCCGTGTCGGCTACTGGAAGCCGATGTGCTCGCTGCCCTGGCGGCTGTTCACGTTGGGGCCCTGGCTGCCCTTGAACTGGTCTTCGACCTGGTCGTAATACTCCATGAGGTCGTCGGTGATCGTCGGCCGGACGTTCTCCATGGCCGCCCGGAAATGCGCCATGCCGACGTCGTCGGCGTCCTCGTCGTCCCGGAGCGCCTCGATGGCTGCCTCCCGGGCGATGTTCGCGAGGTCGCTGCCCACGTAGCCGTCCGCGCGCTCGGCGAGCTCCCGAAGCGAGACGTCCGCCGCTAGTGGCGTGTCCTGGGTGTGGATCTTCAGGATCTGCTCGCGGCCCTCGATCCCCGGCTGGCCGACCTGCACGAGGCGGTCGAAGCGCCCGCTGCGGATCAACGCCGGGTCGATGATGTCCGGGCGGTTGGTCGCCGCGATCACCATCACTTCCTCCATCTCCTCGAGGCCGTCCAGCTCGGTCAACAGCTGGTTGACGACGCGCTCGCTGACGTTGTTCCCGCCGGTCTGCCCGCGGCCGGGCGCGAGGCTGTCAAGCTCGTCGAAGAAGATCACGGTCGGCGCGACCTGGCGGGCCTTCCGGAACGTCTGGCGGATCGCCTTCTCGCTTTCGCCGACCCACTTCGACAGCAGCTGTGGCCCCCGCACCGAGATGAAGTTGGCGTTCGTCTCGTTGGCGACGGCCTTCGCCATCAGCGTCTTCCCGGTGCCCGGCGGCCCGTACAGCAACACGCCGGCGGGTGGCTCGACGCCCATCCGCGTGAACTTCTCGGGCTGGTTCAGCGGCCACTCAACGGACTCCTTGACGTTGTTTTTCGCCTCCGTGAGCCCGCCGACGTCGTCCCACGTGATCTTCGGCAGCTCCACGAGAACCTCCCGCATCGCGGACGGCTCCACCTCGCTGAGCGCGCCCTTGAAGTCCTCGCGCTTGACGATCATGCGGTCGATCAGGCTCGGCGGGATGTCCTCCTCGTCGAGATCGATCTCCGGGAGGTACCGGCGCAGCGCCCGCATCGCGGCCTCCTTGCTGAGGCTCTCGATGTCCGCGCCGACGAACCCGTGGGTGTCGTCGGCCAGCGTCGAGAGGTTCACGTCGTCGGACAGCGGCATCCCCCGGGTGTGGATCTTCAGGATCTCCTCGCGCCCGATCTCGTCGGGGACGCCGATCTCGATCTCGCGGTCGAAACGCCCCGGCCGCCGCAGCGCGGGGTCGACGGCGTCGACGCGGTTGGTCGCCGCGATGACGATGACCTGCCCGCGGCCCTCCAGGCCGTCCATCATCGTCAACAGCTGGGCGACCACACGGCGCTCGACCTCGCCGGTGACGTCCTCGCGCTTGGGCGCGATGGAGTCCAGCTCGTCGATGAAGATGATCGACGGCGAGTCGTCTTTGGCGTCCTCGAAGATCTCCCGGAGCTGCTGCTCGGATTCGCCGTAATACTTCGAGATGATCTCGGGACCGGCGATCGAGAAGAAACTCGCCGACGTCTCGTTGGCGACGGCTTTCGCCAGCAGGGTCTTCCCGGTGCCCGGCGGCCCGTGCAGCAACACCCCCTGTGGCGGTTCGATGCCGAGCTTCTGGAAGATCTGGGGGTGTTTCATCGGGAGTTCGACCATCTCCCGGACGCGCTGAATCTCGTTTTCGAGGCCGCCGATGTCCTCGTACGTGATGCCGCCGCCGGTGCGCTCGAAGCCGCTGATCGGCTCCTCGCGCAGCTCGACGTCGGTGTCCTCGGTCACCAGGCAGACGCCCTCAGGCTCCGTTTCGACGGCGATCAGTGGGATCGCCTGGCCTGGGGATCGCATGAACGGGTGGTTCGTCGAGGACATCACGGGAACGATGTCGCGGGCGACGACCGGCCGCTTGAGGATCTGGCGTTTGACCATGCCGGCGGCGTCGCTGCCGAACTGCACGCTCGCTTCCTCGGGGGGTGCGAGGACGAGCGTGTCCGCTTTTTCGGCGTCGGCTTTCCGGATCTTCACGCGCTCCCCGATGCCGACCTCGGCGTTCTGGCGCGTGAACCCGTCGATCCGGATGGTGTCCGTGTTCCAGTCTTGGCGGTCGGCTCGCCAGACCTTCGCGGCCGTGGTTTCGGCCCCCTCGATTTCGATGATGTCTCCCGGGCTGAGTTTGAGATGCAACAGCGTGTCTGGATCGAGGCGCGCGATCCCCCGTCCCGAATCGTTGGGGTAGGCTTTCGCGACCTCCAGTTGGACTTCGTTCATGGTTGGAGACTCCGGGGTTGGTTTCGAGTGCGGCGGCCCAACAGAAGTACTTTCTGTCAACCGCCACGCACTCGTCCGTGTGAACAACTATCAAGCGATGGGTGAAAGATGTACCGGATTCCACCGCCACCACCCGGGCCTGAGAGAGAACTTTTTACAGTTGCAGTTGTGGACGTGAGGTATGGACGCGCTCGTCGTCGGCGACACAGGCCCGCTTGACGCCGCCCTCGCCGCACGCGCCGGCGTCACGGCCACCCCACACCCGACCGAATTCGACGTGTTCGCCGACGACCCCGCTGCCCACATCGCCGCCCACGACCCAGACACCGTCATCGTCACCGCACCGGTCCACACCGCCGACGTGCCGATCCCGGCGTACGTCGACGCCGTCAGCGCGCTCGTCGACGCCTGCGCGGACCGCCGACTCGTCTACGCGTCCACCGGCGCGGTGTTCGACGGCACCGACGGCGACTACCGCCCCGACGACGTTCGCACGCCCTGCGACGACACCGGCCGCCGCATCCAAGTGTTCGAAGACCACGTCGACCGCCACGACACCGACAACGGCGTCGTCCTCCGGGTCAGCAGCTGCTACGCGACCGACCCGCTCACCCCCCAGCTCGCCGCCGCCCGGGACGCCCTCGACGGCGGCGCCTGTCAACGCCACGACGACGTCTATCGGAGCCCGGTCCACGTCACCGACGTTGCCGACGCCATCACGGAGCTCGCGGAGACCGACCACACCGGCGTCTTCCACGCCCCCGGGCCGCGGCTCAGCGTCTACGAACTCCACGAACGCGTGCTGTCTGCCCTCGGCGTCGACACGACCGACCTCACGCCGGCCGCCGTCCCCAGTGACACGGAGATCGCCCGCGACCGGTCGCTCGCGGGCCCGCGTTTCACCGAGCTCCTCGACGCCACTGTCAGCCCGCCCCAGGACGCCGTCTAACCGGCCTCCGGGCCGCTGACCGCGCCAACACGTCCCTCGTTGTCGCGCCCGCCGGGCATCGACCACGGGTGTTTACCCAGCGGCGCGCCAACGACACCCCGTGCGCGAGGACGACACCCACCTCCCGACCGGCTGTGGCGCACTCGACGAGCTGCTCGGCGGCGGTGTCGAGCGCGGCACCGTCACGCAGCTGTACGGGCCACCCGCCGCCGGCAAGACGAACGTCGCGCTCACAACCGCCGTGACCACCGCCGCCGCCGGCGGCCTCGCCGTCTACGTCGACACCGAAGGCCTCTCGCTCGCGCGCTTCCAGCAGCTACTGGAGGCGCGCGCCACCGACCCCGAGGCGGCGTCCGCGAACGTCATCGTCTCCGACGCCCACGACTTCGACGAACAGGCCCAAGCCGTCCGCGACACCGCCGACTTCGCCGACCGCGCGGACCTCATCGTGGTGGACTCCGTGACCGGGTTCTACCGGCTGGCCCGCGGCGGCGACGACACCACGGGCGACGCCCTCCGCCAGGTCGCCGACCAGATCACACACCTGCTGTCGCTGGCGCGCAAACACGACCTCGCGGTCGTCGTCACGAACCAGGTGTTCACCGACGTCGACAACGACAGCGACCGCGCCCGCCCGCTGGGCGGCCACACGCTCGCACACTGGACGGGCACCGTCCTCCGGCTCGACCGGTTCCGCGGCGGCACCCGGCGCGCGACGCTGGAGAAACACCGCGCCAAGCCCGACGGCGAACACGCCCAGTTCCAGATCACTGACGGGGGCATCGACGCCGCCAGTGCCGACGACTACTGACGGCGCGTCACCCCGTGATGCGGTGCTCGCCGTGTTTCATGCCGATGAGAAACGAGATCGCCGCGAACACGATCATCGACGGCAACACCATCATGAACATCACGCGCGCCGGCATGACGTCCGCCGCCGAGAGCCCGATCATGCCGACGGCCACGAACGCAGCGAGCAATCCGACCGCGCGTGTGAAATCAAACCTCATGCGCGATGCCCTACGACGGGCGTGCTCATATAAGCACGCCCGACGGTGGTGCCTACAGGTCGTTGAGCTTCCGGAGGAGCTGGCCCTCGTACTCCTCGTCGTGCTCGATCCCCTTGAGCTCGAGCACGTTCCGTTCGAGCTTGTCCAGGGCGACGTGGAAGGAGTTGTCCGCGCCGTACCCTTCGCCGGTTCCGGCGATCTGGCCCTTGTTCGTGCGCAGCCGGATCTGTGACTGAATCAGCGGCGTCCCGCGGAGCTTCTCCTTGTGCTTGGAGAGCCGGACGTGGGCGTGATGGACGTCCATATCCCCGTACTTCGCGACGACGTTCTCGATGCGCTCGCGGACCTCCTGGCGGGACAGCGTGTCCAGCAGGTCGATGTTCGTGATCTGCACGTCGAGGTGTTCCTCCTCGGTGTACGACAGCGCGCGCAACACGTCGGTCTTCGTGAGGATGCCGCCGACCGCGCGCTCGTCGTCGTCGGGCGTGACGATGACCCCCGAGTAGTCGTGTGCGAGCATGTCGTCGACGGCGTCCCGCACCGAGTCGTCGAAGCTCGCCGTCTTGACCGGGCTCGTCATCTCGTCGGACACCGGGAGATCGAGCAGGCGCTCGATCTCGCCGCTGCGATCCCCGACGGTGGTCTTCTCGGTGTCACGCACGACGAAATCGACGATGTCGTAGCGCGTGACGATCCCCGACAGCAGCCCGGCGTCGTCGACGACCGGCAGCCGCGAGATGCCGTGCTCGCGCAACAGATTGATCACGCGGCCCATGCTGTCGTCCTCGTCGACCGTCACCACGTGTTCGGTGTATATATCCCGGACATCGAGCGCGTCGAGGTTCGCTAGCACGGCGTCCAGAATGGCGTCCTCAGTGATCACGCCCCACAGCGATCCGGCCTCGAACACGGGCGCGATCTTCGTGCCGCCCTCGACGAGCATGCGCGCTGTCTCGCGCACGTCCTCGGTCCGGCTGACCTTCGGCGCGTCCGTGACCATGGCCGCGACCCTGGTGTCGTCGCCGATATGCGACTGGATGAGCTGGCGCTCCGTGATGACGCCGTCGTACGCGCCGGCCTCGGTGACGATGACGCCCTTGGGGTTCTCACGCTCGAACAGCGACCGCACCTTCCCGAGTCGCTGTTCGGCGTCGACTTCCACGTAGTCGTTTGCCGCAATGTCAGAGATATCCATGGACCTTCACCTGAAGAGAAGCCCACCAGTGTCTTGAACCTTGTTGCGGCTCTCAGACTGCTGGACGGAGCCGGGGTCACACCACCACCGGGGACGGCCCGTCAGTCCGCCGCCGTCGCCTCGACGGTCGCCTGCTCGGGAGCCGGCGACGACCCCGAGTGCATGAACACGCGACGCCGCGCGTAGAAGAAATACACGTACGGCACCTTCGCGAGCACGTCCAAGAACACGTACGTGAGCGCGACGCCGGCAGCCGTTGCCTCCCCGATGCCGGCCGGGCCGAACAGCCACACCAGCGGGTACGCCAACCACAGCAGCCCGATGTGGTTTTTCAGCAGGTTGAACAGCCCGATCTGCTCGGGCACGTCGGGCACGACCCGCGGAAAGATCACGTACAGGTACGCGAACAGCGACAGGTGGAAGATCGACGACACGCCGAACAGCGCCCACTTGAGCGTGCCGTCAGTCACCACCGCCCCCGCGCCCACCGCGATCATGAGCGCGTCCGCCACCATCACACCGATGATGCTGCGGCGGGACGCCCCCGCGGCGTAGCCGACGTACCCCACGAGGATCGGCGTCGTCACGAGCCAGTCGATGTACCGCAGCCCGACGATCTCGTTCCCGTTCACGATCACTGTTCCGATGTCGTACGCCATCCCCACGTAGG
This sequence comes from Halobacterium sp. BOL4-2, assembly GCF_016917835.2. Classification (GTDB taxonomy): domain Archaea; phylum Halobacteriota; class Halobacteria; order Halobacteriales; family Halobacteriaceae; genus Halobacterium; species Halobacterium salinarum. The sequence continues at coordinate 1,199,762 of NZ_CP070332.2, read as the reverse complement.
ACAGGCCCGCGAACACGGGAATGATGGCCAGCGGCGCGAGCGCCGACTGATGCGGGGAGCCATCCAACGACCGGTACAGCAACCAGACGAACGCCACACCGACGATGAGCGCGACCGCGCCGCCGAGGTAGGCGGTTGCGACGGCGTCCATCACGCACCACCCCCGTCAGCGCCGGCACGCATGACTGGCTGCTCCACGCTTCCCCCCGCAGTCTCGCCGTCCTCGGTGGCGACGGTGAACGACGCCACGCGGGACTGCAGCTGCTCGACGGCCGTGTTCTGGAACTGTTCGAGGGACGCCGCGATCTCCTCTGCGCTCTCACGTTGCCCGATCACCGCGGACTCGGCGTCGCTTGCCAGCGCCGTCGTGTCGTCGCTCAGTCCCGCGACACGCTCCACAGAGGTGGCGGTGCTTTGGACGGTTTCGGCCTGTTCGGAGGTCGTGCGCTGGATCTCGTCGATCGAGTTCGAGACCTCCGCGATGGAGTCCGCGATCGTGCGGATGTCCCGCAGCGTGGATTCGACGGTTTCGCTGCCGGACTCCACCCGGGTTCGGGTCTGCTGGATGGACGCGGTGACGTCCTCGGTTTGGGCGGTGACTTTCTCGACCACTGCGGCGATCTCGTTGGCGCGGTCCTGCGTTTCCTCCGCGAGGTCCTTGACCTCGTCGGCGACGACGCTGAAGCCGTCCCCGTCGGCGTTGCCGCCGGCGCGGGCGGCCTCGATGGACGCGTTCAGCGCCAGCATGTTCGTCTGCTCGCCGATGTCCGTGATCACGTCCACGATGTCGGTGATCTCGGCGACCTGGTCGCGCAGCTGTTCGACCTGGCCGACGGCGTCGTCGACCTCGGTTTCGATGCTGGACATCTCGTCGAGCGCGGACTTCGAGGAGTCGCGGGCCGCGTCGCTGGCGGTCGCTACGTCCTCGCTGCGGGACGCCAGGTCGTCGATGGTGGCGGCGATCTCCTCGGCGGACGCACTGACCTGCTGGACGTCGTCGGCCGCCGAGTCGAGCTCCGTGCGCTGGTCGTTGGCCTGCGACTCGATCTTCGACACCGCTTCGACGGTGTCACCGGCGCTGGCCTCGATGTCGGCGCTGGTCTCGGACATCCGCTCGGTTTTGGCTTCGATCTCGTCGGCGACCGTGGTGACCGTTCGGACCGTCGACTGGAGGTCGTCCATCATCTGGTTGAACGCGGTGCCGACCGTCTCCATCGCCTCGTGGTCGGTGTCCACGTCGACCCGTTGGGTGAGGTCCCCCGTGGCGGCGGCCTCCATGGTTTCGCCGTAGCGCTTGGCGGTGTCCTGGTAGGTGGCTGCCAGCTCGCGGGCCTCGCGCTCCGCGGCCTGGGCTTCCTGCTTGGCTTGCTCGGCCTCCTCGCGGGCCGTCTCGGCCTCGGCCTGCGTCTCTTCGAGGTCGGCGCGGGTGCGCTCCATCTCGTTCAGTCGGCCACGAAGCGACTGGCGCATCTGTTCGATGGAGTCGGCAAGCGATCCGAACTCGTCCGTTCGGGTGGAGGTCACCTCCTGTTCGAGGTTCCCGTTGGCGACGCGCTCGGTCTGTGCGGCGATCTCCTTGATGCTGGCGACGGTCTCGGCGGCGTTGATCGATCCGAGCGTGAGTAACCCGGCGATTCCGGCGACAATGGTCGAGGGGACGTCGTTTGTGGTGACGCCGACCCCGACCAGGAGGCCGGCGGTGGCGATATACCCCAGCCCGAGTTTAACGCCGTATCGACGGCGCGCCCATGCGATTGTCATAGCCACTAGTTATCAGATCCCTCCATAAGGTTGGGGCCGCAGTTCTCAGGGATGAAAACGACTGTAAGCCCTGCTACGGACAGTTGACAGCTATTGCCTGGTTCGCGCCGAGCAAGCGGCAACACTCTCTTCTTGTGGTATGTTATTTATACACATGTTTTGGGGGAGCGAAACGGACGCCGCCAGCACCAACTGTGATTACGTCTGGTAACCGCGAACTGATCTGGACGGTCCCCCAACCCTGCGACATGTACGACCGCGTGTTGGTCCCGACCGACGGATCCGAGGGCACCAACGAAGCAGTCACGCACGCAATCGACATCGCAGAACAGTACGGCGCGACGCTCCACACCCTCTACGTCGTTGAGTCGACGCGCTCGAACGAGACCCCCGACGACGACCCGCTGCACCGCGTCCAGGAGGCCGGCCAGAAGGCCGTCGATCGCATCGCCAAGCGCGCCCAGGACGCCGGCGTAACGTCCGTTGAAGCCACGGTCACTCGCGGCGTCCCCGCCACGGAGATCCTGACGTACGTCACCGAGATGGAGATCGACATCGCGGTGATGGCGACCGCCGGCCGGAGCGGCGAATCCCGGGACCTCCTCGGGAGCATCTCCGAAAGCGTCGTCCGCGAATCCCCCGTCCCGGTGTTACTCGTGAACGTCGGGGAAGCCGTCTGACTCAGTCGTCACCCCGCTGCGGTTCGGCCCGCTCGTCCAACACCCACTGCACGAGCGCCGCCTGCACGCGCTCGCTATCAGTTGCCTCCTCGGCCGCCGCACGCACACGCTCGCTGTCGGCCAGCAGCTCCGCCTCGACGCCGCTGTGATCGGGCTCGTCGCGAACGTCGTTCAACAGCGCCTCGAAATCCTCCCGCAGGACGAACGACGCCCGCGCCACGTTGCACTTCCCGAGGGGGTTCTGGCCCATGTCGAGCACGAGATCGCGCACGACCGCCCAATCGCTGTCACAGAAGTGGATCGAGACCGACCCCTCGATGTCCTGCCACGCGATGGGGCCGCTGTTCGCCATCTCGGGCACAGCAGCCGGCGGGAGATCGATGCGGGTGACGGTGTCCGGGTCGTCGCAGAGACAGCACGGCTGCTCCGTCTTCCCCGTGTACATACCAGGCAGTACGAACGCAGGGGTCTTCTGTCTACCCGTGCCGACACCCCCCGATGGCCTCGGCCCGAAGCAATCTATTTCCCCGTCGGAACCACAAGATACTTGACTATTATCTCGGCACAGGAAACTATGGACCGCGAACGGCTGCTCGCCGTCGGCATCGCCGTCGTCGTGCTGGCGTCAGCAGTCACAGCTGTCGTGATACCCGGCGTCGTCGCCGACGCTGACCGCGACGACGTCCACCCCGGCCGCGTCGATGTCGAAGAAACGACGATCGCGGCCAACGGCACGTCGTCGGGAACCGTCGACCTCTCGACCACCGCATACCTCAGCCACCGGGGCGGCGACTCGGAGAACGTCACTGTCACCGTGCGTGCGGTGGGCTTGGAATCCGGACTGGTCGAGGCCACCCGCAGCACCGCCATCGACACCATTACTGGCGACCGTGAAGTCCCGGTCACGGTCGACATCCCGGTTGCCCGTGACGGCGGCTACCGGATCGAGACTGTGCTCCGCGCCGACAGCCAGCGCGTCGCCACGGTCTCCAAGTCCGTCCGCGGCGTCGGCAGCGTGCAGTCCGGTGGCCACATGACCTTCCACCGGTTCGGTGCCGACCTCCCCGCCGTCCAGTACTCCGTCGCCAGTGTCGACGGTGACACCACGGCCCTGGACGTGTCGACGTATCTCACGAACCATGGTGCGGCGCCCTCGGAGGACGTCTCCGTGGAACTGGTCGTTCGGCAGGCCGACTCGAACGTGGTCGCCGCACGAACGACCATCCCGGTCGACGATGTCGCCCCCGGAGCGACGGTGACGCCCAACGCGACGGTCGACGTGCCATCGGCGTACAACTACTATCTCGACGCGGTCCTCCGGCAGGACGGCGTCATCGTCGGCACTGCGCGCAGCGCCGCCAATCTCGACCCGCAAGAGCGAGTCGAGGCGAACACGACCGTCCGAGACACCGGCCTGCAGGTCGAAGACTTCGAGACAACCGACAACACACAACCGGACTCCGGAACCGACCCCGAGCAGTCAGCCGGCGGCGGCATCCCCGGGTTCGGCCCGGCTGTCGCCCTCATCGCCGTCGTCGCAACCACCATCGCCGCCGCACGGAGGCAGTCAGCATGAGTGACACAGACCACGCCCAGCAGCCCACCGACACCGACGGGAACACCACGACCACCAACACCAGCGACGCCACCGGGAGTGGCCGCCACACCCGAGCGCGCGACGACACGAGCGACGTTCGTCGCCTCATCCTCCGGGGCGCGCTCGCGGTGCTCGGGTTCGTCGCCATCGTCGCGCTCTTCCAGTTCTACACCAGCACCACCGCCGTCATCAACGAGTGGGTCGGCCGCGAGTACCGCGCGCTGTTCCGCGCTGCGTTCAACCTCGTTATCCTTCTCGCCACCGGGATCGGCATCTCGCTCGTCGTGCGGAAGCTAACCGGTGACGGCAACGACAGTCGAGAACACCGATAGCGCCGGCAGACGACAGTCACCCTCAATTGCGACGGCAGTCTGATACGGTGGGAACATGACGCGAATGGTACTTGAACACACGGAAGCGGACGCACGAACTGTAATCAAGGCAGCTTTCGAAGAGACGGATGGCATCGAGAAATACTTTGAAGGCGATGACCAAGTAGTCGGGAAAACAGGGTGGCGAGCTTTGAGCTACGGGGAGACGGTCATCGTTGATCTCTCGGAAGACTCGGACAGCGTAACTCGAACTCCAATCGAAATAACCGCTGAAAAGGAGGTCGCGATCAACGTAACTGCGACCCCTCAGAAATACAAGCGGAGGCTGATCGGGAACATCGAGAACCTCCGGAAGTACGATGCGGACGAGGGCCTGGCTGCACTCGCTGGAGCGAAGGCCTTGTCGTCTACAAACGAAGTTCAGACACGTAGCGAACTACCCGGGAAAGAAGCGCTCAAATCAACGCTGATAGTACTCGCCGTTATGTTCCTGACATTCATCATGGCGTCACTGATCGGGTAGTGATTGCGGAGCGGTCGGGACCCATACTGGTTGTCTCGGTGCCTTGATCGCCGGTGCAGGAACGGACACATCCGACCCTCTTTGTTCGTGTTACGATCCAGGATTTGTAGGCAGCGAGCGTATGTGGATCCGGAGGGAGCTTCGTGAGAAACGAATGCGGCGTGAGTGGGTTGGGGCGGATTTGAACCGCCGACCTCCTCCATGTCAAGGAGGTGTCATAGCCTGACTAGACCACCAACCCTCGCGCCATCTCGCTGCATTCCTTCGTAGCCCGGGGGTACAGTTGAAGGTTTCGAATCGCAGAAGGCACGACGGCCGTGGGCTCCGTCGTGGTGTCCTCCCCACGAGCGATCACGGTACCGTTCCCCACGACACGCTTAAGTTAGCGTACAGTCTTGTACACTACAACCCAACATCGTTCATTGGTGACCACAATGCAGGAATACATCGAGCGCGTCGCGGCCGGCGAGGACCTCTCGCTTGACGCCGCCCGCGACGCCGTCACGACGCTGTTCGAGGACGCCACCGACGCCGAGATCGGCGCGCTGCTCGGCGCGCTGCGCGCGAAAGGCGAAACGGAAGCCGAAATCGCCGGCTTCGCGCAAGGCATGCGCGACGCCGCCATCACCGTCGCGCCCGACTGCACCCCGCTGGTCGACACGTGTGGCACTGGCGGCGACGACTACGACACGATTAACGTCTCCACGACCGCCGCGCTGGTCGCCGCCGGCGCGGGCATCCCGACCGCCAAACACGGCAACTACTCCGTCTCCTCGGCGTCGGGCAGCTCCGACGTGCTCGACGCCCTGGGCGTCGGGTTGGCCACCGACCCCGCCGCCGTCGAAGCCCGCATCGAAACCGACGGCATCGGCTACATGCACGCACCGGCGTTCCACCCCGGCATGGAGGCCGTCATCGGCCCACGGCGTGACCTCGGGGTTCGCACGATCTTCAACCTCCTCGGCCCGCTCACCAACCCCGCCCGCGCGGACGCCCAGGTCGTCGGCGTCTACGACCCGGCCCTCGTCCCCGTGCTCGCGCGTGCGCTCTCGCGTATGGCCGTCGACCGCGCGCTCGTCGTTCACGGCGCTGGCCTCGACGAGTTCGCGCTCCACGGCGACTCCACGGTCGCGGAAGTCGACGGCGACACCGTCACCACCACCACCGTCTCGCCGTCGACGTTCGGGCTCGCGGAGGCCCCGATCGACGCCGTCGCCGGCGGCGGCCCCGAGGCCAACGCGGCCGACCTCCGGGGCATCGTCACCGGCGAGCTCACCGGCCCCAAACGCGACATCGTCGTGGCGAACGCGGGCGCAGCCATCTACGTCGGGGGTGGCGCTGACTCGCTCGCGGCCGGTGCCGACCGCGCCGCCGCCGCCATCGACTCCGGGGCCGCCGCGGACACGCTCGCCGCGCTCACCGACGCCCACCCGGTGCAGCAATGACTCGCGTGAAAGTCTGCGGGCTGACCACCGAGCGCGACCACGCCGCGGCCGTCGCAGCCGGCGCGGACGCGGTCGGCATCATCGCCGACGTCCCCGTCGAGACGCCCCGCGAGGTCAGCGTCGAGACGGCCACCGCGCTGCGCGCCGCCACCCCACCGTTCGTCACCAGTGTCCTGGTCACGATGCCGGCCACCCCCGAGCACGCGGTCGACCTCGTGCGGACGGTCGCGCCCGACGCCGTCCAGTTGCACGGCGATCTGCCAGTCGGCGACGCGGCGTACGTCGCCGCGAACACGCCGTGCCCGGTGATCAAAGCGGTCACCGCGGGCGACCAGTCGGCCGCCCGGTACGCCGACGTCGTCGACGCGTTGCTCGTCGACTCCCCGTCGACGGACGACGCCGGTGCCGGCGGCGGCACCGGCCGCACACACGACTGGGCCGCAACCCGCGCGTTCGCCGACCGTGTCGACACGCCGGTCGTGCTCGCCGGCGGACTCACCCCGGCGAACGTCGCCGACGCGGTCGACACCGTCGACCCGTTCGCCGTGGATGTCGCCTCCGGCGTCGAGGCGCGTCCCGGCGAGAAGGACCACGCGGCCGTCTCGGCGTTCGTCGCGCGCGCCACAGCCACGCCCGACCCCACCCTCACATGATCGAAACCGACCGCGAGACGTTCACCGCACTCGCCGACGATGGCCCCGCGATCGTGCGCGTCGCCGCCGACCTCGACGTCGACGTGGCACCGCTGACGGCGTACGACGCGCTCGTTGCCGACGCCGACGACCACGCCTTCCTGCTTGAGAGCGCCGAAAAGACCCCCGCCAGCGACCCCGACGGGGCGTTTACCCCCGACACGACCACCGAAGAGACCCGCCACGCCCGCTACTCGTTCGTGGGCTACGATCCCGCCGCCGTCGTCACCGTCGACCCCGACGACACGACGATCACGCGGCTGCGCGACGACCCCATCACCGACCTGCTGGACGCCCCCGACCACGCCACCGGGGATGTGCTTGACCGCCTCCGGTCGGTGATGCCCGCGGTCCCGCGGCGCAACATCCCCGCCGAGGACCGCCAGCTGCTCGACGGCGGCCTGGTCGGGTTCCTCGCCTACGACGCCGTCTACGACCTCTGGCTCGACGAGGTCGGCGTCGAGCGCCCGCCGACGCCGCTGCCGGACGCGGAGTTCGCCGTGACCACGCGCACGCTCGTGTTCGACCGCGCCACCGACTCCGTCTCGCTCGTGTGCACGCCGGTCGCCGACGCGGACACCGCCACGGATGTCTACGACGCCCTCGAAGCCGAAGCCAAGCGCGTGCAGGCCATGCTTCGGGACGCGACCGCGCCCGCCACCGCCGGCATCGAGGTGACCGCCGAGCGCGCCGGCGACCGCGACGCCTACACCGACGCCGTCGAGACCGCCGCGACCGCGGTCCGGGACGGCGAAGTGTATCAGGCGGTGGTTTCACGCACGCGCGAACTTGACGGTGACATCGACCCGCGGGCGCTCTACGACGCGCTGCGCGCGGTCAACCCCTCGCCGTACATGTTCCTGCTCGCGCACGGGGACCACACGGTCGTGGGTGCCAGCCCGGAGACGCTGGTCGCGGTCCACGACGACACCGTCGTCACGAACCCGATCGCGGGCACCTGCCAGCGCGGCGACAGCCCGGTGGCGGACCGCCGCCTCGCCGGGGAGATGCTCGCCGACGAGAAGGAACGCGCCGAACACACGATGCTCGTGGATCTCGCGCGCAACGACGTGCGCCGCGTGAGCGCGCCCGGCACCGTCTCGGTGCCCGAGTTCATGCGCGTGCTGAAGTACAGCCACGTCCAGCACATCGAATCCACGGTCACCGGGACGCTGGCCGCCGACGCCGACGCCTTCGACGCGACCCGCGCGGCGTTCCCGGCGGGCACCCTCTCGGGCGCGCCGAAGGTCCGCGCCATGGAGCACATCGACGCCATCGAAGCCACACCGCGGGGCATCTACGGCGGCGGCGTGGGGTATTTCTCCTGGACCGGTGACGCGGAGCTCGCGATCACAATCCGATCCGGGACGATCACCCACACCGGCGACGAGGACACGCTCACCGTCCGGGCCGGCGCGGGCGTCGTCGCCGACAGCGACCCGGACGCCGAGTACGAGGAGACCGAGGCGAAAATGGACGGCGTGCTCGCGGCCGTGAACCGACTCCGGACGACCGACGACGGGGAGGCGGTGCACCGATGAACGTCGTGGTCGTGGACAACTACGACTCGTTCACGTACAACCTCGTGGAGTACCTCTCCGCGCAGCCCCGCGACGACCACGCCCCCGACGTGACGGTCCTGAAAAACACCGCGTCGCTGGCCGCCGTGCGGGCCGCCGACCCCGACGCTGTCGTCATCAGCCCCGGCCCGGGCCACCCCGATACGCCCCGCGACGTGGGCGTGACGACCGACGTGTTGCGCGCGGTCAGCCCGCGCGTGCCGACGCTCGGCGTCTGTCTCGGCATGGAGGCCGCCGTCCACGAATACGGCGGCACCGTCGGGCGCGCCGCCGAGCCGATGCACGGCAAGACGACGCCCGTCTCCCACGATGAGACGGGGATCTTCGCGGACATCCAGCAGGACTTTCCCGCGGCGCGATACCACTCCCTGGTCTGCACGTCGATCCCCTCGTGCTTCGAGGTGACGGCGACGACCCGTGATGGGTCGCTACCGATGGCGATCCGCCACCACGACCACCCCCTGGCGTGCGTGCAGTTCCACCCGGAGTCGGTGCTCACCGGCGTGGGCCACGACGTCATCGGGAACTTCCTGGACGCCGCCGCGGCTCACTGACACGCCTACAGGAGGACCGAAACCACCCAGAGCCCGGCGACGACGACTGTCGCCGCGGCGACCAGCTTCCACGCGATACTCAACAGCAGCCGTCCGATGAACACCAGGGCAGCCATCGCACCCAACGCCAGCAGCGCCGTTCCTAAGGGCGAGTTCGTGACCCCGGCCAGCGCCAACAGTGGAGTGGACATACCGGGGGCCACGACCTGGGTCGGCGTAAGTCTGTGGGAACACCCCTTTCGTTCGAGTGGATGTTGAAACTGAAAGGGTGGTCCCGTCACCCGATTCGTGGGTGCACACACCGACCACTTTCACTCCGGTTGGGGAGGCTTCATAGGCCGCCCCGTCGTACGCCAGAGACACGCCGCAGTGGGTGGCGCACGCGGCCCGGCCAGGGGTGCCGAAAGAACACAACTACTAACCCCCTGTGCCGGCTACCAGTGTGTCGTTCCCGAACCCGACGATCAGTCACACATGAATTCCGAATCCACTACAACACCGACTGTTGTTCAGCGTGATAGCCAATGAGCTCCGAGGACCTCTCCGCGGACGATCTCACCCTGCCGGTCAAGCGTGTCACCGGTGACAGCCTCGAAGACCGGCTCACTGCGAACGCCTACCACAACATTCTCCCGGCGCGGTATCTCCGGAAAGACACCGACGGCGAGCACGTCGAATCCCAGGAGGACCTCTTCGAGCGCGTCGCGAAGAACATCGCGCTCGCGGAGGTCGTCTTCGAGTCAGACGAGCCAGTCACGGCCACGCCCAGCCAGCTCAAACCCGACCACCCACGCCGCGATGAACTCGCCGCCGAGGTGTTCGGGTCCGACGTCGATCCCGACAGCGAGACGGCGACCGTCGAGCTCACCGACAGCAACATCAACAAGTTCGCCTACGACACGGTCGTTCCGGAACTCGACGATCCCGAGGTGCGCGAGCACGTTGAGGGCGTCGCCGCGGAGTTCCAGGATCTGATGGCGTCGCTGTCGTTCATGCCGAACTCGCCGACGCTGATGAACGCCGGCGACGAGCTCCAGCAGCTGTCGGCGTGTTTCGTCGACTCGCCGGACGACGACATCACGGACATCCACCAGACCGCCAAGGAGGCCGCCGAGGTCTTCCAGTCCGGCGGCGGCATGGGGTACGCGTTCTGGCAGCTCCGGCCGTACGGCGACACCGTCGGCTCCACCGGCGGCATCGCCTCGGGGCCCCTGACGTTCATGGAGACGTTCGACCAGATGTGCGAAACCATCGCGCAGGGCGGCGCGCGGCGGGGCGCACAGATGGCCGTCATGCGCGTCAGCCACCCCGACGTCGTGGAGTTCATCCACGCCAAGAACAAGGACGTCTCGCTGGCCCAGACGCTGAAGCTCAACGACCCCGACGACTACACGTACACCGAGTTCTCGGAGGCCCTCGAAGAGGCCCGCGACCTCATCGACGAGGACGGCCGCGTCCCCGAACACCTCCGGAACGCCGTCGAGGGCCACCTCTCGAATTTCAACATCTCGGTGGGCGTCACCGACGGCTTCATGGAGGCGCTTGAGGCCGGCGAGGAGTACACGTTCACGAACCCGCGCACGGGCGAGGCCCACATCGCCACCGAGGAGACCAAGGAGATGTACTCCCGGTACGGGCTGGGCCACTACGTCACGCCCGGCGAGGAACTCACGCTGCCCGCCGAGGAGCTCTGGAGCCGCATCGTCGAGGGTGCCCACGAGAACGGCGAACCCGGCGTGATCTATCTCGAACGCGTCAACGACGAGCACTCCTTCGACGTCGAGGAGCACCCCGACCACCGCATCCTCGCGACCAACCCCTGCGGCGAGCAGCCCCTCGAAGAGTACGAGGCCTGCAACCTCGGGCACATCAACCTCTCGACGCTCGCCGCCCAGGACGCCCCCGACTGGCGGGTCTGGAGCCAGACCCACGACTTCGACACGCTCGAAGCGGGTGTCAGTCGGTTCCTCGACGAGGCCATGGACACCGACGCCTTCCAGCGCCGCATCGAGATGGGCACGCGGTTCCTGGAGAACGTCGTCACGATGTCCGACTTCCCCGTCCCGGAGATCGAGCAGAAGGTCTCGGAGATGCGGAAGATCGGCCTGGGTGTCATGGGGCTGGCCCAGCTGTACATCCAACTCGGCGTGAAGTACGGCAGCGAGGAGGGCAACGAGATCGCCAGCCAGCTGATGCAGACGATCAACCACGACTCCAAGACCGCGAGCCACGAGCTCGCCTTGGAGCGCGGGAGCTTCGACGAGTGGGACAACTCCAAGTTCGCGGCCCCCACGGAGTACGCCGACTGGTTCGAACACCACACCGGCGAGGACGCCGCCGACTGGGCGGACGGCTACCCGATCCGCAACCACAACACGACGACCATCGCGCCCACCGGCACCACCTCGATGGTGGGCAACACCACCGGTGGCTGTGAGCCCATCTACAACGTCGCCTACTACAAGAACGTCAGCGACGACGTGCAGGGCGACGAGATGCTCGTGGAGTTCGACGACTACTTCCTGCGCACCCTGGAGGACAACGACATCGACGTACAGGCCGTCAAAGAGGAGGCCCAAACGCAGATGGCGAACAACGACTTCGACGGCGTCGACGGGCTGACGACGGTGCCCGACGCCATCGGTGAGCTGTTCGTGGTCACCAGCGACCTCTCCGGGAAGGACCACGCGGCCGTCCAGACCGCCTGCCAGAACGGCGTCGACTCGGCCATCTCGAAGACGTGTAACTTCCCGAACGACGCCTCCGTCGAGGACATGGACGAGGTGTACCGCTACATCTACGACAACGGCGGGAAAGGCGTCACCGTCTACCGCGACGGCACCCGCAGCAAGCAGGTGTTGACGACGCGCGCGGACAACACCGAGTTCTCCGGGCTGGACGAAGAGGAGGCCGCCGCCGCGATGGTCGACACCATCCAGGAGACGTTCGGCGGCATCGAGGGCTTCCTGGAGAACGACGACATCCAGGACGCGTTCGGAGCGGACCTCCGCGAGCTGTTCGCGACCGGCGACGGCGCCGCCTTCGACGAGGAGGACTTCGCCGAGAAGCAGCCCCGGCCGGACCTCCTGCACGGCGTCACGCAGCGCGTCGACACCGGGTATGGGAAGCTCTACGTCACCATCAACGAGAACCCCGAGCGCGAGCGCCCCTTCGAGCTGTTCGCGAACACGGGCAACTCCGGTGGCTTCACCGGCTCGTTCACCGAGGCGCTGGCGAAGACCATTTCCGTGGCGCTACGGTCCGGCGTCGACCCCGACGAGATCGCGGACAAGCTCCAAGGGATCCGGTCGCCGAAAGTGGCCTGGGACAAAGGCGAACAGGTCAACTCCATCCCCGACGCCTTCGGGACGGCGCTGCGGCGGTACCTCAACGGCGACGTCGACCGTGCGGCCTACCCCCAGCAACAACACCTCACCGAGATCGACGCCGACGACGCCGCCCACCACGAGACCGACGGCGGCGCTGCCGAGTCGCTGGGCGGTCCCCAGGGACCGACCGGTGCCGGCGAGAGCGCCGACGCACAGCAGCAGTCCCAGGACGCGACCCAGTCGCTGATCGACGCCGGCGAGAGCCCGGAGTGCCCCGAGTGCGGGGCGATGACGCTGTACTACAGCGAGGGCTGCAAGACGTGTGAATCGTGTGGCTGGAGCGAGTGCTGACACAGCAGTAGCCGCCCGCGTGTGACGAACACGCTTTTGTTCGCCGCGACGTAGCGACCGTGTATGCCGACCGAGGCCCCGGGGTGTCCGCGGTGCAGCGCCGCCCTGTTCAAGCGCCACTGCAAGTACGTCTGCCCACAGCACGGCGTCGTCTATGACTGCGCGGACACGTTCTGGCTGTCCTAAGCCCGGCGGAGCCGCCCGTACGCGATCGGCGCGAGGAGCGCCGCCGCCGCCGCGCCGCCCGCGATCGCGTACGCCGGCGTCACCGACGCGCCGAGCGGATCGAACGCGTCGAGCGTGTTGCCGACCGCAACCGCCCCGACAACCCACGGCAACTCCCCGACCAGCGTCCCGATCCCGAACACGCGAGGGGTGACGCCGCCCGCGCCCGCAGCGGCCGACACCGGCTCCGCGGGCGTCGGTGCGATGCGGGCCGCGACGAGCCCGCGCAGCCCGCCGGCGGCGTCGAAATACCGCCGGCTGCCCGCCGAGAGGCGGCCGAACACGCGCCCGTCCCTGGGCGCACCCCGTCCGATCAGGTACGGCGGCAGGCTGGTCGCGACGGCACCCGCCAGGGCGACCGGAACCCCCACGACCAGTCCGTATCTGAACCCGACGAGCAGGGACAGCGCGCTGATCGGCCACGCCAGGAACGGCCGGACCGCATACAGCGCGACCAACACAGCCGGAAACCAGGGGCTGGCGGCCGCGTGTCGGAGTGCACCGAGCACCCGCGTCGGCCGGACGACCACCGCAGCCGCCGCGAGACCACCGCCAACCGCGAGCCACGCTGCGTACCGTCGCATCGCCAGGCGGTAGCCGTGACGGACACAAAAGCGCCCGGCTTGCCGTGTCACCCCAGCGGGCAACCCTGAAGTGCGCCGTCCCCGGAGTAGGTGGTATGCCCGGGCACAGGGGATCAGACGGGGACACCGACCGGGTTGAGGTCGGCGTGGAACTGCTCGCAGCCCTCGAATTCGAGTCGCTGTCCGTGGCGGACGCCGTCGACCGCATCGAAGCCGTCACCACCAATCCACGGACCACGCGGGCGATCCTCGACGCGGCCGAGCAGCGCGGGCTCATCGAACGCGACGCCGGGCGGATCTACCCCCAGGGTGGCGGACACGTCGACTTCGACGCGGACGTGATCCGGAAAGACGGGGCGTTCTCGTGTCGGCGCTGTGGGTGCTCGCTGTCGACCGGACACTTCATCCAGTTCGATGCGGGAGAAGTCGGGCCGTTCGGGTCGTCGTGTATCCGGATCGTTACTGGTCGGGAATGAGCGCCTGGAGGTCGTCGAGGCGTTCGCGTTGCTCGTCTAAAACTGCCTGCTGGGCGTCGATGACCGCGCGCTGTTGGTCGATGGTGTCCGCGAAGTCATCGATGACCGCGTGCTGCTTGTCGATGGTGTCCGCGAACTCGTCGACGACCGCGGTCATGTCCGCGAGTTCGGCCGCGAGTTCGTCCGGATCAACCGCCGGTTCGACGTTCGCGGCCGCCGTCTGGAACCCGCTGGATTCGAACTCCGCGTCGTCGGCGGTGGCCTGAACGCCGCGTTTCGCCCCGCGGGTGTTGCGGTTGCCGGCGGGTTCCGTGTCGTCAGCCCCGCCCGCGCGTTCCATCGCGCCCGCAGCGCCGGCCTGCTGGGCTGCGTTCGCGCCCGCCGCGGGGGCGTCGTCCTCGCCGACGGTGCTGGTGTCGATGGGGTCCACGCCACTGCCGAAGGACACCTCTCCGCCGCCGCTGTCGGTCTGTTCGGGGCTGTTGGCGGCGGCCAACTCGGCCGCGCTGGTCACGTCGTGGTACGCGAACACTGCGTCCTCGACGGCCTCACGGACGGCGCGGAACTTGTCGTTGGGTGCCTTGATGCGCTCCGTTCGCTGGGTCGTTTCGAGGACGAGCTGGCTCGAAACGTTGCCGTCTTCGGTCGACAGCCCGGTCACCGTCTCGAAGACGATCTCCTCGAAGTCGAGCCCCCAGACGGCGGACCCGACGTGTTTGACGACGCGGTTGCTGGTGACGACGAGCGTGAGTTCGCTGAACCGGTACGACCGCCGCACCGTCTCCCCGGCTTCGGTGACGTCGGCGGCGTTCAGCACGCCCGCGAGGATCGGATGCAACACGTCGTCGAGGCTGCCCGACGGCACGGAAAAGGAGTCGTCGCCGTCCAGCCCGTAGTCAAGGCTGATGGTTGCTTTGCGGCGGCCGTCGCTGACCCGGATCGCTTCGGCGTCGTGGGGATACTCCGAGACCGACTCGTCGCTCAGCAACCCATCGTCGGTGTACAGCAGGCTGCGCGTGGGCGTCACGAACAGCGCGTCTTCCCCCTTCAGCGAGACGTGTGCTGCAACGTCCTCATCGCCGAGTGAGGACTGCACGAGCGAAGGTACGTCCATGTAGGCCAGAAGCCACCGACTCGGCTTAAACCCGGCGGGTGGTCGACGCAGATGAGAACGTTAAAGAACGGGACCACCATACGGCAAGACGAGCCCGGGTGGCTTAGCTGGTCATAGCGCCGCACTCATAGGGTATCGAGCTTCGGTGCGGCATCCCACTGCCACGTGGATGCTCAGCATGTCCGCGAGGCCCGCCGAGCCTCGAACCTGGGACATGCGGAGATCGAGGGTTCAAAACCCTCCCCGGGCACTCCTGCGATACAGTAACCTGGTAGTCGCAACATCGTCTGTTTGATTTCGAAGATCGCCGCCAGCCGTCACTCGACGATGACCGCCCCCCTGCCGCTGAGCTCCGAGTGCGGCGAGCAGAAGTACCGATACGTACCCGTCGAGTTGAACGTGTGCGTGACGTGAACGCCGGGCTCAGATCGGAGCTCCTGAATCCCGATGGCCGCGGATTTGAACGCAACGTTGTGGGCGCCGCCGCTTTCCTCGCCCGCCCACTTCCATTGGACAGTCGTCCCCTCGGGTACTTTCAGCACAAGCGGGTCGAACTGGGTACTGCCCGAGCTGGTGTCGCCCACTGTTACTGTCGTGGTGTCGGTGACAACCGTTCCGTCATAATCGTGGACCGAGGAAAGCCAGCGGTCGACGTCCGGGTAGCCACTGGTCGGAATATTCTTCGACGGCGATGATGCCTTTCATGCCGGACTCACGATCCGGCTCCGAGACATACCTGTGTGTACCTATCTCCGTGAACGTGTGTGAATGTGTGGTCCTCGGTGGCGGTGGAGTCCCCGCTATCGAAGGCACTGTCAACAGCAATGACGTTGTGGGCGCCGCCGTAGCCGGTCCATTCCCACGTAACAGTTGTACCAGGTGCAACACGCGTGAGCGCGGGCTGGAACGCATATGGGAGGTCGTGGCCACCGACTGCGATTGATACTGTGGCGTCGCTGCGGTGGTCGGTCCAGCTCTCCGGCGTGTTCGCGCTCGCCACCCATTCGTGCAGACTCATCTCCGAGGGCTGCGTTTCGGTGTGGGTTGTCGTTGGCTGTTGGTTAGTCGTCCCTGTGGTGGTCCGATCAGCACACCCGGCGATAGCGGCCAACCCACCGGCGACGGCGCTACGGAGGAACGTGCGTCGGTCTGGAGCGCGGCCCATAGCACTCATACCTGGGTGAGTGTTGAAACACGCCTGGGCTGTTGCCACTCGCCCATAATCGGCCACAGTGATTATATGCACGAGTGGGAAACGCGTAGGTTTGTCGTCGGCACGCCATCACAGGACCTCGTGTTTGTACTGCGCGACGTGGTCCGAACGGACCCACTGGAATACAAATTCAGTTGTTCTATCTAATCCATAATTGTTTTGCGTCGGGCCGAACCACTCACCACTACACATGCACATCATGGAAGGATTCCTCCCCGGAATCTGGGCGCTCGTGTGGTTCGTCGTCGCCATCCCCGTCATCAGCTACGGCGCGCTGAAAACCGCACGGCTCGCGCGCAACGACGAACTAAACAAATCACACATCGCCGTCGCCGCCGCGTTCATCTTCGTGCTGTCCGCCCTCAAGATCCCGTCGGTCACGGGCAGCACATCACACCCCACCGGGACCGGCATCGCGGTCGTACTGTTCGGGCCCGCAGTCACGGCGTTCCTCTCTGCGATCGTGTTGCTCTACCAAGCCCTCCTGTTGGGTCACGGCGGACTCACGACGCTCGGTGCGAACGTCGTCTCGATGGGCGTCGTCGGCCCGGTGGCCGGCTGGGTCGTCTTCCGCGCGCTGAACCCCTATCTCGACCTCCAGAAAGCAACGTTTGCGGCCGCGGTCATCGCCGACTGGACGACGTATCTCGTGACCTCCATCCAACTCGGCGTCGCGTTCCCGTCCGGGCCCGGTGTCGCCGGCGTTGTCGACTCCATCGTCAGGTTCGCCAGCGTGTTCTCGATCACCCAGATCCCCATCGGCATCGTTGAGGGCGCGCTCGCCGCCGGTCTCATCGGCTACATCGCCATGTCGCGCCAGTCCATCACGACGCGACTGGGGGTGACAGCATGAACCGCTGGCTCGCCGCCGGTGGCATCCTGTTGGGCGCGCTCGTCGTGTTCTCGTTCGTGAGCGCCGGCGCGTGGGGTGGTGCTGACGGGGTCGCCGGCGACACCATCACGACGATCAATCCGTCCTACGAGCCGTGGTTCCAGAGCCTGTGGACGCCCCCGAGCGGCGAAATCGAGAGCCTCCTGTTCAGCATCCAGGCGGCCGTCGGCGGCATCATCATCGGCTACTACCTCGGGCGCGATCGGCCCCGCGGGCAGTCACAGGACATGGGCTCCGACCTGCCGTAGCGCATGCATCACACGACCATCGAACAGATCCAGGTCGCCGCAACGCCCCGGGTGACCGGCCGGTTGAACGTCTACTTCGCGGTTGCCGCGCTCGTGTTGGTCGTCGCCGCCCCACACCGCCTGGCGTACGCCGGCGCGCTCGCGTGCTTCGGTGCGCTCGGCGTCGACGCCGGCGGCCGCGGCTACCTCGGGGTCCTCCGGCTGCCGGTGTACTTTCTGGCCCCGACGCTGGCGCTCATCGCAGTGTTCACCCCCGGACCGGCGGCCGTCAGTGTCGGCCCGCTTGCGGTGTCCTGGCCGGGCATCCAGCGCACGCTCACGACCGGCCTTCGGTCGCTCAGCTCGGTCACGATCCTCAGCTACCTGATCGTGACGACGCCCGTCCCGGAGGTGGTTGGGGCCCTCCAGTCGCTTCGATGCCCCCGATTCGTCGTGGACGTCTCACTGCTCACGTATCGTGCGATCCAAACACTGTTCGACGAACTCGCGCGCCTCGAACTGGCCGCGTCCTCGCGGCTCGGCTTTCGCACTCGCCGGACGACGCTTGCCACGTCGAAGGCCCTCGCGTTCTCGCTGTTCGTGCGCTCGCTGTCGCGGGCCGACGCCCTCGACGACGCGATGCAGGCGCGCGGCTACGACGGGACGCTGCCGACACCAACAACACCAAACACGGGCTACGGATACGTGGGAACGGTGCTTGTGGTGTTGGCGGTCACCGGTTGGGGCGTGTGACCGCGGGTGGCGTGCACGCCCCCAGTCCCCGTTCGCGGGTCCCGACTTCTACACATGATTGAAACAACGACCCTACGCTTCTCGCATGGCGACACGACCGTGCTCGACGGTGTGGATTTCACTGCTGAAACCGGCGACGTGACCGTCCTGTTCGGGCGCAACGGCGCGGGGAAGTCGACGCTACTGCGTCACTTCAACGGCCTGCTCGAGCCGGACGCTGGCACCGTTTCGGTGGGCGGCACGCCGATCGCGTACGACGATGACTCGCTGACTGAACTCCGGCTCCGGGTCGGTCTCATCTTCCAGAACCCCGACGACCAGCTGGTCGCACCGACGGTCCAACAGGACATCGCGTTTGGCCCCCGGAACGCCGGCATCGAGGACACCGACCGCATCGAGGACGTCGTCTCGACGTTCGACCTCAGCGAGCAGGCCGAGCGGCTGTGTAACACGCTCAGCGGCGGCGAAAAGAAGCGCGTGTCGCTGGCCGGCGTGCTGGCGATGGACCCCGAGTACGTGTTGCTCGACGAGCCGACCGCGGGCCTCGACGGTGCCGGCTGCCGGACGATCGTGGAGTTCGTGTCCTCGCTGGCCGCCGACGGCATCACGACGGTCATCGCCACCCACGACGTCGGGTTCGGGTTGACCGTCGCGGACACTGTGACCGTGCTCGAAGACGGCGTCATCGACTACCGTGGTGACACGCTGTCCCAGTCGCTCGCCGCGGAGTACGACCTCCGGAGCTACGTCTTCGATGACTGGAGTGACGTCTCCGTGGAGTGACCACCAATCCCACACTCACAAGCGACCCACCGTAACGTCACGAGAACAGCCTATAAACTGTCTAAACATAGCTTAGCCCTTCATAAAGAGTTGTTCGATTTACATTTATCGCGATAAACCATGGTGAAACGCGGCCAACCGTCGCCCCCCTATATGGGGTGGGCGGACATACGGTTGCGTACACGAGGTGCCACTCCATATGTCAACCCCCTCTCAGTCGTCGCCCACCGGAGCCGTCCCCACGCCCGCCTCCGCAACACTGCTGAAGCCCCTGGAGGTCGCCGGATTCTGGCTGGCCGTCGCGCTCCCGTTCCTCTATCTCCCCCTCATCATCATGGGCCCCCAGTCGGTTCCCGTGCAAACCGCACTCGCCGCGCTGATCGGCGTGCACGCGGCCACGCTGCTGGTCGGCCACCGGCACCGAACCAACTGAGGCGGTGCCACGCGAAGCCGCGTCGCTTAACCGCCCCGTTTCCGTTCCCCGACACATGGGATTGGATGCTGTGCCGCTGGGCCGCACCGGACTCCGCGTCACCGAGCTGGCGTTCGGGACGTGGCGCTTCGGCCGCGAAACAGACGCCGGCGACATCGAGGTGGGCGAACAGCGCGCCCACGAGCTGCTCGATGCGTACGCCAACGCCGGCGGCCGGTTCATCGACACCGCCGACATGTACGGCGGCGGCCGCGCCGAACGGTACATCGGCGACTGGCTCGCCGACCGCGACCGGGACCGCTACGTCATCGCCTCCAAAGTCTACTGGCCGACCAGCACCGCCCCGAACGACCGTGGTCTGAACCGCAAACACCTCCGGGCGAGCGTCGACAACATCCTCGACCGCCTCGGTACCGACTACATCGACATCCTCTACATCCACCGCTGGGACGACGCCACGCCCGCGGACGCGCTCATGCGCACGCTCGATGGGTTCGTCCGCGAGGGCACCGTCCACTACCTGGGTGCCTCGACGTTCCACCCGAACGCCTGGAAGATCGCGAAGGCGAACGAGATCGCCGCCCGCCGCGGCTCCGAGCCGTTCACGGTCGCACAGCCACGGTTCAACGCCGTGAACCGCGAGATCGTCGGGAACTACCTGGAGATGTGTCGGGAGTACGGCCTCGGTGTCG
Organism: Halobacterium sp. BOL4-2; assembly: GCF_016917835.2. GTDB lineage: Archaea > Halobacteriota > Halobacteria > Halobacteriales > Halobacteriaceae > Halobacterium > Halobacterium salinarum. Next base: position 1,179,526 of record NZ_CP070332.2, on the reverse strand, counting down.
TCCCGTGGTCGCCGCTCGCCGGCGGCTTCCTCACCGGAAAATACGAACGGGATGCCGAGCCACCCGCCGGCAGCCGTGGCGCAACCGACCAGCAGTTCGTCGACTCGTATCTCACGCCGTCGAACTTCGACACCCTGGACGCCGTCGAAGCCGTCGCCGACGCGGTCGACGCGACGCCCGCGCAGGTGTCGCTGGCGTGGCTGCGCCACCACGATCAGGTGGCTGCCCCGATCACCGGCGCGCGCACGCCGGCCCAGTTGCGCGAGAACATGGCCGCCACCAACATCGAGTTGACCGCCACCCAACGCGACCGCATCACCGACGCGGCCCGGCGCTGACAGCGCCGCCGGTCACTCGCTCAGCGCCCGGAGTTCCGCCGCGATCGCGCGCCGCTTCAGCACACAGAACCCGGTGAAGACGATGCAAAACCCGCCGATGGTCGGTGTGGTGATCGCCTCCCCACGCCACAGGAGCCCGACGGCCGCCGCGAACACCGGCGCAACGTATCCGACGAGGTTGATCTCGATGGGGCCGAGGCTGTCCAGCAGCCGGAAGTAGATCAGGAAGCCGACCGCGCTCGCGCCCACCGAGAGGTACGCGACGGCGAACACCGCCTCCGCGGTCCACGGGATCGTCTGTGGCTCGCCGGCCGCGATGCTGGCGACGTGCATCACGACAGCGCCGAACACCATCGCCCACGCCTCCAGCGCCTCGCTGTCGAGCGCGTCGTCGATCCGCTGGGTGAGCACGCTCCCAAGCGCGAACGACGCCGTCGCGGCGAACACGAGTCCCACCCCCTGCGACGTGGAGCTGACGAGGTTCGACGGGTCCGGGTTCGAGAGCACGACGACGCCGGCCAGCCCGAGACCGAGCCCGACCACGCCGCCGATCGACAGGCGTTCGCCGGGCAGGACCGCACGCGCGAACCCGGCCGTGAGCACCGGACTGAGGCTGACGACGATCGCCGCCACGGCGCTGCTGGTGGTCTGCTCGCCGACGAACAGGAACGCGTGGTAGGCCGCGATCATCAACACCGCGCCGATCCCCACGGTCGTCCAGTCGGCCCGCGACCGCGGCAGCCAGTCGTCGGCCACGAGGGCGGCGTACGCAACCATCACAACCCCGGCCACGTCGTACCGAACGGCCGCGAACAGGATGGGGTGGAAGCCGGCCGCCAGCCCAGCCTTGATCGCGACGAACGCCGACCCCCACAGCCCCGCAAGCACGAGAAACAAGCCCGCAGTCCGGTGGTTCGTCACGCCCGCATTCCGCGCCAGACCGGATTGATACTTTCGGAGGGCGTACGGTTTTGCCGACAGCAGCCGCGGGCACCGACATCGCCGGCAGATTTACACCACAGCGGCGGGTAGACCGTGCATGGCCATTGTGGGCCAACCGAACCTGCGAGAGCTCTTCGACGACGCGCCGACGCCACACATCGCGCACCCGCCACACACCCACCGGCGGGACTTCTACGTCGCCACCGACGGCTCGTACGCCAGCGACGGTGCCGGCCTGGGTGTGATCATCGAAACCCGCGACGGCAGCCGCGTCCTGCGGCGCTCCGTGCCCGACACCGCGCCGGACAACAACGTCGCCGAATACCGAGCGCTGCATCTCGGCCTCGACACGCTGGCCGCGCGCACCCCGCCGGACGCAAGCGTCGGCGTACTCGTCGACCACGACGCGCTCGCCGGCGACGTGAACTCGGCCGTGCTCGCGACGCAACGCCGCGACTACCAGCCGGTGCGTGCGTTCTCGGCCCCACGCGACGCCCGCCACCACTGGCGGGGCATTCGCGCCCGCGTCACCGGGTTCGCGGAGATACGCGCGGCACAAGTCGACAGCAGTCGAAACCCCGCGCACGCGCTGGCGAACGAGCCCAGCCAGTACGCCCACGTCAACGACGAACCGGACCGCTGCCTGCTGCCGGACGCGACCACGTCGACGGAGCCACAGATCCCGCCGCCGTCGCGGTCGGACCGCCCGGCAGGCGACTGACCGCCGGTCAGTCCTCGCGTTGCTGTGCGTCGGCCGCCGCGACGGCCGCGAGGTTCACGATGTCTTTCACCTCGTCGCCGCGCTGGAGCACGTGCACCGGCTTGTTCATGCCCACGAGCATCGGACCGATGGCGTCCGCGCCGCCCAACCGCTGCAGGAGCTTGTACCCGATGTTCCCGGCCTCCAGGTTCGGGAAAATCAGGACGTTCGCGGCGGTGTCCAGGTCGCTGAACTCGTACGACCCCTGGAGGATGTCCTCGACGACAGCGGTGTCGGCCTGCATCTCGCCGTCCACCGGGAAGTCGATGTCGTCGTCCTCGCGGAGCCGCTGTGCCGCCCGTCGGGGTTTTCGGGTGCCCTCGTTGTCCACGCTGCCGAAGTTCGAGTACGACAACACGGCCACCCGCGGGTCGACGTTGAACCGGCGCGCGAGGTCCGCGGTGTGCTGTGCGACCTCCGCGAGCACGTCCGCGTCGGGGTCCTGGTTGACCGTTGCGTCCGCGCAGAACACCACGCGGTTCTGGAACGTCAGCATGTACACCCCGGCGACGTAGTCGGTGTCCGGGGCGGTGCCCACGACCTGCAGGGGCGGCTTCAGCGCCGACGGGTAGTGGTGCGTGAGCCCCGTGAGGAAGGCGTCGGCGTCGCCCGCTTCGACCATCGTCGACCCGAGATAGTTGGGGTCCCTGGCGACCAGGGATTCGGCTTCGTTGCGCGTGATGCCCTTGCGCTTGCGGAGGTCATAGAGCGTGTCGGCGTACGCGCTGTGGTCGCCCTCGTCGGGGTCGACGACGTCCGGGTCGAAATCCAGGCTGAGCGCGTCGACGGTGCCCTGGATGGTGTCCCGGTCGCCCAACAGCACGGGGTCGGCGATCCCCGCCTCGTGCATCTGGTGGGCGGCGCGGATCATCTTCTCGTCGCCGCCCTCGCCCAGCGCGATGCGCTGTCGTTCGCTTTTGGCCTTGTTGATGACGATGCGCATCATCTCCCGGCTCTTCCCGAGGCGGGCCTCCAGCTCCTCCCGGTAGTCCACGAGGTCCAACTCGGTGCGCGCGACGCCGGTCTCCATCGCCGCGTCCGCGACGGCGGGCGCGACCTCGAACAGCACGCGTGGGTCCAGTGGCTTCGGGATGATGTACTCCGAGCCGAACTGCAGCGGCTGGTCGCCGTAGGCTTTCACCACTTCGTCGGGCACGTCCTGCTTGGCGAGGTCCGCCAGCGCGGTCGCGGCGGCGACTTTCATCTCCTCGTTGATGTCGGTCGCGCGCACGTCGAGTGCCCCCCGGAAGATGAACGGGAACCCCAACACGTTGTTCACCTGGTTGGGGTAGTCCGAGCGACCCGTGGCCATGATCACGGTGTCCTCGCGGGCGGCTTTCGCGGACTCGTAGTCGATCTCCGGGTCGGGGTTGGCCATCGCGAACACGATCGGGTCGTCGGCCATCGAGCGCACCATCGCCTGGTTCACGATGCCGCCCACGGACAGCCCGACGAAGACGTCCGCGCCCGCCATCGCGTCCGCGAGGTCGCCGCCGCTGTCGGCGGGCTGCGCGAACGCGGCCTTGAACTCGTTGACGTCGCGGTCCTCGGTGATGACTCCCGAGGAGTCACACATCGTGATGTGCTCGCGGTCGACGCCCAGGCTGACGTAGAACTTCGCCGTGGCGATGGCCGACGCGCCGGCCCCCGAGAAGACGACATCGAGGTCGCTGAGGTCCTTGCCCGCGATCTCGGCGGCGTTCAACAGCGCCGCCCCGGAGATGATGGCGGTGCCGTGTTGGTCGTCGTGGAACACGGGCACGTCCATGGCGTCGCCGAGTCGGCGCTCCACCTCGAAGCACTCCGGCGCTTTGATGTCTTCGAGGTTGATGCCGCCGAACGTGGGTTCCATCGCCGAGACGGTGGCAACCAGCTCGTCGGCGGTCGCCTGATCCAACTCGATGTCGAACACGTCGATGTCCGCAAACCGCTTGAACAGCACGCCTTTCCCCTCCATGACGGGTTTTGCGGCTTGCGCGCCGATGTCGCCGAGCCCCAGGACCGCCGACCCGTTGGACACGACCCCGACCATGTTGCCCTTGGTGGTGTGAGTGAACGCCTCCGTGGGGTCGTCGGCGATGGCGCGACACGGCGCGGCCACGCCCGGCGAGTACGCCAGCGAGAGGTCACGCTGGGTGTTCGTCGGCTTGGTGGTCGAGATCTCTACTTTGCCCGGTGGATCGCTGGCGTGGTAGTCCAGCGCGTCATCATCGAGTCCCATACGTGACCCAGCGCTGGCGTCCCGCAAAAACCTGTCCCAACGCGTCGTATTCGTCTTCGTCACCTGTCGAACTCGGGGCGGGGGCGACGAACCCGACACGCATACGTACGGCCGCCCAAAACCCTCCCATATGGCTCGTCGCTCCTACCAGCTCGCGGCCGTGACCGCCGTGCTCACGTTCGCACTCATTCTCCTCGGGGAGTTCACCGCTGTCTCGGGCTCCGGAGCCACGTGTGGCCTCCAATGGCCCGACTGTAGCGGCCAGTTCCTCCCGTTCGGCCTGCCAGTCAACGACTTCATCGAACAGTTCCACCGCTCGGTCGCGATGGTCGTCGGGTTCTTCATCCTGGGCACCGGCGCGGCCGCCTACCGAAACTTCGACGCCCGTGACATCAAGCTCGCGGGCGTCCTCGCGATCGTCCTGTTGCCCCTGCAAGTGATCCTGGGCGGCACGACGGTCACGTTCAGCGGGCTCGTGCCCGGCGGCTACCAGCCACTCACGCAAGCCGTCCACCACCTCGCCGCCATGGCCATCCTCGGCACCGTCACCTACACCGCGCTCCGCATGCGCGACGCCGCCGGGATCGGCCTCGGCCGCGTCCGAACGGCCGTGCTCGCGGCGCTCGCAGTGCTCCCGTTCGAGGTGGCGTTCTCCCGGGGCACCATCTTCACCGTGTACGGCTCCTGGATCCAGATCATCCACCACACCTTCGAGTTGGCGCTGTTCACGGCCGCGTTCACCGCGTTCGTCTGGTCGCTCCGGCGCAACGCCACCCGCAGCGCCGCCGCCACCGGCGGCGTCGCGCTCCTGTCGACCGCCCAGGTGCTGCTGGGCGTCGGGCTCTTCCCGTTCGGCCCCACGATCCAGCTGGCGTACTACGCGCTCGCGGTCGTCATCGCTGCCCTCCTCGTCGCGACCGCGCGGATCCGCGCGCACACCCCGCCGACGGCAGCCACGGCCTAGAAGAACTCGTCGAGGCCGCGCTGGCTGTCGGCTTCGGTGTCTTCGTCGTCGTCAGTAGTTTCGTCGGCGGCGCTGTCCTCGTCGGTGCTGTCCTCGCGGACCGCGCCCGCGAACGCCCCCTCCGAGTGGTCGACCGCCGCGTCCGTCCGGCGCTCCTCGGCGTCCGCCACGATCGACGCCACCTTGTTCGTCGTCTCCCCGGAGCCCGTGACGAACGCCACGTGCTCGGTGTCCAGTTCGTAGGCGGCCGTCATCGCCACCGTCAGCTCGCGGTTCTTGCAGTGGTGGGTGAGCACCCTGAGAAACGGGAGGACGTCGTTGCGCGCGGTCGCCATGCTGCAGCCGGCGGTCTCCGCGATGTGGCGCGCGACGTAATCACGCTTCTCCCGGGTCGCCCGCGAACTCCCGAGCTTCCGCCAGTAGCTCGGCGGCCCGTACCGCGTCCAGCCGCCGTGGTCGTGGCGGCGCGCCGCCGCCACGCCGGCGGCCACGTTGTCCGTGGCGTAGCGCCAGTACGCGTAGTTCTGGGTCGCCCGCACGCGCCCCAGCCAGACGTCGGCGTTCGAGAGGAACTCGTAGGCGTCCGCGAGCTCGCCGCCGCGGTAATCCTTGGGCACGTTGTCCGCCACCCAGCTCAGGAGGTCGTCGGGCGTCTCGTCGACATCGTAGGCCGCCTGCAGCGCCTCCCGGGCGCTGTGCGTCGCGATGACGTCGTCCAGGTAATCGAAGACCCCCTCGGTGCGGTCGCGTTCGCCCATCACCACGTCGTCGGCGGTGAGCGTGCGGTCCTGCTCGGCGAGCGCCTGCAGGTCGTTGACCGCCGACCGCAGGTCGCCCGCGTTCTGCTCGGCGATCGCCGCCAGCGCGTCCTCCTCGTAGGTCACGTCCTCCCGGCGGCAGACGTCGCGCAACACGGGCACGATCGACCGCTTCGAGACGTCCCGGAACTCGATCTCCCGGCAGGCGCTGCGCAGCGACGAACTCATCTCGTAGTACTCGTTGGCCACCAGGACGATGGGCTGTGGGGCGTCATCGACCAGCCGCGTGATCGCCGCGCTGCCGCCGCGGTCGATGTTCCCGTGGAGGTTGTCCGCCTCGTCCAACAACACGAGCTTCCGGCCGCCCGAGCCGCCGGTGAGCGTGCCCGATCTGGCGGCCTCCCCGGCGACGCGCTCGACCACGTCGGCCGTGCGCTGGTCGCTGGCGTTCAACTCCACGACGTCCCAGCCGGCGTCGTTCGCGAGCGCGTGGGCCGCCGACGTCTTCCCGATGCCGGGGCTGCCGTGAACCACCACCGCCTCGCGGTGGTCGGGCCACGTCTCCGCCCACTCCGCCAGCGCGTCCCGGGCCGTGTCGTTTCCCCGCACCTCCGACAGCGACGCCGGACGGTACTTCTCCGTCCAATCTACCATTGACACTCCGTACGCGGGAGTTCGGGTTAGGTGTTGCGGAGCACCGGCCGGCCACTACAGTTTTGCCCCACCGCTCGGTAGCTACGCATGGCATGACTGACACGACCGCCGTCCACCTGGAGCCCGACGACCGCGACGCGTTCCTCGCGCCCGGCGGAACCGGCGTGCTCTCGTTCGGACGCGAGGACGCCGGCCCACCGCACTCGCTTCCGGTTTCGTACGGCTACGACCCCGACACCGAGTCGTTTTTCTTCCGGCTGTCCTACGGCGACGACACCGACAAGCCGGACCCGGAAACGACGCCGCTTGACGTGTCGTTCGTCGTCCACGACGAGGCCGACCACGGCTGGTGCAGCGTGGTGGCCCACGGCCGCCTCCAGCCGACGGACGCCGACGCCATCTCGACCACGGCGCTTTCCGCGCTCCGGCGCGTCGACATCCCGCTTTTGGACACCTTCGATCGGCCGCTTGTCGAAACCGAGTTCCTGTTCTTCCGGCTGCACCCCGACGCCATCACCGCACGCGCCGACGCCCCACCCACCACGTAGCCCGCCGTCCCCAGAAGTGACTTGCCGGCAGGGACACCACGGGCTGGTATGCAGTCAGTTGAAACCGCGCCGACGACACGCCCCGCCACGCTCCCAGCCGCCATCGGCGGCATCACCGCCTACGTGGTGGGGTACGCTGTCACGTACCTCTGGCAGTCCGACGCCGTCGGGGCCGCCCTCCAGTCGTACAACGCCGTTCTCGCCCTGCTCGGCGGCGACCCCATTCCCACCTGGACGGCCGTCGGGTGGCTGTTCTACAACGCCCACGCCGTCGCGTTCTCCACACCCGCGGTCGGCGGCAGCCGGCTCTCCCGGAACCTCATCATCGACGGAAACGCGCCCCTGGTGTTGCTCCTCGTTCCCGCGGGGCTGCTGGTCGTCGCGGGCTTCATCGCCGGCCGACACGACGGCACCCCGCATGCGGACCGTGGGTTGCGCGTCGGCGTGCGGGTCACCGCCGGCTACGCCGTCGCCGCGGTGCTCGGGGTCGCCGTGTTCCGGTTCACCGCCGGCACGGCCACCGTTCACGTCGAGTACGCGCTGGGCGTGCTCGTTGCCGGCATCGGCTACCCCGCGGTGTTCGGTGCGGCCGGTGGCGCGCTCGCGGCCGTCACGCGCTAGCAGTCCCGGGCGACCAACTCCCCCCAGTGCTCGAAGCCGTGGCGCTCGTAGAACGCCGCCGCGCGCTCGTTTTCGCCGTCCACGTCCAACACGAGCCGGTCCAGGGGCAGTGACTGGCCGGCAACCACCTCGCGGGCCGCCGCCAGCAACTCGTCGGCCACCCCACGTCCCCGGTGCGCGTCGCGGACGAAAATCTCGTTGAGAACCGCGGCGTCCCAGATGAACGCCAACGACTCGGGCAGAACGAACACGTACCCGACCAGCCCGTCCTCGGACTCGGCGACCTGCACGCACGCCGGGGACTCCGCGACGCAGTCGGCCACCCAGTCCAGCCACCGCGCCCGGTAGTCCGCAGTGAGCTTGTCCGCGTACTGCTTGGCTTTCGATTCGTCCCCGGTGCCGGCACCCAGGCCGCGCTCGAACGCCCGTTTGAGCTCCCAGAGGTCGGCTTCGTCCGCCGCCGTGTACGGTCTCACGTCCACCATGCCCGCGCCTTCCAGCCGCCGCGGGTTAGCGGTTGCTGTCCGCGCTGGGGTCGTCTTGGATGGTTTTTTCCCGGGCGTCAGCCAAACCGAGGGCATGGATACCGACGACGACCCACGGGAGGGGCTTGCCGTGCGCATCTCCGGGGAGGTCACGCTCAGCGACGACCCCGGGGCCACGCTCCGGAAGTGGCGCACCGACTTCGACGTCTCCCAGACCGCGCTCGCGGACGAACTCGACGTGTCCTCGTCGGTCATCTCGGACTACGAGAGCGGCCGCCGGGAGAGCCCCGGGATCGCGCTCGTCAGCCGCCTGGTGAACGCGCTGCTCGACATCGACGAGCGCCGCGGCGGCACCCACATCGGGCAGTTCGCGCGCGTGCTCTCGGCGGGCTTCGACAGCGACGTTGTGCTCGACCTCCGCGAATACCCGGCCGCCGTCGAACTGGATGCCCTCTACGACGCCGTCGACGCCACGGAAGTCGTTCCCGGGGACCGGGACACGGTCTCCGGGCACACCGTCATCGACTCGATCAAGGCCATCCAGCGCCTCTCCGGCGACGGCTTCTACCGGCTCTACGGCCAGTCGACCAGCCGCGTGCTCGGGTTCACGAACGTCTCCCGCGGGGAGAGCCCGCTGGTCGCGATGCGGGTCGTGGACCCGACGCCCAGCGCCGTCCTGCTCCACGGGCTGTCCCCCGACGACCTCTGGGAGCACGCGCCGGCGCTCGCCAAGCGCGACGGCTTCTCGCTGGCCGTCACCGAGATGCCGGTCGAGGACATGCTCGCGTCGCTTCGCCAACACGCCTAGGGAGCTACAAAAACCCAGTTCCGCGAGCGCTTATACGTCCCCCGCCGTACGTGCGGGATACGATGACTGTCGACACACACGTCGTCGCGATCTGTGGAAGCCTCAGCGACGACTCCGGCACGCGAACCGCGCTGCGAACCGTCCTCGACGGTGCCACCGCCGTGACCGACACGGAAGTCACGACCGACCTGATCGACCTCCGGGAGCTGTCGCTGCCGCCGCGTGACGGCGACGACCGCGACGCCGGCGACGCGCCCGCGCTCCGCGCCCGTGTCGCCGACGCCGACGCGCTCGTGCTCGGCACTCCGATGTACCACGGCAGCTACAGCGCCCCGCTGAAGAACGCCCTGGACTACTGCGGCCGCGACGAACTCGGCGGGACGACCGTGGGGCTGGTGTGCGTCGCCGGCGGCGGGTTCCCACGGCAGGCGCTGAGCCACCTCCGCGGGGTGTGTGATGCCCTCGACGCGTGGACGCTGCCCCACCAGGTCGGCGTCCCGAACGCCGCCACGACGATCGGCGACGGCGAGATCACCGACGACGACATCGCGGCCCGCGCCCGCACGCTCGGCGAGCAGGCGGTCGCCTACGCCAACGTCGAGTCGTTCCCCGAGCTGACCGCCGCCGGGGCGTCGCCGTCGCAGTAGCTCACTCGACGTACGTGTACTTGCGCTCGTTCATCGGCCCCCAGCCGTCGAAGACGAACTCGGCGTCGGGCTGCGTGAACGGCTCAAGCTCCACGCTTTTCTCGTGGTTGTGGCGGTCGTGGACCTGCTCGTATTCGGCGAAGCTGATGTCGTAGCGCTGCTCGATCTGCTCGTCGACCGTCGACGCCGCGACGGCCTCGGTGAAGCCGTCCTGAACGGTTTCGCTGTGGATCTCTGCTTGTGCGCCGGAGCCATACGACGCCACCAGGAGGCGCTTGCCCGCGAGGTCGATGCCGTTCTCGGCGGCGTGTTTGAGCGCGCTGAACCGCGCGAGATGCACGGAGCCGGTGTACCAGTTTCCGACCTGGCTGGAGATCGACAGCGTCGGCTGGATGGCCGCGTCGTACCACTCGCGGTAGGCGTCGGTGTCAGTGAGCCCGTCGACGTACTCGCTGATCGCGTCCTCGAAGGCGTCGTCGGAGTCGAAGCGCTCGCGGCGGGGCTGGCGGCCGATGTCGGCGGCGAGTTCCTCCTCGATGTCGGTGCCACGGATCATGTGGCGGTAGCCCAGGACGGCGGCCTTCCGCACCATCCCCGGGAACGGCGTGTGGAACGGGATGAACGCGTAGTCGTTGGGGTGTGATGCGCCTGTTGCGCGTTCGAAATCCTGGAGGGCTTCGCGCATCCGCGCGAGGTAGACCTGCATCGAGCGCTTGCCGTCGACGCTCGGGAACTGCTGGTTGGGCTTCAGGAAGTCGGTTTCGTCGGCGGAGCCGTAGCCCTGCTCGGTCGACAGCTCCACGATGTCGGGGTCCTCGGTGATCCACATCGCGACCGCGCCCGCGCCCTGCGTGGCTTCGCCCGAGGAGTCCCGGGCGTACAGCGCGGTGTCGGTGGCGATGACGAGCGCGCCCCGGCCGCGGTTGCGCCCGGCGAGGATCCAGTTCACGGCGTCGTCGAGGCTCTGGGTGCCGGCGATGCACGCGAACTTGCGCTCGCCCTTGTTGGCGTGATGGAAGTCGCCGTCGTACACCTGTTCGAGGCAGCCCGCGATGTACGTCGACACCGGCTTGGAGTTGTCGAACGCGGACTCCGTGGCCACGTCGATGCGGCCGACGTCGGCGGGTTCGAGGCCCTTGCGCTCCAGCAGCCGGTGCGCGGCGTTCGCGCCCATGGTCACGATGTCCTCGTAGGCGTCCGGGAACGACGACGCGTGCAGCCCCAGGCCCTTCGTGTATTTCTCGGGATCGTCGCCCATCTCGGGGGCGAACGTCTCCGCGAGGTCGAGTTTCAGCTTCCCCGTGTGGATCTCGATGGCGTCGATGCCGACGCTTGTCATGAGCGGGCGTACTCGAGAATACCTTATGGGTTTGTCGATGGCTTGTTCGACGATAGTCGAACGCTGGTGTCATCGAGGATATACGTCCTGGGCGGTGTTCCCGTCCGTATCCGTCACCGTCACCGTGATTACCAGTGGTCTAAGTCCAAAGATTCTGACCGTTCCGGTATCTGTTTCCCCCGACACCGATACAGTCTCACTGTTGGTCGTGCCCAAAATCGATTCCGTGGTCACGGTCACCGTTGACAGGTCCCCGTCCCCGTTCGCGTTCGCAGTGTACTCCACAGTGGTGCCTGGGCCTCGTCTCGATATGTCGGTAATCGTCACCTCGGGGAAGTTCTCTCCGGACGGCTTGTAACCCCCTGTCACGGCGAACTCCCGGCTCCCGCTCGTCGAGCCGCGCCGGTAGCTCACCAGCACGCGAACGTCTTCATCGGTGATGTCGACGGCGTCGAGGCTGCGGTCGTTGTTGTTGTTCGATCGGTAGAACTCCCCGATCTCGACGGTCGCCTCCTCTCCTGGTGACACGTCGACCGAGCCGCCAACGGCCGTGGTCAACGGCACTGAGCCTAACCCAAATCCCCCCTCCTCCCGTCCTTGCTCCTCGCGGCTTCGCTCCGTCGACAGCGTCATGCCTCGCGGTCCCAGGTACGCGTACTGCTCGCCTCTCGTCGGTACATCGACAAACGTCTGATTCCCGTCCTCGGCCTCGACGTACAGCTCACTCGCCCGCCGGCCCTCCGATCGGACATCGTCGGAGAGCAAGTCGATCGACCCGTCCTCGGGCAGCACGGACACGTCGGTGATCGTCACCGCGTCGCTGAACTCGTTTCGCACCGTGAAATTGAATCCACCCGTCACCCGGTCGTCGTTCATATCAAAGACGGTCGACCCGCCGACGCGAACCAGATCCCCCCCGCCGTCGCCGGAGACGATCGTCTCCCGGTCGACGGTCACGTTCACGAACCGCTCGGCGGTCGTCCCCGAGGCGTTCACCAGTTCGAAGCTGACCCGCTCGCCGCCTCCCGTCACCGGTCGGCCGTCGTCCCGCAACGCAAACGTCGCGCGCCCGTCCTCGCCGGTCGTCTGCACGGCCTTGGTCACCCGCTCGGACCGACTCACCACCGACGCCCCCGCGACCGGGTTGTTGAACGCGTCCCGCGCCGCCACGGTGACCTGGTCGCTGTCGTTGCCCACCAGCGTCAAATACCGCGGCCCCGGACTGGGCGGCGTCTCGCCAACCCCGACGCGCGCGGTCTGCAGCGTGTACGGCCCGCCGGTTTCGAGCGTGATGTTCACCCGGTTCGGCCCGGCGTCCACAACCGACACGCCGTCACGCCCCCCGAGCCCGGTCTGGGACTGCAGCGTCGCCGCTGACACCGTCGTCGGCACCGACACCGTCACCGGCTGGGCAGCGTCTTTCGGCTCCACCTGCACGCGCTTGTGGGGCGCGCTCACGGCCGCCGGGCTGACAGCCACCGCCCCGGCCTGCGCGGTGTCCAACGACCCAGCCACCGACACCAGCGTGATCGTGTCGCCGCGAACCAACACCTGATCGGTCTGCAACACCGACGACTCCTCGTCGGCGTAGTAATCAGCAAGCAGCGTCGCCGTGTACCGCGTCGTCGGTGCCGTCTGGAACTCGTTGTACCCCGGCGTGTACGAGATGTACTTGGTCGTCGCGGTCCACGTTCCGTTCAGGTAATCCCGGGTTTCGGCGTTCGTCGCCGCGACGTTCGACACGCGGATGGTGCCGTCGGCGTACGTCTCGGTCGCCAGCCGCCCCGCCGGCGACGGCGGGTTGATGCTGAACACGCGAGACGGATACGTCGTCCCCAGCGTGACCGACACCGGGCGCGCGTCGCCAGCGGACGCGGTCCCCAACACGGAGTTCCGCAACTGCACGAGGTCGTCCTGGACCTGCTGGCTGTGTTTGTACTCCACGTCCGCGTTCTGCGCTGGGACGATCGTCGCCTGATAGACCGCAAGCGCGATAATGATGGTGGCAAACAGCAACACAGCCCCCACTTGCACCGTCACCCCACGCGTGTCGTCCCTGAATCGCACTGTTCGACGACATCGGACAGCGACGGATATAAACGCGGCGGCTACTCGCTCACTCCCCGCTCTCCTCGTCCTCGATGACTTCGGGGTCCGAGAGCGCGCTCTGCAGGCTGTCGAGGCCGTTCACCCACTCGGTGACCAGCCCGTACTCGACCTCCTCCAGCACCGCCATGTCGAGTTCGTCACCGTCGATGACGCGCGTCCCGCCGGCGGCCACCAGTCCGAGCGCGCGGTCGAGGTCCTCCTCGGCTTCCGCCTCGACGGCCGCCCGCACGTACTCCATGACCGGCGCGTCGTCGGCGACACCGTCCGCGACGTACTGCTCGGCGCTGTAGAACACCGCGACCAGACTCGTCTGGACGCCATCGACCAACATCAGCTTGTCCTCGTCGTCGAACGCGGGCTCCGCGAGCACGACGTCCCGGATGTCCGCGAGCTCGTCCACCGCTTCGGACTCGCCGACGGCCTCGCTGTCGTACGCGTTCAGGATCTTCGCGGCGGCGATCGCCACGTCGTCCTGGAGGTTCAACAACAGCCGCGCGGAATCCTCGTCTTCGGGATCCAGCTCCTCCTCGCGGAGCCGATCCAGCCAGTTCTGCCAGCGTTCTTCGGAGTAGAACTCCTCTTCGGGGGCACTCATACCCGAACGGGTGGCCGCGCGAGACAAAGGCCTTTCCTTCACCGCGCAGCCAGCGTGTGCTCACACGCCCCAGTCACCCATCTAGGGTGGCCTCGGTGTCGATGCCGTAGACCGCCGCCGGTGTTTCGACGTGCGCGCGCCGAACGGCGTCCTCGTGGCCGGATTCGAGGAGCCACCGCACGCGCCGCGGCACCGTCTTCGGCCCCATCACCGCGCCCGGCCGGTCGGCGTCGTCGATGAAATCCGTCTCCATCAAGAACCGCTCGCCCGACACAACGGCGTCCTGGAGGTACTCCTTGTCGCACATCACGCTGGGCGTGCAGCCCGACAGCCGGCCACTCGCGTAGTGTTTCACGACCGCCTCGGGTGCGAGCCCGGCCGCCGAAGCCCACTCGCCGACCGCGGTCAGGTCGTCGGTGGACTCGGTGTGCAACTGCAGCGAGACGCCCACGTCCGCCGCGCGCTCGCAGGCGTGTCGGATCACCGCGTTCGACGCCTCCCAGACGGCGCTGCTGACGTCGTAGTGTGGGCGCCCCGACTTCAGCGCGACCGCCCGCCCCTCGCTGGCGACCGCGGCGGCCGCGTCGATGCCCGCACACATGAGGTCCCGGGCGTCCCCCGGAGAGAACCCGCGCTCCTCGACCAGCCGGGAGACCAGCCCGGGATGCACGCCGAGCACCGGCCACGCCTCCCCGTCCAGGATCTCGCGGGCCGCCTCGACGAGGCGCGCTGTCTCCTCGAACACCGGCCGGAAGTCCGCGCCGGTGTCGGGCTCGACGCCGAGGTGCCAGGAGGGTTTGTTCACGACGAGCAGGTGGGTGCCGCCGGCCCGCGCGAAGTCACGGACCGCGTCGAGCCCCTGGTTCTCGGCGTCGAGGTGGAGGTGGTCGTCGAGCACCGGCTGGTCGAACTCGCTCATGCTCGGCGGTTCGCGCCTGCCCCCCGAAAGGCTGTCCGTCCCGGGTCGTCGCCGGGCCGTTGCACGCTGTGAGGCCGCGGCCAACGCTTAACCCCGATGCCCCGGAACGTCGAGGTGGACTCCCAGTATGCACGTCGACATCACCCACCGTCCGTCGTACGCGCACCTCGTCGTCGACCTCGACCCCGGCGAATCCATCCTCGCCGAACCCGGGGCGATGGTGAGCCACTCCGCGGGCGTCAGCATCGACACGTCGACCACCCGTGACGGCCTCCTCAGTTCCGCGAAGTCCATGCTCGGCGGCGAGTCGGCGTTCGCCAACGAGTTCACCGCCGACCACGAGGCCGGCCGGGTCACACTCGCACCGCCGAAACCCGGCGACATCGCGCAGCACGACCTCGACGGTGAGACGCTGTACGCCGTCGACGGTGCGTTCCTCGCGTCCGACCCCAGCCTCGACGTGGCCTCCGAGTTCGGCGGCCTGAAGTCGCTGCTCGCGGGCGCAAGCATCACACCGCTGGCGCTCTCGGGCACCGGCACGGTGTTCCTTGAGGCGTTCGGCGGCATCGAGCGGGTCGACCTCGACCCCGGCGAGTCCTACGTCGTAGACAACGAACACGTCGTCGCCTGGGAGGAGTCCGTGGACTTCGACGCCCGCCGCGTCGGCGGCCTGAAGTCGACGCTGCTCAGCGGCGAAGGGCTCGTGATGGAGTTCACCGGCGGCGGCTCCGTCTGGTACCAGACCCGCGGCCTCGACGCGTTCACGAGCATCATCGCCGGCGCGCTCCCCATGACCGAGCACGACTCCGACGGCGGCATCGACATCGACATCTGAGCCGGCGACGCCTGTGCGCCCGCCTACGCGTCGTCGCCGAGCACGACTGCGTCCGTCGCCGCGTTTCGGAGGGCGTCCGACCGGCCGTGCTCGCCCGGGGCGATGGCGAGCGTGCGCACCCCGCGGCGCTCGGCCTGCTCGAAGACCGGTTTGAAGTCGGTGTCCCGGGAGGCAACGGCCAGCACGTCCACGCCGTCGTCGAGCACCAGCTCCGTCGCGTCCACCGCGAGTTTCACGTCCACGTCGCCGCTGGTCACGCGCACGTCGTACCCTCGGGCTTCCCCGGCCTGGATGAGCGACGGCGTCGCGTGCTCGTCGAGGTAGAGCCGCGTCACGGCCAGCGGGCCGACTTCGCCGGCGATCTCCCGGACGTCGTCTAAGTCCACGTCGAACTCGTCGCGCAACACGTTCGGGCCGTCGACGAACAGCGCCACCCCGCCGGGCGTTTCACGATCCGCACGCAGCTCCCGCAGTCGGTCCATACGCCCGCTGGGCGGTCCCCGGCCAAGAGCGTGCCGGAACGACCCCGCTCTCCCGTTCGGTGTCGGACTCCGGCTGGCGGCAACCGGCAATATAAGTTTCGGCATCGCCAACTTGCGTGCGTATGAGTGCCACGATCGAGCTGCGTGCGTTCCGTGACATCAACGAGCTGGCGGACGCAAGCGCGGCGACCGTTCGCGGACACATCGAACAACTGGCCGGTGTTGAGGCCGCCGTCTCGGTCACTGGGCTGACCTTTCTCGCACCCGAAGACCTCGGGCAACACCTCGGCACAGCCCAAACGTACGCCGCCTCGGTTCCCCTCGAATCCCGCCCGCACGGCGTGTTCTGCCTGAACCTCGGTGACACGGGCGGTGCGGCACTCGCCGAACAGATGACCGGCACGGAGATCGCCGGGACCCTCTCGAACATGCAGGAGAGCGCGCTCAAAGAGCTGATGAACATCCTGGCGTCGGGGTTCCTCGACGGGATCGCGAACTCCCTGGGGATCGAGATCATCCACGGACCACCGACTGTATACCACGACTCCGGGCCGGTGATCGCCGACACCCTCCGCCCGTCCGGCACCGAGCAGCCGCTTTTGATCATGGTCAACCTCGGGGTGGAGCTCCCGGCGCTCACCGAGACTCCAGTGACGTTCTACCTGATCCCGTCCGCCGACGAGTTCGCGTCGCTGCTCAACGACCTCTCGTAGCCACCGCCACAGCGGGCGGCGCTCGACACGCCGCCGTTTCGTATCGCGTCCAGTGGTTTATGCCATCGCGGGGGACGCACCAGCACACCTGTTTACGAAAGCCTTACTTCCCGGGACGCGACGGGCCACGTATGGGTCTTCGAACGTCGCCGCTGCACGGCCGACACGAGGACCGCGGCGCCTCCTTCACGGAGTTCGGCGGCTGGAACATGCCCGTCGACTTCGACGGGATCCAGGCGGAGCACGCCGCGGTTCGGGAGGCCGCGGGCATCTTCGACGTCTCGCACATGGGCGAGATCGAGGTGTCCGGGCCGGACGCCGAACGACTGATGCAGCGACTGACCACGAACGACGTGTCGCGTCTCGACCCCGGGGACGCACAGTACGCCGCCATCACCGACGATGACGGCATCATGATCGACGACACCGTGGTCTATCGCACCCCCGCCGACTGGCCCGGCGCGTTCCTGTTCGTACCCAACGCCGGCCACGACGCGGCGGCGTTCGACCGGTGGACCGACCACCGGGACGCCCACAACCTCGACGCGTCCGTCGACAACGTCACCACGGACTACGGGATGGTGGCCGTCCAGGGGCCGGACGCGCCCGACCTGGTCGCGGCGCGCGCCGGCGATGGCGTCCACGACCTCGGACGCTTCGAGGCCGCGACCGTCGGCGTCGCGGGCGTCGAGTGCCTCGTGGCGAACACCGGCTACACGGGCGAAGCGGGCGTCGAGATCGTGTTCCCGGCCGACGGCGCGGGCGCGGTCTGGGACGCCATCGCGAACGACTGCCAGCCCTGCGGGCTCGGCGCGCGGGACACCCTCCGCATGGAGCATGGCTTCCTGCTGTCCGGGCAGGACTTCGACCCCGAGGAGAACCCGCGGACGCCGTTCGAGGCGGGCATCGGCTTCGCCGTCGCGCCGGAGTCGGGGTTCGTCGGGCGGGACGCGCTCGCCGATACGGACAGCCCCGAACAGCAGTTCGTGGGGCTGACACTGGACGAGCGTGGCGTCCCGCGGCACGGCTACGCCGTCACGACCCCTGCTGGGGACGAGATCGGAACCGTCACCAGCGGGACGATGAGTCCCACCCTGGGCGAGCCCATCGGGCTCGGATACGTCGACAGCGCGCACGCCGCCGACGGCACGACTGTTGCGGTGCGGATCCGTGGCACCGACAAGCAAGCAACCATCACGACACCACCCTTCCTCGACCAATGAGCTTCGACGTTCCTGACGACCTGCAGTATCTCGAATCACACGAATGGATCGACCCTGCGACCGGCCGCGTCGGCATCAGCGAGTTCGCCCAAGACGAACTCGGCGATGTCGTGTTCGTGGAGCTGCCGAGCGTCGGCGACGCGCTCGACCAGCAGGACGAGCTCGGCGTCGTCGAGTCTATCAAGGCGGTTTCGGACCTGTACGCGCCCGTTTCGGGCGAGGTGACGGCGGTCAACGACGCCCTGACGAACGAGCCGGAGTTGGTCAACGAGGCCCCCTTCGGCGACGGCTGGCTGGTCGAGATCGACTTCGACAGCGACGACCTCGAAGCGACGCTTGACTCCGACGACTACCGCGCACAGATCGCGTGACGGCGGGCACACAGTCCAGCCGGCGGTGATCGCGTCGGCATCGCTGCCGGCCGCCACGAGACTGGGCGGCGCGCGCCCTCGGAACAGCCCACCACACCGCGTGTTTGTGTACAGTCACTCTTCACCGCAGCCAAGTATGCATATACTTGCATATTTTCGCGGGGTGCGACGTTCCGGAACCGGGGGAATCTTTACCACAGGGTCGTAACGTCGGCTCATGAGAGCCATCGGAACCGTCGGCGTCGCGGCCGGGAGGCAACGGACCCAACGATGAGCGGCAGCCCGTACGCGTCCCCAAGCGAGGCGGACACCGACGCGATGCTCGACGCGGTCGGCGTCGACAGGGTCGAAGAGCTGTTCGACATCCCCCCGGAAGTGAGCTTCGACGGCGAGTTCGGCATCGACGCGAAATCCGAGCAGGCAGCGCTTCGCGGTGTCAGGCGGCGGCTGTCGGACAACGACGACCTCACGGAGTTCCTCGGGCGCGGCCACTACGAACACTACGTGCCGTCGCTGGTGGACAGCGTCTCCCAGCGCTCGGAGTTCATCACCTCCTACACCCAGTACCAGCCCGAGATCACACAGGGGTTCCTCCAGGTGTTGTTCGAGTACCAGAGCCTCCTGGTTGAGCTCACCGGACTGGGGGTTGCGAACTGCTCGATGTACGACGCGGCGACCGCGCTCGCCGAGGCCGCACTGCTCGCCAAGCGCGTGCGCGCCGCCGACGGCAACCGCGTCCTCGTCCCCGGCTTCGTCCGGGACAGCCACGTCGACGTGCTCCGGAACTACACGAGCGGATCGGACGTGGTGGTCGAACGGTACGCCACCGACGCCGGCAACGTTGATCTCGACGCACTCGAGGCGGCGATGGACGCCGACGTCGTGATGGTGTACGCCGAGAACCCGACGACGTGTGGCACCGTCGAGGAGCAGCTGTGCGCCGTCGGCGACCTCGCGGACAGCCACGACGCGCTGTTCTGCCTGGGCTCGGACCCGGTCGCGATGTCGATCCTGCAGCGACCGGTCGACGTGGGCGCGGACGTCGTCGTCGGCGACGCCAGCGTGCTCGGGATGCCCACGAGCTACGGCACCGGGTTGGGCGTGTTCGCCACCCGCGAGGAGTTCCTCCGGCAGGTCCCCGGCCGGCTCGTCGGTGCCAGCGAGGACGACGCCGGCACGCGGGCGTTCACCCTCACGCTCCAGACCCGCGAGCAACACATCCGCAAGGAGCGCGCCACGTCGAACATCTGCACGAACCAGGCGTGGGTCGCGCTCCGGGCCGCGATCCACGCGGCGTGGCTGGGTGCCGACGGGCTCGTCGACCTCGCCGAGCGCATGGTCGAGTTGCCCCGTGATCTCGCCGCGCGCCTCGACGACGTTTCGGGGGTGACAGCGCCGGTCCACGACGACCGCCACCACATCCGGGAGTTCCAGGCCCGCACCGAACAACCCGCGCCCGCCGTCGCCAGCGCGCTTGAGGCCGAGGGGTTCGGGGTCCACGCCGTCGACGACCACACCATCCAGGTGTGTGTTACGGACGCCAACGAGCACGCGACCGACGCGTTCGTTGCTGCGGTCCGGGAGGTGAGTGAGTGATGGAGCACTACGAGCAGGCCCGCTACGCGCCCGCCGAGAGGGAGACGAACGAGCCGCTGCTCAGCGAGAACGACCAGACCACCGTCTCGGTCGACTCCTCGCTGCCCGACGACCTGACCCGGGACACCGTCGAGTTGCCGTCGCTTGAGGAGCCCGAGCTGGCCCGCCACTACGTCCGGCTGAGCCAGCAGAACTACGGCGTCGACTCCGGCCCCTATCCGCTCGGCTCCTGCACGATGAAGTACAACCCCCGGTTCACCGAGGACGCCGCCGCGCTCCCCGCGGCCGCGGTTCATCCGGATCGCTCGGAGACCGCCCTTCAGGGCACGCTGGCCGTCATGCACGACCTCCAGGACTACCTCGGGCGCATCGGCGGCATGGATGCGGTCACCCTCCAGCCGCCGGCCGGGGCTGCCGGCGAGTTCACCGGCATCCTGATCGCGGAGGCCTACCACGAGGCCACCGACGACGGCCACCGCGACGAGGTCATCGTCCCGGACGCCGCCCACGGCACGAACTTCGCGTCGGCCGCGCTCGGCGGCTACGACGTCATCGAGTTGCCGTCCGGCGACGACGGCCGCGTCGACCTCGACGCGCTCGAAGCCGCGCTCGGGGAGAACACCGCCGCGTTGATGTTGACGAACCCGAACACGCTGGGACTGTTCGAGCGCGACATCGAACCCATCGCGGAGATGGTCCACGACGCCGGCGGGCTGCTGTACTACGACGGCGCGAACCTGAACGCCCTGCTGGGGCGCGCACGCCCCGGCGACATGGGCTTCGACATCATGCATTTCAACGTCCACAAGACGTTCGCCACCCCCCACGGCGGCGGCGGGCCGGGGGCGGGGCCTGTGGGCGTCACCGACGAGCTCGCGGGGTTCCTCCCGGACCCACACGTCAAGCAGTCCGCGGGCGGCGACTACGAGCTGTACACGCCCCCGCGATCAATCGGGAAGGTCCACGGGTTCCAGGGCAACTGGCCGGTGCTCGTGAAGGCGTTCGCGTACATCGACCGCCTGGGGGACAGCGGGCTCGCCGACGCCTCCGCGAAGGCCGTGCTGAACGCGAACTACCTCGCCGACCAACTCGACTACGAGATCCCGCTGGGGCCGTTCCACCACGAGTTCGTCGCGAGCGCGGGCGACCAGGACGCCGCCGACGTCGCCAAGCGCATGCTCGACTACGGGGTCCATCCGCCGACGACGAAGTGGCCCGAGCTCGTCGCGGAGGCGCTGATGACCGAGCCAACCGAGACCGAGAGCAAACGCACGCTCGATGACCTCGCGGACGCGTTCAACGCTGTCGCCGGCGACGACGACGCGGCGCTCGCGGACGCGCCCAGTCGCACGACTGCGCGCCGCATCGACCAGACGGCCGCCGCCCGCAACCCGCGGTTGTCCTGGCACGACCTGGACTAACCGGCGGCGCTCACTGCGGTGTGTCCCCGACGTGCACCGACACATCGCCGTCGGCCGTCAGCCCCACCGTGATCGGGGCTTCGAGCTGGTTTTTCGTCGTGTGGTCGCCCAGCGTCTCGTACAACGAGAGATACAGCTCGGGCCGGCAGTGCGCGATCTTCAGGTCGGCCTCGTCACCGTGTGCGTAGACGGCCTCCACCAGCGCGTCGAAGCGCTCGCCGGCCGGCACCGTGAACTGGATCGGTGCCTGCAGTGTGTCCGCAAGCCGGAGGGTCCGGCGCGCCTGCTCGATGTTCGTGCGGGCGGCGCGCTCGATGGCGCTGATGTTCGCGTCCGTGGTGCCGAGTCGGTCCGCGATCTCCTGTTGGGTGTCCCCCTGCTCGCGGAGCGTGAGCACCTCCACCTGCCGCTCGGTCAACACCGTGTCGTCGGCTGTGAGCACACGCGGTCAAACAAAACCAGTTGAGTTAGCCTTATCGGTCAATGAGAACGAGTTGTGTTCATGACGGGCACCGCACCAGTATCGCGGCGGCAGTACCTGGGGACCGCCGGCGCGATCATCGGAACCACTGCGGGCTGTCTCACCGGCGCTGACGCGTCGATCCACGTGTTGGCGGCGGGCAGCCTCACATCCACCATCGAGGACCACATCCGGCCGGCCTTCGAGGACGCCACCGACCACACCCTCCGGCCCGAATACCACGGCTCGACGACCCTGCTGCAGTTGATCAGCGACGGCACCAAACACCCCGATGTCGCCATCAGCGCGGACGCCACGCTGTTGCGAACGCGGCTGTTCGACGCCCACGCCGACTGGGCCCTGGAGTTCGCGTCCAACCGCCTGGGCATCTGTTACGTGCCCTCGACGCCGCTTGGCCGCCGTCTCGCGGCGGGAACGCCGTGGTGGCGGGCCGCCGTGGACGCCGCGCCCGACACCATCGCGGTCAGCGACCCCGCACTCGACCCGCTGGGGTACCGCACGCTGATGGCGTTCACGCTCGCCGCCACCGCCCACGACGCGCCGGACCTGCGCGCGGACCTCGACCCCGCAACGGTCACCAAACCGAGCGAGTCCCAGCTGCTGGCGGACGTCGAAACCGGCAACCACGCCGCCGCGGTCGTCTACGAGAACATGGCCCTCGACCACGACCTCCCGTTTCTCGGCTTCCCGGACGCGTACAACTTCGCCGCCCCGGAGCGCGCCGACCACTACGCGTCCGCGACCTACACGACCGACGACGGCACCCGCATCCACGGCCGCCCGATCACCTACGCGACGACCGTGCTGAACGACGCATCGAACACCGCGGGCGGCCGCGCATTCGTGCGATTCCTCGCAGCCAATCCCGACGTGGTTCGTGAGGCCGGGCTGGCGGTCCCCGAGCCACTCCCCACCCACCAGGGCGCGCTCCCCGACGCGCTTGAGCGATGACCGCGGGCACCCCCATCGGCGAAGCCACCAGACGCCACTGGCTGCCCGTCGCCCTCGGCGCGGTGCTGGTGGCGTACCTGGTCGTGCCGTTCGTCGCGTTCCTCGCGCACACCGGCGCTGCCGACATCGGCAGCCGGCTCACGGCCCCCGACGCACGCGCCGCCATCCGCACCTCGCTGGCCACCGCCACGGCCGCCACGGTCTTGGCGACCGTGTTCGGCGTGCCGCTGGCGTACACCCTCGCCCGCGCAACCTTCCCCGGGAAGCGCCTCGTGAACGGCCTGGTCGTGCTCCCGCTCGTGGTGCCGCCGCTGGTCGGCGGCACGATGCTGCTCACGGTCGTCGGGCGGTTCACCCCGCTGGGCGCGTGGGCCGCCGCGGCCGGCGTCCCACTCACGAACAGCCCCATCGGTGTCGTGCTCGCGCAGACGTTCGTCGCCGCGCCGTTCCTCGTGGTCGCCGCGCGTTCGGGGTTCGACGGCGTCGACCCGCGCTTCGAGGACGCCGCCCGGTCGCTTGGCCGCGGCCCGCTTGCGACGTTCTGGACGGTGTCGATCCCGCTGGCCCGGCCCGCCATCCTCGCCGGGATCGTGCTGACGTTCGCGCGCGCACTCGGCGAGTTCGGCGCGACGATGATGGTCGCGACCACCCCCCGGACCGTGCCGATCCGCATCTGGGTCGCGTTCCGCAGCGACGGCATCGACGCCGTCGTTCCGCTGGCGGTCGCGTTGCTGGTGATCACGCTGTTCGTCGTTGGGGCCGTTCACCGCCTCGGCGAACAGGCGGCCGCAGTGCCCCCCGAGTAAGCAGTGTCGGCGGTGAGCTACGCTGTCGCCGTCGAGATGTCGTCGTCGGCGGCGATCCGGATGAACCCGTATTCGCAGTCCGGACACGACCATTTCGTCTTCAGGCCGAGGTGGACGTTCATCGCTGCGGTCCGGTAGAACGCGCGTTCGGCCTCGCAGTTCGGGCAGTGGTGGTCGAGTTCAGTGGCCATACTGTTCGATGGCGAACCCACGCAATTGAACGTACTGATTCACGCGCTACCTCTTGTGTTCATTTTACATCGGTCGATAAACCAATAACTAAGATATAAATACTGGTGCTGCATTCAAGCACAGGCCCGGAAGGTGAGTAGTCACAAACTCTGGAAGAGGCGCAAATAGTACTGCTACACCGCCGATACCGCGGTCTTCGAACTGCTCGACCTTGCCCACGCTGCTTATCAGGATGCGTGAGATGCCTCCAATGTGCTCTTTAATTCGTGGGATTGTTTCTTCACCTCGTGTTCCTTATTACCACGCTGCTCATCGGAGTATCGTTCATCGTCGGATAGCACAGGAGTCCTCTCCCACCAGAGTGAGTCAAGCAGAAACTCTACAGTCACGATGTAGTGGTAATGTCCCTGCCTGCCCGATCAGGCGTGGTAACACCCTCTTGTCTGTGCTAGATTGTCTCCCTTCTGGCGGCCTCGTTCAATCGAGTGCGACGCCCGGACTTGCTTCCTCCTCGCTTCCTTACCTGTCAACGGGACCGCAGTGCTGCTCATTGGACCGTTTGGACTCAGAGTGACCGTCTGGTACGTTACCATAATGTTTGTTACATTTGTTGTCTGTCTCGCTATCGGTTGATGGGGTTACCCGCCTCGTTGCAGGGACAGACGTGTGCATCAAGTCGGCAATGGTTTATGAGCGTTGTACGCACACTTAGGTTCGAGAGCGTTTAATCTCCAGATTCAACCTTGACTAGCTTGTCTCTTTACCATTCAAATCATTTAAATGGACTTAAACTGTATATTTATATGCTGTTTTTTCAAAACAATTAATGCATAGACTAATATAATAATAAGTGGCGTATGAATGAGGTAACCCGGAGAAATTCAATACGGAAATTCGGAGTGGTGGCCAGTTTCGCAGGACTTGGTACCACATTCTCACAGACAGCCAGTGCAAGTAGTCGGAAGGAGGTCACAATTAAATCGCATTCACCAAATACGGCTGATTATGAAGTAACTGTTAGTACTGATAATATAGAGACAAATAAAAACATAGAGGAAAATGATAATATATCCTATGATAATGAGTCAGCTACAGTTAGTGGTCAAGTGAAAGGCTACGGAGAAGATTCCTTTACAATCCCTGATGAAGAAAGCGCTCAACTCACTTGTTTTGGAAAAGAGGGCGGCAGCGCTGATGTGAAGGTAGAAAACACAGGAAACCACACTAGTGAACAAGGAAATGTGGAGGTTACCGGTGAAGATAACGGCCATCTGAGCGACTGTTCTTACTCATTTGATGTCACCGAGTTTGTAGCTGGGTATAGTAAGATCGACGATCAGGATGGTACTTCAAATGATAATACTTCGGCTTATGGAACGATAAGCGGCGGAATAGATCAGTGGAAGTTGGAGGGAGAAATACTTCATATGTCATTTGGTCGGAGAGATTCGGTTTGGGTAGAAATTAATATGGTACAATAATTTACTGTAGTAATCACTCAACTTTATTTTAATTTTGTTCAGGAATAGTTAAGCTTAATAGCACAGGGAAATAATACATGTTGTGATGCGAAGAAGAAGCCTGCTCAAAGCAGTTGGACTGGGGATGTTTGCAACTACAGCCGGAGCCGCAAAATCAGGAGGAGAGACAGATGGTGTCTATATTCAGCGAAAAGGAACCGGAGATGATCCTGTAGGACAAAATGATATAGATGAGGTTGTAAACATAGCCACGGACAAATACTACAGAAAGCATGAGAGTGGAATGGAGACTGATGGTCTGTACATCAGCAAACCAGTTATTGAAGAAAATGATCTGAACCTGGTCGGATACGGAGTTTATATTAGCCCAGAGGGGCGGGCGTCAGTATTTGTCGGATCAGCGCCAGACAGTGACGTCTATAACCTCAATGATGTTTCTAGTACATCTGAGAATGATGATCAAGTAACAGCTACTGAACCAATGAAGCCAGATATGGAAGATGTTGTTAGTAATATACATGGTCAAATGGAGAAGTTTAAGAAAGAAAGGAATAATGGTGGTGGCCTGACACCTCAAGCAAGTTCAAACGATTGGGGTGGTTTCGATGTTGATCGGAATCTGGGTGATCCTGTTGGGGAAACAAAGAACGTAGTAGGTGATAGGTGTCCAACTGGGAAAGTCGAAGAAACCTCAAAGATTTACCAACATGAGTCTAAAGACAACGTATTTGCATGTGCCTCTGAGCTCGATGTTGTGCCAGGCGATTCTAATTGTGAGACAAAATGGAAAAAAGAACTGCTGAAATGCTGGCATCAATGGCAATCTGGCTCATTTGATACGGGTGAGGTGAAAGACACTGCTCCAGTTGAGGACAATGGTGGATCGAGTTCGTACTCTATGTCAGCATCCTATTCAGGTGGTACTCCATCTGTCTCTATAGGTGCTACTGTAACAATTCCAAGTACAGACATCACAAACTTTAGTAATGATGATGAGGGAGAGTGGAAATATCACTTTACTTCAGATGATATAAATGGTAAGGGTGTATATAATGTAATCTCATTTTTTGAATTTAACTCATCGCCCACTGACGGACAACAGATAGTCGAAACTGAAACCAAAGCAAGATTTGACAAATTCTCGAATTATGGTGGTCGGACTTTTAACGACCGGTCCACTATAGTGTATAATCCTGACAAGTAATTATAGAGTTTAATTTATGTATAACTGTGGCCCATGTAAACACCAATCACGCCCACTAAGAATCCGAGGCAGCCAAGTGAATATGCCATAGAGAAGAAGGCGTGGTTATTCAATGTGTAGTGTGTTATTTTTCCATAGATCATAGTTGAAATAGATAGCAACATGATAAGAGACCCAAGAGCGACCTTATTTACATCCATATAGAAAATTAAAACTGAGATTTTATATACTTTATGCTTTAGCATATTACCAAACTCGGTAAGACGGCTTCTACAATAGCGCTCGCGCTGACTGTCTGGGATCTGGATTGTATGTCTCCTCTCAGGAACTTCGCTAATAGTCATATTGTCCGGCGAGAGGCTGAAACCGAACGTTGAAGTTATTATAAGTCCAATTAGTTCTGTCTAATTATAACTTATCAATGGAGCAATCCCATCATCTCCCGATACCCACGACGCAGACATCGGAACTCCAGATGATCCCTCTGGTGCAGTCGTATGGATCTGTCCCCGGCACTCCTGTGAAGTCGGCTGTTGTGTCTCGCCTAGCGATAGATTCTATTCTCCGCGCGAAATATTGCCCAGATAGTCATTCACAAAACCTATCATTATCTACCGATAGTTAGAGCAAACGTGAAACCGACCAGAAAGCAGAGGTTAGGGTCCGTATTTATTGTCGTCGCGTCGGCGTTCATGATATTTGTTAGCGCACTAATCCCGAGCCCGATATTGGTTGTCATTTCTGTGTTGATTGGGATCATGGGGGTCATAGTCTACGTTGGGATACAGCGGTACGAAACGGAAATTGAACGGTTATACGCGACACCGATCGACTATACGAGCCCACTGGCATTCGCCACCACAGTTGTCCAGGCGGCCGGGCTCACGGTGGTATTATCGATTTTGGTCTACGTGTTTTTGATCTTTGACATGGTTGCGCCCGTCTCGGAGTGGGGGACCACGATAGACAGCCTGGCAGTCATCATCGGGGCCGTTCTGGGAGTCGTGCTCGGAGCCGGTTTCCCACCGTTGATGCAACAGCGGAACCCCGTTCCGTGGGTAAGCGCTGAAGACGCAAAGCCGGGGATGATCGTGATGCAGCTCAACAGCTTTCTTCTGATCGTCGCGTTTGTCGCACTCCTGTTCGGTTTCGACCCACTCTCCGCCCTCGTCTACTGCGTCACGTACTTCGGAAGCCGACTCGCCATCCTCGGGAGCATGGGTCCGACCGTCCTCCCGGAACGGAGCCATGGGTGATGGGCTTTCGCGGGAGAGACCATGGTGAGTGATCGTACAGCTTCGAGGACGCTTCGAGCGCCTGCTCGCCGTTCCGAACGGAGAACCGCGCTGTGGACCGCACTAGCCGGCTCGATATGTCCGTTGCTGACGCCGTGGGTATCCGTGGTGGCGCGACCCCGGTTCTCTGTTACCCGTTCCACCCCGGCGACGGCCGAAACACCGCCGCCTGCACGTCCGTCGTCGTGCCGTGCGCGGCCGATTCCACCGAGTCGGGGCTGGCAGCGTCGCGGCTGTCGAGGCTGGCGCGCACGGCCTCCCGGACGCAGGCCCGGGTGGCAGCCCCCACGGGCGTTGCACTCCCGGAGTACGGCGCGGTTTCGCCGCCAGGGTCGCAGGCCACAACCACGGCGTCGCTGGTCGTGCCGGGGAACCCGGCGGTGGCGAGCAGCGTCGCGGCTTTTGCTTCCGCCGCGACCGCGATGAGGTTCGAGAGCGCGGCGTCGTCGAGCGCTCGGGTCGTCGCGGCGACGAGGTTCACCGTGCCCGGCGGTGCGCGCTTGGCGTCCGGGAGGGTGCCGCCGTCGGGGTCCATCGGGAGCGCGGCGGGGTTCGAGAGGCCGGCGGTCGCCGCGACCGCGACCGAGCCGCAGCGCGCGATGCGCGCGTGCTCCTGTGCGACGCCAGTGAGCAACACGGGGGCGTCGTCGCGGGGCGGGAAGCCCGCGGCTGCGAGGCGGTCGGTGACGTACGCGTGGGTGCTGTCGGGGGCCCAGTCGTCGGGCACGGTGATGCTGTACGCGCGGTCCGCGCGCGTGTCACCGCCGTTCCAGCCGGTCGAGAGCCACCGCGCGCCCGGGGCGGCGAGTTCGAGCACGCCGTCGCGCAGCGTCGTCTCAAACATCCGCCAGCGCCGCCAGGAGGCGGTCGTTCTCGTCGGGGGTGCGGACGGCGACCCGCACGTGGCTGTCGAGCCCTCGGAACGTGGTGGCGTCCCGGAGCCTGATGCCCTCGGCGCTGGCGGCGGCCATGACGGCGTCGACGGGCCGCGGACCGACATCGAGCAGGAGGAACGGCGCACTCGACGGATGCACGTCGAAGGCGTCGGTCAGAGCGGCCCGCATGCGCGCCCGTTCGCTGGCGACGCGCCGTCGGGTTTCGGCGACGAACTCGGACTGGCGCATCGCGTGGGCACCCACGGCCGCGGCGGGCGCGCCGAGGTTCCACGTCCGGCGCGCCGTGCGGAGGGTCGTCAGGCGGTCGCCGACGGCCACGAGGAACCCCGCGCGCAGCCCGGGCAGCCCGAACAGCTTGGTGAGCGAGCGCGCGACCACGACCCCCGGGGTCCCGGCGATCGAGGGGGCGTCGGTGAACCCCAGGAACGCCTCGTCGACCAGCAGTTCGGTGTTTGCGGCCCGGCAGCGCGCGGCGAACGCGCGCAATGCGTCGTCGTCGTAGCGGTCGCCAGTGGGGTTGTTGGGGGTGCACGCGATCGCCAGCGTGTGCTCGCTGGGGTCGGCGTCGAGGAGGGCGTCGTGTGGCACGAAGACGGGCGTTGCGCCCTGCAGTTCGACCTCGCGGGCGTACTCGCTGAAGCTCGGGGCCGGCACGAGCACGGTGTCGCCGGGCGTGACACGGGTTTCGATGGCCAGCCGGATGCCGGCGAGGCCGCCCGGCGTCTGCACGACGGTGTCCGGGGCGCAGTCAACGTGGTCGGCGGCGGCCGCCCGGAACGCGGGGTAGTCGTCGTCGGGGTAGCGGGCGGCGTCGTCGAGCGCGGCGGTGTACGCCGCTCGGGTGCCGGGGGGCGTCCGCGGGGTGGTGTTCGCGCTGAAGTCGAGCACGTCGGGGTCGTCGCTGCCGCCGTGGGCAACCCGGCCGGCGTCGCGGACGGCGTCAGGGTGCATTGTCGTGTGTCACGGGCTCACCGGGGGTGATTCCTGCGGTCGGTGGCCGCGAGCAGCCGCGCCGCCACCGCGGCGTCGGATCGGTGGTTCACGTTCACCGCGAGGCGCGCGTCGAAGCTCCGGTGGGTGGCCTCGGTGTCGCCCCCGCCGACGACGTTGACGCCGGTGGGCACCCACGCGTCGGCGTCGGCGTCAGTACTCACGCCGAGTTCGTGTTTCAGCGCTCGCGGGACGCACGCGCTCGTCGTCGCGCCGTCGGCGGCGGCGACCACGGTGTCCACGACGGCGGGGGCCAGCAGTGGGAGGTCGGCGGCGACCGTCAGCACGGGCGTCCCGACCGCATCCAGTGCCGCCGTGAGGTCCGCCACGTAGCCGTCGCCCGGCGTCTCGATGAGCGACAGCGGCGTGGCCGCGAGGTGGGCTGCGGTGTCGGGCGCGTGCGGCGACACGGCGGCGTGGGTGGTGTCGATCCGGCCGGCGGCTTCGAGCGCCGCCCGGACGTGATCGACCATCGCGCGCCCGCCGACCTCGAACAGCGGCTTCTCGGCGGCGGCGTCCAGCCTGGTGCCGCGCCCGCCACACATCACCACAGCGTCCACACGACCACCCCCGCGTGGAGTCCGACCACGCGACTGACCTCGTTGACCGCGCCGAACACGTCGCCGTTCGCTCCGCCCAGCAGTCCCGTGAGCCAGCGCCGCGTCAGCGCGCCCGCGCCGACCGCGCCCGCCAGCGCGCCGGCCGCGGCCGGCGACGGCACGGACGCCAGGGCCACCGGGAGCGCGACACCCGCGACCGCTGGCAGCGCGCCGGGCGTCGCGTTCCCGGTGAACTGCGAGCCCAGCCCGTCGTGTGGGGCGTGCGCGAGACACGCCACCGCCGCCATGCTGGTTTTCGCGCCCACCTCGGTCGCGACGACGACCCCCACGGCGGTCCACGTTGGGAGGGCAGCCACACCCAGGCTGCCGGTCACCAGGCCGGCGACGACCACGACCACCGCGGCGATGGCGCCCACGCCGGTCGTCGTGTCCTTCAGCACCGTGCGGCGGTCGGCGGGGTCGCCGTGCACCACCGCCGCGTCACCGGCGTCCGCGACGCCGTCGAGGTGGTTGATGCCGGTGACCGCGAACACCACGGTGAGGTACGCGAACGCGACCGTTCCGTGGGGGACGCCGCCCGCCAGCATCGGCACGGCGAGGAGCGCGCCGACGACGTAGCCCGCCAGCGGGAACGCCCACGGGGCGGCGATGAACGCCTCCCAGCGGGGTTCGCTGTACGCCACGGGCAGCCGCGTGAGGAAGCTCACCGCACCCAGGAGGGCGTCTCTCACAGCCCGCCACCTCCGGCGTAGACGACCGCCGCCGTGAGCGCGTACGCGAGGCCGCCCGCGGCGCTCACCACGCGGACGCCGCGCCGGCTCTCGGCCAGTCCGGGGAGTGCGGCGGCCTCGCGGAGCTCGTACACCCCGGGTTTCACCAGCCGGCAGTCCAGGACCGCCGCCAGCGTCGCCATCGGCCACCCGGAGTTGGGCGACGGGGGAGCGCCGGCGTCGGCGGCGGCCCGGGACACCGCAGCGGGGGCGCGGGCGGCGGCCGCGATCAGGACCGCGGCCAGCCGCGCCGGCACCCACATCACGGCGTCGTCGAGGCGCGCGCTCGCGGTGCCCACGCGCTTCGACCGGTAGCCGAGCATGGAGTCGAGCGTGTTCACGGCTTTCACCCACGCCGCGGCGGCCGCGCCCGCGGGCAGCGACACGACCGCCGCGCCCACGGCGAACGCCGCCAGCGGCGCGACCAGGCCGTCAGCCAGGTTTTCGGCGGTGCTCTCGACGGCCGCGCTGCGCAGCTCGCCGGCCGACAGCGCGTCGGGATCGCGGCCCGCGAGCGCGCGCAGCCGGCGTCTGGCGGCGTCGAGGCTGTTCTCGGTTCTCGTGGCGGCGATGACGCCGCTTGCCTCCGCCAGCAGCATGCGCCGGCTGGTCGTCACGAACACCACGAGCCCGGCCACGACCGCGCCCGCCAGCGCGCTCCCCCGGGTGGCCGCCGTGACCACTGCCCAGACGGTGGTGGCGGCGGCAAGCGGCAACGCGATCGCGGCGAGCGCGCCCACGGCCAGCGGCCGCGTCCACGGTCGGTCGACGACACCGACAGCGCGCCCGAACCACGCCACGGGGTGGCAGCCGGCCGGCGGCTCCGCGATCGCGGCGTCGAGGGCGACCCCCACGGCGACCGCGCCCACGGCCGCCGCCGTCATGCGTCGTCGAGGGCAGCGGGCACGGCCTGGAGTGGGGTTTCGGTGAGCAACACCGCCCGCCCGCCCACTGCGGTGATGCCGCCGTCAGCCTCCGGGTCGTCGCCGATGTGCACCAGCGTTTCCGGCGGCGCATCCAGCGCGTCGGCGACCGCCTGGAAGGCGTTGGCGTGGGGTTTCCGCCAGCCACAGCCCACGCTCGTCACGACGGCGTCGAAGCGGTCGGCGAGGCCGGCCTGGGAGAGCGCGCGCTCGGCGAGGCCGGGAATACTGCAGTTCGAGAGCACCGCCACCGGGCCGCGCTCGGCGGCCGCCTCGACTGCGGCGGCCGCGCCGGGGCGACGCTGGACGGGCGTCTCGAAGGCGGCAAGCGTGGCCGCCCGGACCGTGTCCGAGGGCGCTTCGACCCCCCGGCTTTCGAGGGCGTCGGCGACGTGCGCGGACAGCGACCGCTCCACGCCCGGCGCGTGGTCGGCGTGTGGCTGCCGGTACGCCGCCGTCCAGTCGTCGGGCACCCGGACGCCGGCGGCGGCGAGCGCGTCCGCGACCGCGGTCGCCGGGGCTTCGGGCCGCGGCGCGTCCACGAGCGTCCCGAACAGATCAAACGACGTTGACACGGTAGAACGCTGGCCGCACGCGGACTTGAATCGGTCGGTCACGCGTCCGGGGCGGGGGGCACCCCGAGCGGGTCGAGGTCGACGTGCGCGTCGACGAGCGCGGCTGCCGCATCGGACGGCGACTGGTCGGGGGTGTCGGCGGGCGCGGGCTGTTCGACGCCGGCGGCCGCGAAGACGGCGTCCCGGAACCCCCTGCGTGCGGCGTCGTTCCCGAACAGCCCGTGGAGGTAGGTGCCGAGCACGCGCCCCCGGGCCGCGCTCGCCGGGCCGACCGGCTGGGGGACGCCGTCCGGCACGGTGGTTCGGCCCATGTGGATCTCGTAGCCGGTGACGGCGCCCGTTGCGCCGCCGAGCGCGCCACAGTCGGCGAGCTCTCGGGTGACCGCCTCGACGCGCTTGTCCGGCTGAAAGGCGGTCTCCACGGGGAGCACGCCAACGCCGTCGACGGCCCCGAGGTCGTCGGCCGTGGACTCCGTGGCGGCGTTGGTGATGCGGTCGCCGAGCATCTGGTAGCCGCCACACAGCCCGACGATCGGGCCGTCGAACGCGCGCAGCGCCCGCCCGAGGCCGGCCTCCCGGGCCGCCCGCAGGTCGTCGACGGTGTTCTTGGTGCCGGGGAGCACGACCGCGTCGGCCGCCGCCAGCGGCGCGTCCAGTGGCTGGTAGGCAACGCGGACGCCGGGCGTGCGCGCCAGCGGCGCGAGGTCAGTGAAGTTCGAGATGTGGGGGAGGTGTGGCACCGCCACCGTCACCGACGCCGCGTCGGGGACGCCGTCCTGGCCGCCGTCCACCACGCGCTCGCTGGGGTCCGGCAGTGACACGCTGTCCTCCGCGGGCAACCCCGGGTCGTCGTGCGGGATGACGCCGAGCACCGGCACGCCGGTGCGCGCT
The DNA here is from genome assembly GCF_016917835.2 of Halobacterium sp. BOL4-2. GTDB lineage: Archaea > Halobacteriota > Halobacteria > Halobacteriales > Halobacteriaceae > Halobacterium > Halobacterium salinarum. The sequence goes on along the minus strand of NZ_CP070332.2, from coordinate 1,146,162 downwards.
TCGATCTCGGTGATGCCGGGGTCGAGCAGCGACCGATCCCCGCGGAACTTCGTGATCACCGCGCCCGCCACCCGGTCGCGGATGTCGTCGGGCAGCAGCGCCAGCGTCCCGTGGAGGCTGGCGAACGCGCCGCCGCGCTCGATGTCCACGACGAGCAGGATGGTGGCGTCGGCGAACCGCGCGGTTTCGAGGTTCGCCAGATCGCGGTCGTGGAGGTTGAGCTCCGCGATGCTGCCGGCGCCCTCCGCGACCACCACGTCGTTGTCGGCGGCCAGGCGGGCGTGGGCCGCGGCCGCGGCGTCGCGGGCGTCCGCCCAGTGGGACTCGTAGTACGACCCCGCGCTGTAGTGGCCGACCGCCCGCCCGTCCACGACGAGTTGGCTCTCGGCGTCCCCGCGGGGCTTCAACAACACCGGGTTGTGGTCCGTCGACGCCGCCGTGCGGGCGGCCCGCGCCTGCACGTACTGGGACACGCCGATTTCGCCCCACGGGTCGGCGGCTGGCGGCGCGCCGTCGGCCACCGGCACCGCGCGGGCGTTGTTGCTCATGTTCTGAGCCTTGAACGGCGCGACCGACAGCCCGCGGTCGGCGAGCAGCCGACAGAGCCCCGCCGCGACCGTGCTCTTCCCGACGTGGGAGGCGGTCCCCGCCACCAGGATCGTCCGGCAGTCCTCGCCCGCGGTCATCTCAGTACTCCGTCCCCTTGCGCGCGCCCTGCCCGTTCTCCATGGGGTGGCGTTGCTTCCGAACCTCCGTGACGAGGTCCGCGCGCTCGGTCACGAACGTCGGCTCCGTGTGCCCGCCCGTGAGCACCACCTCCAGGTCGTCGGGCTTGGTGTCGATGAGCGCCACCACGTCCTCGGGGTCGACCAGCCCGCGGTTGGCGGCGTACAACACCTCGTCCAGCACGAGCAAATGCACGCCCTCGGTGGGGTCGGCGTCGAGGGGCACCGCTCCGTCCACCCCGGTGGACGCGTCCACGATCTCCTGGGCGCGCGCGAGCCCGCCGTTCGCGCGGGCGGCGTGCTCGTCGTCGCTGCTGCCGTCGTGGAACCCGTGCCAGCCGTAGTGGCCGGCGTTCTCGTAGGTGATCCCGGGCACCGCGTCGATGGCGGCGTACTCCCCGCGCACGTCCTCGACGGTGCCGGTCCCGCCTTTCATCAGCTGCACCACGTGCGTGCGGAAGCCGTGGCCGGCCGCCCGCATCGCCATCCCGAGGGCGGCCGTGGTTTTGCCCTTGCCGTCACCCCACCACACCTGCACGAGCCCGAACTCCGCGGGGGCGGTGGGCGTGATCTCGGCGGGCCGCATCGTGTCGGCGTCCTGTTCGTCGGCGGTCGTGGTGTCGTCGTCGGTGGCTGTCATAATGCATCGAGAAAAGCGTCGAACGCGGTGCTCTCGGGGTGGACGTGGGCGTACGTGCCCAGCGTCCGGTACTCGGTGAGTCCGTCGTGGTCGCCGTCGATGCCGTCGCCGCGCTCGACGGCGAACGCGAAGCGCGCGTCGCTGGCCACGGTGGCCGCGGAGTAATGGAACTCGTGGCCACGCAGCGTCGCCCCGGAGCCGGCGGTGAGGGTGTCCCCGGTCGCCCGGAGCTCGACGTGGTCCAGCGCCTGGTAGCGGTCCTGCATCCGCACGTCAGCGGGCAACACGCCCGCCATCTCGGCGGTGTCGCCGTCGGTCGTCGTCAGCGATTCGGCCAGCGCCATGAGGCCGCCACACTCACCCAACACCGGCAGGCCGTCGGCGGCCCGCGCGCCCAGCGTGTCCAGGGCGGGCGCGTCGGCGAGGGCGTCCGTGTGCAACTCGGGGTACCCCCCGGGCAGGTAGACCCCATCGCAGGCCGGCAGGTCGTCGCCCGCAACCGGTGAGAACGTGACCACGTCGGCGCGCTCGCGGAGGCGCTCGCGGGTCGCCGGATACGCGAAACAGAACGCCGCGTCGTCCGCAACCGCGACCGTCTGGCCGGTGTCCGGGGCCGGATCGTGGGCCGGCGGGCGCGGCGGCGTTCGCGCCACGTCCGCGATGCGTTCGGCGGCGACGTGGGCGGCGGCGGCGTCCACGGCGTCGTCGTCGATCGCCGCTTCCGAGCCCATGTGGAGGCCGAGGTGGCGGTCCGGGACGTCCAAGTCGTCCCGCGGCGGGACGCGCCCGAAGTACGTGAGGCTGTCCGGGAGGGCGTCCCGGATCCCGTCGGCGTGGCGGCCGCCGTGGGCGCGCTGCGCGAGCACGCCCGCCACGTCCACGTCGACGGATGCTTCGGCGGCGTACGCCTGGAACCCCAGTGCCGTGGCGGCGACGCTCTGCATGCCCGCGCTGGCGTCCACGACGAGCACCACCGGGAGGTCGAGCTCGCTCGCGACGCGCGCGGTGCTGGCCACGGAGCCGTCGTACAGCCCCATCATGCCTTCGACCACGCAGACGTCGCCGTCCCCCTGGTGGTACGTCCGGCGCATGCCGTCGGTCCCGGACAACCACGGGTCAAGCGACCGCGAGGGCGTGCCCACGACCGGCTCGTGGTGGCTCGGGTCGATGAAGTCGGGGCCGGCCTTCGCCGGCTGTACGTCGTGTCCGGCGTCGGCGAGCGCCCGCGCGACCGCCAGGGTCGCCACCGTCTTTCCGACGCCGGACGCCGTCCCGCCCAGCACGACGCCGTCCATCCCGCTTGCCGACTCAGACTCTGTCATACACTGAGATGATGGCGTTGCGCACCGAGTCCATTCCGATCCCGGCCTCCGAGGCGAGCGCGAGCGCGCCCCCCATCCCGACGCCCTCCTTGGCTTCGCCGTCGAGGTAGGCGGCCATCGCGGGGTGAGACTCCCGCGCCTCGAAGGCGGGGTCGGTGACGGTCACGGCGAGGTCCTGGTCGGCCGCCAGGGCGTCGATCCCCGCCGAATCGTCGCCGGCCACGAACGACGTGGTGGCGAGCGTCATCGGCTCGGTCACGCCGTCGTGGCGGACGAGCGCGCCCGCGGTCGCGAGCTGGGTGCCGCCGGCAAGCGTCACGTCGATCCCGGCGTCGAGCGCGCCCGCCGCCAGCCCGGCAACCACGGCCAACACCGGATCACCCATCTGCCGGACTGCCGCGACGGGCTCGCCCGCGAGGTCGCCCTGTTCGAGGCCGCTTGCCGCGAGCGCGTCGTCGACGACCCGCTCTTTGAGCGCCACGGGGTTGTTCGGCAGCGACGAGGACACGATCCGGGGCTCGCCCAGCGCCGCCAACACCCCCATCGCCGTCGTGGTGCCGCCCGGAATGGTTTCGGCGATCACGAGCTCGTCAGTGTGGAGACCGTGGCCGAACTCGTAGGCCGCACTGTACGCCGCTTCGGCGTCCGGAACGGGGGTTTCATCGCGGATGTCCGCGCCCGGGCTGATGCCCGTTGTCACCGTGGGTGCGCCCGTCGGCTCGGCGAGCCCGGCGTCGATGACAAGCGACTCGAAGCCGACCAGCTCTCGGACCGCTCGCGTGATGACCGCGGGTGTCGGACACCCCGACGGGCTGACCGGCACCACGGGCGCACGGACCGTGTGGCCGTACGTCAGCAGTTCGGCGTCCGCGCTCGGCGTGTGTGCCATCAGCGCGGGATCCGCGCCGGCGGCACTGATCCCCTCGATAGCCGCCGTTCGGGTTGCGCCCGCGGCGAGTGCGAACAGCGTGTCTGGTGTTCCGGACATACGTCGTTTCAGTGTGGAGACACTCTTTAATTCGGTGGTCGATCACCCGGTCGCCGCCGGGGAGCCAGCGCAAGCTATTAGCGTCGATGGCACGACGCCGTATGCAACCACAGTTGGGTTCGGACAACCCAGCTTGCTTCACCCATGACACGCGACGCGCTCCTCTTGCTCGGCCGCGACACGCCCCACGCCCGCGAAACACTCGCGACCCACGCCCAGCGCCTCCGCGAGCGCGGCGTCGCGGACGCCGTCCACGCCCGCCACTACGACCACGAGCCCCGGCGTGATCTGCGCGGCCGGCTCACGGCCATCGACGCCGACCGCGTGTTCGCCGTTCCGATGACCACCGCCCACACCCGCGAAACCACGGTCGGCGTGCCCGCCGCCCTCCAGGCGCTCACCGACGCGACCGTGCAGTACTGCGAGCCCATCGGGCGAAGCGGCGCGGTCACGGACGTGATCCACGACCGCGCCACCGACGCCGCCGCCGACGCCCCGTCTGCGATCGGCCTCGTCACGCTGGGCGCGAGCTCGCTGCCCTACCACCGCCAGGTCGCCGAATACCACGCCGCCAGGCTCCGCGAGCGCGGGACGTACGACGATGTCGCCACCAGCCACCTCGTCCAGAACCCCGCCGTCGAATGCCTCCGGTACAACCTCAGCACCGACGACGCCGTCGTCGTCCCGGTGTTCGTCGCCGCCGGCGCGGCCACCGACCGCGACATCCCCGACCGGCTGGACCTGGCCCGCGGCGGCATCGCGTACGCCGACCCGCTGGGCGCGCACCCACGGCTCACGGACGCCGTCGAAGCCACGCTGGCCCAGCAGCGCGTGCTCGCCGACCGCGACACCACCGCCGCGACCACGCTCACGGCCACCGCGCCGGCGTTCGCCACCGACGGCGACGGCGCTTAAGCCGACCGCCGGACGGCCAGCACGGACAGATCCGAGAACGGCGTCTCCTCGCCCGCGTGGGCGGCCAGCTCCCCCAGCGTGGTTCGCGTGATCGACTCGTCGTCGTGGGTGAGCCGCTCCAACACGAGGGCGTCCAGATCCGGGGCCGCGTCCGCCGCCTCCAGGAGGTCGGCGGCGATGTCCCCCGGCATCAGGTCGAACGGCCGCGGCAACACCAGCAGGTGGCGGTCGCCCACGGCGTCCCGCAGCCGCGCCACCCCGTCGCTCACGTCGCCGCTCCTGTGGAGGGTCACGAACGCGGTGTCCTCCATGGGGGTGCGCGCCCGGCTGGCCGCCACCTGCAGCGAGGAGATGCCCGGCACCACCCGCACGGGCTTGCCCACCGCGCGCTCGACTTTCCCCAGGAACTGGTAGCCCGAGTGGTTCGGGTCACCCATCAACACCGCCGTCCCGCGTGCGCCGTCGGCCACGCGCTCGCCGAACGCCGACAGCGCGGCCTGCTCGTCGCGGTACCCACACGTCAACAGGTCGGCGTCGGTCAGATCGGCGACGAACTCCACGACCGTCTCGAAGCCCACGATCACCTCGGCGTCCCGGATCGCGCGCTCGCCGCGCGCCGTCAGGAACGCGGGGTTCCCGGGGCCGATGCCGACCGCGTGCACGGCGTGGTCGCCGGCCGCCGGCTCCGGGGTTTGGGCGGCGAACGACGCCGGGTCCGGCCCCGAATCGAGGTCGTACTCCTCGCTCATGACTCCGTCAGCGAGACGTCGCCGTCCCGAACGTCGCTGGCGACGTGCACCAGCTCGTTCGTCAGTCCCGCCGCGAGCCCGCTGCCCCCGCGCCGCCCGACGTTCGTGACCGCGGGCACGCCGTACTCGGCGGCGACCTCGCGGAGCCGCGTTCGGCTCTCGGCGGCCTTCACGAACCCGACGGGCGTGGCGACGACGACGGCCGGCCGGGTGCCGTCCGCGATGCAGTCCGCCAGCGCCAGCGCCGCCGTCGGCGCGTTCCCGACGACCGCGATCGCGCCGTCGTAGACGCCCTGCTTGTCGAGTTCGAGCACCGACGCCGCCGTCCGCGTCATCCCGGTCTCGGCCGCCAGCTCGGCGCCGTTCCCGATGGCTTTGCGCACCTCGCAGTCGTGGCCCCGCCCGGTCACGCCCGCTTTCACCATCGTGATGTCGGTGACGATGGGTGCCTCGTCGAGCACGGCGCGCGCGCCCGCTCGCACCGGCTCGCCGCCGTTGAACCGCAGCAGGTGTTGGAACTCGGGGTCGCCGGTCGCGTGCACGGACTTCTGGCGGAGGCGGTCGGCGAGCGTCTCGTCGGGCACCAGCTCGCGCACCCGATCCATGCTCGTCTCCGCGATGTCTAAGGCCTTCTCCGTGGTCGCGCCGAGGTCCGCGTACGACTCGAAGTCCTGTTCGTCGTCGCCGTCCGGTGTGGTGTCAGTCGTCATGTAGTGGTGTCTCGCGTTCGTCGCCGTCGGCTGGCGTGTCGTGCTCGCCCGACGCGCGCGCCTCCAGGTCGCCCGACACCTGCAGGTGGAGGTCACGCAGGCGCTCGGCGGTCTCGTCGTCGGCCCCCCAGAGGTCGCGCTCGATCGCCTCAAGCAGCGTGTCCGTGATCGAGGACAGCGCCCACGGGTTCACGTCCCGCAGCCACTCCTGGCGGTCCTCGTCGAAGGCGTACTTCTCGGCCACGTCCGCCCAGAGCGTGTCCGAAACGACGCCCGTCGTCGCGTCCCAGCCGAGCGTCACGTCGACCGTCGAGGAGAGGTCGCCGGCACCCTTGTAGCCGTGGTCCTCCATGGAGTCCAGCCACTCCGGGTTGAGCACGCGGGCGCGCATCGCCTTGCGCACTTTCTCCTCGTTGGTGTAGACGTCGACGTTGTCCGGGTCGCTTGAGTCCCCCACGTACGAGGCCGGCTCCGCGCCGCTCTCCTCGGCGACGGCGGTGATGAACCCGCCGTGGAACGCGTACCAGTCCGAGGAGTCGAACTCGTCTTGCTCCATCGTGTCCTCGATTTTCACCGTCGCGTCGACGTTCCCGAGGCGGCGCTCGAAGGCGTCGTGGGCCTCGCTGACGCGGCCCCGCGACCCCATCGCGTAGCCGCCCCACTGGACGTAGACGTCGGCGAGGTCCGAGCGGTCGTCCCACTCGCCCTCGTCGACGGCCTTGTTCGTCCCCGCGCCGTAGCCGCCCGGCCGCGTGGTGAACACGCGGCGCTTCGCGGCCTGTTCGGGGTTCTCGACGCCCTCGGCTTCGAGTTCGGCCGCCTCCGCCTCGACGTGCTTTTTGACGTAGTTCATGTCGTGTGGCTCGTCGAGGTCGACGACGGCGTCCACGGCGTCGTGGACGACGCCGGCGGCCTGCGGGAACGCGTCCCGGAACAGCCCCGACACCCGGGTGGTCACGTCGATCCGCGGGCGGCCGAGGTCCCCAAGGGGGATCGGCTCCACGTCGTCGACCCGGCCGGCGTCCGTCCAGACCGGCCGGACGCCCATCAGACCGAGTACTTGCGCGATGGTCTCCCCGCGCGTGCGGACCGTCGGGGTCCCCCACGCGACCACGCCGACCTCCTCGGGGTATTCGCCCTCGTCTTCCTGGTGGCGCTGGGCGACGCCGTCGGCGACCTCCTTGCCCACGTCCCACGCCGTTCTGGCCGGGACTTTCCGCGGGTCCAGCGTGTAGAAGTTCCGGCCCGTCGGCAGCAGATCGACGCCGCCCCGGGTGGGCGCGCCGCTCCCGCCGGGTTCGACGTACTCGCCGTCGAGGGCGTCGGCCGTCTGCGGGATCTCCGATTCCGCCCCGAACACGCGCGGGGCGGCCTCCTCGCAGATGAACGCCAACACCGCACGCAGGTCGTCGTGCGCGCCCGACTTCGCGCGGGCGTCACCGATGGTGTCGATGTCGACCACGAGGAGGTTCATGTTCACCTCGTCGTCGGGGCCGGCCGCGACGTTCGACGCCGGCACGTCGAACCCCTCGGCGGCGAGCGTCTCCACGAGGTCGACGCTCGTCTCGTACACCTCGTCGGCGGCCTCGGCGTACGTCATCCCCAGGGCTTCGCTGTACTCGCCCGGGGAGTCGAGCATCGTCCCGTAGTCGACGCCGAGCACGCCCGCGACGGACTCCCGCAGCGACGGCGCGCCCGGGTTCTCCAGGCGCGTGAGCGCCACGAGATACTCCACCAGGCGGTCGTCCGCGGGCGGTTCGCCCATCGTGTGCAGGCCCAGCCGGATCTGGGTCGTCTTCACGTCCGTGACGTACTCGTGGACGCGCTCGACCAGCGCCTCGATGCCCACGGTGTCGCCGTCCACGGCGCCCTCCGCGAGCGAGCTGCCGGCCGCGTCGGGGCCGCGAACGTCGGCTTTCTCGGATATCTCGCCCTCGATGCCGAGTTCGACGGCGAGATCGAGGTCGGCCACCTGCTCGCGGATGCGGTCCGCGATGTGGGACTCGGCGTCCGCGCCGGCTCCGGTGCCGGCCTCCCGGTAGCGCGACGCCAGCTCCTCCAACTCGGCGAGCTCGTCGTAGGTGCCGGCGTTGCTCATCACGGGCGTGAGGTAGTCGACGACCGCGGCGTACGACCGGCGCTTGGCCTGCGTGCCCTCCCCGGGGTTGTTGACGATGTAGGGGTAGACGTTCGGCAGATCCCCCAGCAGCGCGTCGGGCGCGCTCTCGGCGTCGAGGCCGACGGTTTTCCCGGGCAGCCACTCCAGGCTGCCGTGCGTGCCGAGATGCACGACGGCGTCCGCGCCGAACTCCTCGCGGAGCCACGCGTAGAACGCGTAGTAGTCGTGGGGCGGCTGGAGGTCGCTGTCGTGGTAGACTTTCTCCGGGTCCATGCCGAAGCCGCGGGGTGGCTGGACGGTCACGAGCACGTTGCCGTACTCGACGCCCGGGATCGCGAACGGCCGCTCGGGCGGCTCCCCCCACTCCGCGACGACGTTCGCCCGGAACTCGGGGTCGGTGTCGGCCCACCACGCCGCGTACTCGTCGGTCGACACCACGTCGACGCTGCGCTCGCGGACGTCCTCGGGGGCGACCCAGCGGTCGTCGAGGGTGAGCTGGCTGGTCAGCTGCTCGATCAGCGCCTGGCCCTCGGGCGGCGTCTTCCCACCGAGGCTGTACCCGCGTGCGTCCAGCTCGTCCAGCAGGTTGACCGTGCTCTCGGGGGTGTCCAGGCCGAACGCCGTCCCGATGCCGTCGTCGCTGGGCGGGTAGTTGTGGAGGACGACGGCGACCCGTTTCTCGTCGTTGTCGAGGTGGCGCAGCCGCGCCCAGTTCACGGCGAGGCTGGCGGCGTGCTCGACGCGGTCCGCGATGGGGAAGTGTTGTTTCGGCGCGGTGCCGATGCCGGCGTCGTCGTCGGTGCGCTCCTTGCCCGAGATGGGGTGGGTGATGACGTTGCCGTCGAACTCGGGCAGTGCGACCGAGAGCGCGAGTTCGAAGCCCATCACGCCGGTGTCCGCCGACTCGTACCGGGACCGCGAGCGCATCGTCGTGACCGTCTGGAGGACTGGCACCCCGAGGCGGTCGAGGAACACGTCCTCGGCGGCGTCGCCCTCGTCGCTTGCCGACCGGCCGCGCTCGTCCATCGACAGCGAGAACATGAACGAGGACACGACGGCGTCGACGACCGGCTCGCCGTCGGCAAGCAGCCACTGGTCGGTGACCCACTCGGCGTCTTCCTGCTCGTCGGTGTCGGTCGCCGGGTTGCAGAACACCGGGAGCGCGTTCGCACCCTGGGACTCCAGGGCGTGCACGACGCCGTCGACGTAGCGGGTGTTCTCGTGGGTCCAGTGGGACTCGTAGAACCACACCGCCACCGTCGGGGCGTCGGGGTCGAAGGTCGCACGCAGGCCGTCGTAGTCGATGCCGGGGTGGTCGGGGTGATAGACGCCCTCCGTCGGGAGCGCAACGGGGTCGTCGTACGCGAACTCCGTCCCCGAGTAGCGGTCACCGAGGAACCGCAGGCAGTTGGCGACGTTCGCCGACCCCCCACGGTCGAGGTACTCGTAGACGGTGTCGCGGTCCTCGGCGGCGACGGTGGTGTCCTCGACGGCGTAGGCGTCGCCGGTGGATTTCACCACCAGCGGGACGCCGGCGTCGGCCAGCCGGGCGGTCGCGCGGTCGTACCCCGGCATGCTGTCCTCGGCGCCGTGCAGCCAGAACACGGCTGCGTCGGCGTCCGCGGCGGTGTCCAGGAACGCCTCGACGGCGGTCTCGTCGTCGAGGTCGCTCTCCGAGCGCGCGACGAGATCCACGTCGACGCGGCCGGCGGCCGCCTGGACAGCGCCGAGCTCGTTCTCGGTCGCGGTGTAGAGTGCAAGTACAGTCACAACGCTGTTAAACCTCCATTGGAGTATTACAACTATGGTTGATTTGGGACGCAGCAAAAAGCTGTCGCCCGACCGGCGTGCCGGCGCGCCGTTCCCCGCCGTCGTCGGCCAAGACGACCTCAAAACGGGGCTGCTCGCCGTCGCCGCGAACGCGTCCCTGGACGGGCTGCTCGTCACCGGCGAGAAGGGCACCGCGAAGTCCACCACCGCCCGCGCGCTCGCCGACCTGCTGCCCGACCAGCGCGCCGTCGCGGACTGCCCCTACGGCTGTCCGCCCGAGGACCCCACCCGGCAGTGCGCGGACTGCCGGGACCGCACCGACCCGCCGGTCGAATCGCGTCCGGTCCCGTTCGTCACACTTCCCCTGGGGGCGTCCCGCGATCGCGTCGTCGGCTCGCTGTCGGTGACCGACGCGCTCGCCGGCGACGCCGAGTTCAGCCCGGGACTGTTGGCCGCGGCCAACCGGGGGATCCTCTACGTCGACGAAGTGAACCTCCTCGATGACCACCTCGTGGACGTGTTGCTCGACGCCGCCGCCAGCGGCGTCAACCGCGTCGAACGCGACGGCGTCAGCGTCACCCACCCCGCGGAGTTCACGCTCGTCGGCACGATGAACCCCGAGGAGGGCGACCTCCGCCCGCAGTTCCGCGACCGGTTCGCGCTCCGCGTCGCCGTCGCGGGCAGCGAGGAGATCGCCGACCGCGTCGAGATCATGGACCGCGCGCTCGCGGGCTTCGACGGCGACTACGCCGCCGACACCGCCGCCGTCCGCGACCGCCTGGTGACCGCCCGCGACCTGCTGCCCGACGTCGACCTCCCCGAGTCGCTGGCCCGCGAGATCGCCGAACTCTGCCGGGACGCCGGCGTCGACGGCCACCGCGCCGACGTGGCCACCGCCCGCGCCGCCCGCACGCTCGCGGCGCTCGACGGCCGCCCGACGGTCACCGAGGCCGACATCGAACGCGCCGCGGGGTTCGCGCTCCCACACCGCCTGCAGTCCCGCCCCTTCGAGGACGCACCCGACCCCGAGGACGTCGTTGACGACCACTTCGACGACGACGGCGACCAGTCCGACGAGGCAGGCGACCCCGAAACCTCGGACGAGGCGGGCGGCGACGATCCGGAACCCACCGACGACGGCGAGGCCGACGCCGAGCCGGACGGTGACACCGACGGGGCGGAGGCCCCGACGGGAGGCCCGGACGACAGCCAGTCCGAGGGCAGCCAGGCCCCCGCCGCCTCCGAGGCCGGCGACGATCCGACGGACGGCGAGCGCGGCGACGACGAGGACACCGAAGACGCCGCGCCGCTGGTGCCCGGCCAGCCCCGCGGGGACACGGTCGAACCAGGCACCGGCGTGGCCCCGGACACTGACGCGCCGGACGCCGAGCGCGCCACCGGCGATTCCGGGCGTGCGTCCGCCACTCCGAGCCCGGACGCCCGGGGGGCGCGCGTGCGAACCGAGCGCGCGACACCCGCCGACGACGTCGACGCCGCTGCGTCGGTCCGCGCGGCCGCCGCGCGCGGCAGTGACGCCGTCGAATCGCGGGACCTCAGGCAGTCGATCAACGCCGGGTCGGCGTCCGCGCTCGTCGTGTTCGCGGTGGACGCCAGCGCGTCCATGCGGGGGCCGATGCGCGCCGCGAAAGGCGTCGCGCTCGACCTGCTCCGGGACGCCTACCAGCACCGCGACGAGATCGCCGTGGTCGCGTTCGCGGGCGACGACGCCGACGTGCTGGTGCCGCCCACGGACAGCGTGGCGCTGGCCGCCCGCCACCTCAAAGACCTCCCCACTGGCGACCGAACGCCGCTGCCAGCGGGACTGCGAGCCGCCGACGACGTGCTCGCGCGCGCGGACCCCGACACGAGCGTCGTCGTCGTTGTGACTGACGGCCAGGCGAACGCCACCGACACCCCCACGGCGGCGACCCGAACGGCCGCGTCGGCGCTCGCCGAGCGGGGCGCACACGTCGTCGTCGTCGACGCCGGCGACAACGCCAGGGGGCTCACCAGCGACATCGTCGACGCCGCAGACGGTGAACGCGTGCCCCTCGACGCGCTCAGCGCCGACCGCGTCGAACACGCAGTCGGCCAGGCGCGAAAATGAGTCATCGGCGAGCCAGCACCGACCGCTCTCAGACGTGCCCGGCGTGCAGCCGGTGGGTACCACGTCGCTCGCCGTCGTCGTGGTACACGACCGGTTCCTCGACGGCCGCGACGGTGCGCCCGTCGACTGCCGCCGCAGTGACGACGCCCGGCGTGCGCCAGGCGTCCACCCGCCCGGCCGCGATGTCGTAGACGCGGACGCCGTGTCGTGCCGGGTCGCGCTCCCGGAAATGCTGGGCGACCGGCACCGCGACCCTGGCACCGTCGGCCGCAATCTCGTGTGCGAAGCCGCCCACGTCGGCGGTGAACGCGACCCCGCCGTCCCGGTCGACGCCGACCGCGGTGTGCTCGGTCGGATGCCGGGCGTCCGTCTCGCGGCCGTCCTCGGGGTACGTGTTGCCGGTGACGAAGACGGCACCGTCGCCGGTCGCGTGCACGTGGTTCGGGTACGCGTAGACGGTCTGCTCGCCGCGCTCGACGGGCCGCCCGAGATCAACGACCCACTGCACGCCGTCGCCGTCGAGGCAGTACCCGCGGTAGTCCGCGTGACTCGCCGCGACGACACCGCGGGGCGTGAGCGCGACATCGCCGACGCGCCGGTCGCCGCCCCCCGTCGGGTCCCAGCGCCGCCGCTGGGTGCCAGTCGCGGCGTCCAATACGAGCACGCCGGCCGCCTGGTCGCCCGGGCAGCGGTTGAACGCGACGGCGACGCGGTCGCCGTCCGCCGCGAGGCTGACCGGCGAGGCGTCGCTCCGGAACCGCCACACGGGGGTGTTGTCGCCCTCGAACGCGTAGACCGCGCTCTGGAACGCCCGATCGCCGTCGGCGCCGCGCTCGTAGCGCCGCACGGCCACGAACGCCCGGTCGCCGCCGGCTTGGGTGGCGACATCCACGACGAACGGCAGGAAGAACCGGGTGTCTTCCTGTGGACGGCCGATGTCGCCGGCGGCCCGATAGCGCCACCTGACCGCGCCGGTTTCGCCGTCGTGCAGCCGGATCTCGCCGGCCGCGCCGCGTTCCCCGGCGACAACGCCGCCGGCGAACGGCGCCAGCGCGACGACGCTGCCGCGGTCGTCGCCGGCGTTCCGCCAGCGCTCGTCGAGGGCGCCGTCGAACGCCGCGACGGTGCCGTCCGGAAGCCCCGCGACGACGCCGTCGCCGGTCCAACAGACGCTTGAGCGACGGCCGAGCTGCCGGGAGCCGGCGGGCTCGATGTCGCCCAGGGGCGCGCTACTCGTCGGCGGGGAAGACATCGTGGAGCGCGTGGTGGGTCGCGCCGAGATCGTCGAGGTACGCGTCGCCGTGGTCGGCGAGCCTCGCCAGCGCCCGCTCGGCGTCCCGCACGGCGACCAGGCGGCCCCGCAGGTAGTCGTACTCGGCGTTGCTCTCGTCGGTGGCGGCGACCTCTCCTTCGAGGTCCACCAGCGCCGCGTCGAGGTGGCGCTGGAGCTCCGCCAGCGAGTCCGCCTCCGCCAGCCCCTCGATGGGGCCGTGCAGTTCGCCCTCGAGTTCCTTCTCGGCGTGCTCGCGGGCGCTCCGGTCGCTGGTGCCGAGGACGTTCATCAGCCCGAGTCGCAGTGCTTCGAGTTCGTGGCAGGTCATAGTAGCTGTGAGTCGAGATCGGAGACGATGCGGTCCCGGTCGGTGTGGGACGACACGATGCGGCCGGCGTCGTCGGGATCGACGCGCTGATACCAGACGCCGTCCGGGTAGACGGCGACGTTCGGGCCGTCCCCGCACTGCCCGAGACACGAGGTGCGCGTCACCCGGAGGCTGCCCTCGTCGGCGTCGCGGGCCTCCTGGCGGAGGCGTTCGAGGACGGCGGGTGCGCCCTCGGCGGCACACGTCTGGTTCGTGCAGACCGCGACGTGGCGGTCCGGCGCGTCGTGGGCGTGGGGGTCGTCGGCGACGTCGTCGCGGTCCTCGTGGGCCTCCTGGTGGTTGAGCGCGCGCAACATCGCCTTCGCGCCGCCCACGTCCTCCTCGTAGCCGTCCAGTTCCACCTTGTACTTGCAGGTGTCACAGGACATCTCGACGCTGCCCGTCCGGGCTTCCTGCCAGCGATCCCCGAGCACGTCCAGCAGCCGCGAGTCGGTGCCCAGGGGGTCGCCACAGGCCGCCTCGACGTACGGATAGTCGGCGTCGAACTCGGCGGCCCCCTCACGGATGCGGCCCGTGAGCACGCCGTCGCCGAGCATGTACGGCACCACCACGACGGCGTCGGGCCGGTGTTTGGCGACGTCGTGCAGCGTCTCGTCGAGCGTCGGCTCGGTCACGCCGATGAACGTGGCGTCCACCCGGGAGAACCCGCGGCCCTCGTACAGCAGCCGCGCGAGCTTGTGGACGTCGGCGTTCGCGTCCGGGTCGCTGGACCCGCGGGCGCACAGCACGACCGCCACGTCGTCGGCCGCGCGGTCGACGCCCAGGTCGGCCTCCACGCCGGCCGCGCGGTCGTCCAGCAGGTCCACGATGGCGGGGTGGACGCCGAGGTGCGAGCCGTTGTTGAACTCCACCTCGGGGTGCTGGCTGCGGGCGCGCTGGAGCGCCGCCGGCACGTCGTTTTTGACGTGGCTGGCCGCGAACAGCGACAGGTGCACGACCGAAATGTTGGCGACGGCGGGCGCGAGCGCGTCGATGGCGTCCGGGATGGTGGGCTCCGCAAGCTCCAGGAAGCCGGCGTCGACGGGAACGCCCAGCCGCCCTTCGAGGTCGGCGGCGAGCGACCGCACCTGCTCGTTGGACGCTTCGCGGCGGGAGCCGTGCCCGACCAGCAACACCGCCTCGTCGTTCAGACTCCCGGCCGGGCTGTCGGTGCGGCTCACGGCGCGTCGACCTCCGGCAGCGATGCGTCCACGGCAGTGGCCTGGTCGAGGCTGCGGCGGAGCTTCCGCCGGCGACTGGGCGCGTACAGTCCGGAGTCAGCGCTGCCCTCGTAGAGCCACGCCCCGAGCGCCGGGACGGCGTCGTCGTCGACGCTGAAGTAATAGCCCGACGACGACTCGGCGGGCTCCTCGTAGGGCGTGGCCACCGCCAGCCCGTCGAGCAGCGACTGCACGGTCGCCAGCAGCGCCCGGTCCTCGTGGACGAACGACAGCCCGACTGTGCCCGCCGAGGACTTGAAACAGACCGTTCCACAGGCCTCCACGAGCCCGCGCAACAGCTGGCGGTCGTGGGCGGCCAGCGCGTCCAGCCGGTAGCCGCCGGCGCTGTCATCCATCGGGAGGCCGAACGCCGCCCCGGCGCGGGTGGCGAGATCACCGAACACTTGCACGGTGTACTCGTCCTCGCGGCGCGTGATCGAGGTGTCGTGAGCGTACGCGCGCTCGCGGACCTCGTGGCTGGGCTGCTCGCCACCCCCGATGACGGCCAGCGTCTCGGCGGCCGCCTCGTCGCTCATCGTCACCGTCACGCAGGACTCCGTGAGCGTTCCCGCCCCCGCAACCGCCCCCCAGAAGTACGCCGTCTCCGGGTGGGCTTCGAGCATCGACTCCGGGGGCGTGATGTCGTCGGCGGTCATTCGTCGGCCTCCACGGCGTCGACGCTGATGGCGTCGAACGGGCACGCCGCCGCCGCGTCCTCGGCGTCGGCGACGCGCTCGTCGTCGTCGAACTCCCCGACGACGGTCTCTTTCGTCCGCTCGACGGTGCCGCCGTCGGCGTCCAGGGTCGCCAGCCCCGCGTCGTCCTCGACGAACCGCGAGTCCCGGGTCAGGCACGCGAACACGCCATCGCAGGCCTCGCGGTCGATTGTCACGCGATACATCAGTAGTCGTATTTGGTCTCGTAGCCACGCGGCGTGACCATGCGGTCGTCGAAGACGTACGTCTCGGCGTTCCCGATCACGACCGTCGTCGTCATGTCGATGAGGTCGGTCTCGCCGTAGGATTCGAGCTCGCCGAGCGTCGTGATCTCCACCTCCTCGTCCTCGCGGCCGGCCCCGTGGACGATGCCCACGGGCGTGTCGGCGTCGCGGTGCGCCAGCAGGATCTCACACGCCTTCTGGAAGTTCTCGCGGCGCTTGCGGCTCCACGGGTTGTAGATGGAGATCGTGAACTCCTCGCTGGCGACGGCGTGCAGCCGGGACTCGATCTCGGGCATCGGCGTCAGGTGATCGGACAGCGAGATGCTCACGGAGTCGTTGACCAGCGGCGCGCCCAGCCGCGCCCCACACGACTGCGCGGCGGGCACGCCCGGCACGACCTCGAAGTCCAGCATCGACGGCGTCGCGCCCTTCGACTCGGTGATCTCCAGGGCCAACCCCGCCAGCGCGTAGACGTTGGGGTCGCCGCTCCCGATGATGGCGACGTGGTTGCCGGCGAGCGCGCGGTCGACGGCCTCCTCGGTGCGCGAGACCTCCCCGCACATCGGGGTGTCGTAGATCTCCTCGGCGTCGTCGGTGATCTCGTCGGGCAGCAGATCCACGTACGTGGTGTACCCGACGATGTGCTCGGCGTCCGCCAGCGCCGCCGTCGCGCGGTCGGTCATGCCCTCGGGGCGACCGGGGCCCAGCCCGACCGCCACGAGGCTGCCGGGGTCGGCGTCGAAGTCGTCGACGGTCGCGGAGACCGTCTGCTCGTTGCTGTCGGTGTCGCTCGACGCGCCGCAGCTCGACGAGTCGCTGCTCCCCGACGCCCCGCCACAGCTGCTGGCCGAGTCGTCGGTGTCCGTCGTGGATCCGCCACAGCTGCTGGCTGAGTCGTCGGTGTCCGTCGTGGACGCGCCACAGTTGCTGGTCGAGTCGTCTGTCGTGGTGGTGTCGTCAGTGCTCATTAGAAATCCTCCACGTCACGCCCGCCGCGCGGGGTGACGAGATGCTTCCGGTGGTCGTTCTCCCAGACTGCCGTCTCGTCGGTGCCGATGAGGATCGACGCCCCCATCCCGCCGACTTCCCCGCTGTGGTCGGTGACCGACCCCAGCGTGGTGATGGTGTGCGTTTCGCCGTCGGTGTTCCGGCCGGCGTCGCCGCGGCCGGCGTCGTTGATGATGGCCACGGGCACGTCGTCGGCGCGCTCCTCGCGCAGCACGCCGATGGCGCGCTCGTAGTCCCGCCAGCAGTTGTACAACACAACGACGAACCCGCTGATGGCGGCCGCGCGCAGCTTCTCCTCGATCTCCTCCCAGCCCCGCCACTTGTCCGACAGCGAGATGGTGCAGAAGTCGTTCGACAGCGGCGCGCCGAGGTTCGCCGCGCCGCCGAGCGCCGCCGTCACGCCGGGCACGATCTCGATGGGCACGTCGTACGCGGCCTCCTCTTCGGCCATCAGGTAGACCAGGTCGGATTTCCCGTAGACGTTGGGGTCGCCCCCGGAGACGTGGGCCACGTCTTCGCCGTCGCGCACGCGCTCGAAGGCCTCCTTCGCCAGCTCGATCTGCCGCCCCATCGTCGAGCGCACGACCTCCTGGTCGGGGCGCTCGCCGGCGTCCGCGGGCGGCAGCGTGCCGTCCCGCCGCAGGAACTCCTGGTAGAGGTTCGACGCGACCACGCAGTCGGCGGTCCGCACCACGTCTTTCGCGCGCTGGGTCATCCCACCCGGCAGCCCGGGGCCGATC
Source organism: Halobacterium sp. BOL4-2 (assembly GCF_016917835.2). Lineage (GTDB taxonomy): Archaea > Halobacteriota > Halobacteria > Halobacteriales > Halobacteriaceae > Halobacterium > Halobacterium salinarum. The sequence continues at coordinate 1,128,569 of NZ_CP070332.2, read as the reverse complement.
CCGACGACGTACAGCGTGCCGTAGTCGGCTGCTTCGTTCGCGTCGCTCATTTGCCCACCGCCACGGTCACGGCTTCGTCGTAGCGTTCTTTCTCCGCGAGCAGCTCGTTGTCGCGGCCGCCCGCGATCGCGGACGCTTCCGCGATGCCGGGCCAGCCGATGAGCTCCTTCGACCGGGAGGGGGTCGGCCCCTCGTGGGCCTCCAGTGTCTCCTTCTCGAAGGCCACGACGCCGAGCCCGAGCGCTTCGGCGGCTGCCAGCAGCCCCTCCTCGTCGGCCTTCCGAGTGCCGGTGGCGACGAACTCCACGTCGTCGAGGTCGTAGTCGGTGGCCGCCAGGCTCGCCGCCCAGGCGTCGCGGAACTGCTGTTCGTCGGCACCGGAGACGCTGCCGGTGCCGAGAACGACGCCGTCGTCGCTGTTGCGCTTCAGCACGGTCACGTCGTCGCCGACGACCACGGCCTGTGGCCCGTCGAGTCGGGCGACCGGCCCCAGGTTCTCGTCGAGGACCGCGAGGTTCGTGGCGACCGTTGAGTCGCCGTTCACCACGTGGGTGTCAAGCGCCTTCGCGCGCTCCTCGACGCCCTGCTTGCCGGCAGCCTCGGAGGCGGTCGTCATCGCCGGCACCGCCCCCATCGACGCGAGGTCGTCGGCGACCTGGTTCGCGCCGTGGTGGCCGCCGGTCAGCGGGATCGCCCACGTGAGCGCCTCGTCGACGACGACCACTGCGGGGTCCTCCCACTTGTCGTCGAGCAGCCCCGCGGTCTTCCGCATCGCGATCCCCGACGCCATCAGGCCCACGAAGCAGTCGTACTCCCCCCAATGCTCGGCGAACACGTCGCCGTGGTAGTCGAGGATGTCGATGGAGTCGTAGCGATCCCCGATGCCAGCCACGATCTCCGCTGCGGTGTCTCGTTTCCGCTCGAACGCCACGATGGCGATGTCTTCGGCGACCTCGCCGTCGGAGTCCGGCGTCGAACAATGCCCCCCGGAGTCGTCAGTCTCGGTGTCGTTGTCAGTACTCATTGGTCGGTGTCGCTGCCGCGGTTCGCCCAGTCGCCGTAGAGATACGACCGCTCGTAGCCCGCGCCGGCCCCGGCGTCGCCGATCACGGCCAGCGCCGACGCGCGGTAGCCGGCGTCCTCGACGCGGTCGCCGATGGTCTCGATGGTGCCCTCGATGACGTCCTCGTCGGGCCACGAGGCGTGGTAGACGACCGTCACCGGCGTCTCCGGGTCGTGGCCGTCCGCCAGCAGGCGCTCCATCACGTCCGGGATGGCGTGCGTGCCGAGGTAGATGCAGGTCGTCACGTCGCCCATCTCCACGAACTCCGCGATGTGGTCGTCCTCGGCGTCGAGGGTCTTGCCCTGCGGGCGCGTGAACGCGACGTGGTTGGCGGTGCCGTTCAGCGTCAGTTGCGTGCGCAGCGTCGCCGCCGACGCGAACGCCGACGTGACCCCGGGCACGATGTACGTCGGGACGCCCTCCTGTTCGAGGGCGTCCATCTGCTCCAGCGCCGCGCCGTAGATCGCGGGGTCGCCGCTGTGCAGGCGCACGACCGTGTCGCCGTCCTCGTGGGCGTCCCGCATCAGCGGGATCAGCGCTTCGAGGTCCTTGCCCACCGAGGAGACCGTCTCGGCGTCCGCGCAGTACTCGTCCAGCAGCTCGCTGTTCACCAGCGACCCCGCGTGCACGACGAGGTCGGCGTCCTCGACGAGCTCCTTGCCGGTGACCGTGAGGAGGCCGGGGTCGCCCGGCCCGGCACCGATGAACGGGATGCCGGCCTGGGTGTCGCCGGCGGTGTGGTCGTACACCCTGGCGTCGCGGCCGCGCTGGCGCTGCTGGCTGGCGGCGTCGATGGCGTCCTGGGGCGTCGCGTCCTCAGGCATCGCCGGCCACCTCGGTGTCGTCGAAGGCCGTCGCGCGGTCCTTCTGGAGGGTGTCGCGTTCGGCGTACGCCAGCGTGTAGTAGTCCCGGTCGGCGATCTCCGCGGGGTCGCGCGTGACCGTGGTGTCGCCCTGCTCCATGTACAGCCGGCGGCCGTAGGTCACGTCGTAGCCGGCGTCCACGAGCCCCTCGTGGGTGGCGGGTGCGTCGGTCACCTTGAACAGGATCATGCGGTCGGGGCCGGTGGGGGACGCGCCCTGTGCGGCCTCCCGCAGCGCCAGACCCGCGCCGGCGTCGACTTCCACGCCCAGCGCGGTGGTGAACGCGCTCACCGCGCTGACGCCGGGCACCGTCTGGACGTCGATGTCCGGGTGGAACGCGTCGAGGGTTCGCCGGAGGTGGCCGAACGTGGAGTAGACGTTGGGGTCGCCGAGGGTCGCGAACGCCACGTCGCCGTCGCGGGCACGGGGCGCGACCTCGGCGGCGGCGTCGCGCCACGCCGCGCGCAGCTTCTCGGGGTCGCTGGTCATGGGGAAGTCGAGGTCGCCGATCCGGGAGTCGGGGACGTGGTGGGTGGCGACCGTGCGGGAGAGTCGCCCCGGCGAGTACACCACGTCGGCGGCTTCCAGCGTGCGCTTCCCGCGCAGCGTCAGGAGGTCGGGTTCACCGGGGCCGAGCCCGACGCCGTAGACGGTCATCGGTCGGCCTCCGTGTCGCCGCTGGCGCTCCCGACGATCATGTACACGGGGTTCTCGGAGTCGAAGGAGGTCGCGCCGGCGAGCTCGTAGCCGTGGCTCACCTGGAACTGCACGACCTCCGTGAGGATGTCGCGGTCCCGGAACGCCTGGGTGGCTGCGCCCGCGACTTCCAGCCGGGAGACGTTCATCACGATGCGGTCGACGCCGGTCTCGGCGGCGTGATCCAGGACGGCGTCGTAGTTCCGGCTGCCGCCGATGAACAGCGCGTCGGCGTCGGCGGGCAGTTCGGCGGGCGCTTCGGCGTTGCGCAACTCGACGGCGTCCGCGAGCCCGTTGGCTGCGAGGTTCTTGCGTGTGGTTTCGAGGCGGTCGGCCTTGCGTTCGAGCGCGGTGACGCGGCCGGCGTCGCGAGCGGCGGCGATGGTCACGGCGCCCGTACAGGAGCCCACCTCGACGAAGTGGTCGTCGTCGGTGAGTGCGAGCTTCGACCGAACGACCGCTCGGACTTCCGGTTTCGTCGGTCCCGCTTTGGCGTCGTGCGGGAGCTGTGTCTGTGCCATCGGTGGCACAACGTCAGAAGCACCCAAAACAATTTTGATTGTATTAGGGAAAGTGAGCTTTCTTAGATGGGCGCGAGCGCCCCCGACGCCGGCGGTTACACAAAACTACTTGAATTGGGGTCGTCTGAACTTGCAGTAATGGTCGAATCACGGGCGAACGGGGACTTGGGCGTGCTCCGGAGCAAGCGCAACGCCACGCGGTACCAGATCCTCGTGGAGATCGCCGAGCGACAGCCGGCGGTCAGCCAGCAGGAGATCGCGGACGAGATCGGGGTCACGGCCCAGGCGGTCAGCGATTACCTCGGCGACCTCGTCGAGGAGGGGCACGCGCGCAAGCACGGACGCGGGCGATACGAAGTCACCAAGGAGGGCGTCGACTGGCTCATCTCCCAGACCGACGACCTGCGGACGTTCGTGGAGTACGTCTCCGAGAGCGTCCTCGAAGAGGTCGACGTCGACACCGCCGTTGCTGACGCCGACATCGACGACGGCGAGCGCGTCTCGCTGTCGATGCACGACGGCGTCATGCACGCCACCCCGGGTGCTGATGGCAGTGCAACGGCGGTCGCGGTCACCGGTGCCGCGGCCGGCCAGGACGTGGGGACCGCCGAGTTCGACGGGATGCTCGACTACGAGCCCGGTGAGGTGACGGTGCTGTCGACGCCGGTCGTCCAGGACGGCGGCAGCGGTGCGCTCCCGGACGACGCCGTGACCGCCCGGCTCGCGGCCCACGACATCGTCGCGGCCGCCGGCGTCGAGGCGCTCGTTGCAGTGCGGGACGCCGGCAGCGAGCCGGACATCCGGTTCGGGACGGCAAGCGCCGTTCCCGCCGCAGCGAGCCGGGGACTGTCGGTGTTGCTGGTGGTGACTGCCGACCGCCTCTCCGAGCATACCGACCCGCTGCGGGAGCGCAATCTCGGCTACGAGGTCGTCGGCCCGGGCCTGGACTGACCCGCGGACTGGCGACAGACGTTTGTATCGTGGCACACTATGACAAGGTATGTTAACATACCTCACGATAGCGGCTGGTGAGGCGTGATTCCCGTGTTCGCACCAACCGCCGACACGACGACAGCCCACGACCTCGTCGCCGCCGCTCAGCGCCTCTACCACACCGCCCACCACGACACCGGGGCGTCGGCGCTGTTCGACTCGCTTGCCGCCCTCGACCAGTCCATCCTGGACACGCTCGGCGACGACGAGTCCGCCGCCACCGCGTTCTGGCTGAACGTCCACGGCGCGCTCGTCGAGCGCGCACGCGCCACCGGCCAGCACGCCCGCCGGATCGCCGGCACCCGCCGCACCGCCGCCGACATCACCCACGACATCCTCCGCGCGGACCGCTGGCGCCACGGCCTGGGCTACCTCCCGGATCCGTTCCCCAGCCCGTTCGCCCGTCGCTACCGGCTCGACGAGCTCGACGAACGCGTCCACTTCGCGACACGCATCGCCCGCCACGCGCCCGGCCTTGCGGTGACGTTCACCGCCGCCAACGTCGACGCGCAACTCGACGCGCTCACCGACACCTACCTCGATCACGCCGCCGACTACAACCCCGACGCACAGGTCGCACGCGCGCCCCGTGTCTGCCTGTGGTACCGCGGCGACTTCGGCGGCGCGAGCGGCATCCGCTCGCTGCTCGCGGCCCACGACGTGATCCCGGCGGACGCATCGCCGCGCCTCCGATACGTCACGCCACCAACTCTCACGCTCCCGGACCACGACCCCGCTCCCGCCCGCAGCGACCCCCAGTAGTCGCGCCGCCGCGGGACGAACACATTTGGGCGCGCCGCCCGAAACACCGCCATGACGCTCACCCTCTACGCGTTGGACGGCTGCCCGGACTGCGAATCGGTGATCGACACGCTGGCCGCGGACGGCATCGACCACGAGACCGTCCACGTGGACGCGCGCCACTCGGCGCGCAACGCGGTCAAGCGCGCCAGCGGGCAGCGCAGCGTTCCCGTCCTCGTGGACGACGACCGCGGCGTGGTGATGGCCGACAGTCAGCGCATCCAGACCTACGCGGCGGTGACCCTGGCGTGAAGATCTACACGAAGCGCGGCGACGACGGCGACACCGACCTCCGGACGATGGACCGCGTCTCGAAAGCCAGCCCGCGCATCGAAGCCTACGGCACCGTGGACGAACTCAACGCCGCGGTCGGTGCCATCCGCCCGACGGACATCGCCGACCTCGACGCCTGGCTCCGGGAGGCACAGAACCACCTCCACGTCGTGCAGGCGGACTTCGCGAACCCCGAGCCCGAGCCCGACGACCCACAGATCACCGCCGAACACGTCACCCACGTCGAGGAGTGGATCGACGACTGCGAGGCGCGCCTGGACCCCCTGGAGTCGTTCATCCTGCCCGGGGGCAGCGAGGCGGGCGCGGCGCTGCATCAGGCGCGGGCGGTGTGCCGGCGCGCCGAGCGCCGCGCGGTCGCGCTCCAGGACCACGAGCCCGACGACGCGGTCAACGACACCGCGGTGGCGTACCTGAACCGGCTGTCGGACGCGCTGTTCGTGTTCGCGCGGCTGGCCAACGACGTGGCGGGTGTTCACGAAGAATCGCCGTCGTACTGATCGCGTGTGGACAACAGCAGGATGATGCCGACGCCCCTCTCCAGGGACGGCGAGGTGCCGACGGTCTCTGCGGCTGGGACAGACGCGGACGGGCTGTCGGCGACGCCCGCCACACAGGTTTTAGGTATACCTAAAGATACTAAAGTCCTGTGGTGGTCACCGCCACCACCACTCGGGGAACGCAAGCCTTAATGCTGCCCTCCGGGTACGAACTACTGTCCGGGTCGGTGGTCTAGTCCGGTTATGACGGCTCCTTCACACGGAGCAGGTCGGCGGTTCAACTCCGCCCCGACCCACTCAGTCGCTTAACGCTCCTGAGTGACAGCTCTCCGCTGTCTCAGGCCTTGATTCAGTAATTCCCGTAGGGGGACCTGTCTTCAGGTAGAGGAGAAGAAGTCAAGCGAGTTGTTGGCTCCTTCTCACCACAACGCTGTATAGCGATTGTACCAGAAGGAAATACTCGTGTAAGGCTGGTAAGTGTTTCGGCTTAACCAACGACACACCTCGAAACAGGCAGGTATTGGTTAAAGTGAACTTCGTGGAAGGGTGTTTGCACCGCTCACGCGGTAGTTCGAGACGCTTCCGCTCTGCCGTATCAAGGGAATCATCGGCCCGAAGTTCGGAGATGGAATCCCATTCGGCCAACTCGTCATCGGCTTGTGACTGCCGTTCTCTCATTTCATCAATCAGCAACTCCCGCATCTCCTCGATGGAGAGGAAATCCTTAATCTGCGAAGCATCGCCGTCTGCAACAAGAATGGTAATTCCGTCCATCAGTTCGCTTCCTCGACATATTCCTTCAGTTGTAGAAGGCGTGTCAATGTTGCTTCGACCGAGCGACCCTCTTTTTTACACTCACATACGCCAAAAACACACATACCATTAGTATTACTACTTTCTAACACTGACAAGTCGTACTCCTGCTGTCCCTCTACTCAGGTATATTAACACCGCCCCTACTTAAACGAATACTGCATATGAATCAGACTTACGCCATACTGTATATATGGAATTAACTCCTTGTAGGCTACTGAATTTTCGAATTATATTTCCAAGGCACTTGCTGTACAGTGGTTATACTCTCACTCTGGTTGGAATGGTTTTATAAATCTACACCTCGTCAGTCAGGTATACGATATGTCAGACCCAGAGCGCTACAAGATTGGAAAAATTGACCTTCCTGAAAGCGAACTTCCATCGGTTGAAGAAGTGAAGAGTGAGATTGATGCACTTGATGACGAGTTCGAGATGGTCCGCCGGGTCGAGGATGACCCAGTTTCAGGAGGCGAATTGGAGTACCGTGAGAAAGGTAGAACAACCTACCTTGGAGACAGCCACGGAGAACTTTCCTTCTGCCACTTTATATATTCGGCAGACACAGAGAACAGTATCGTCGTGAGGAACGAGGAAGGTGAGGAAGAAGAACGCAATCAGCCTGAACTGGTCCGTCCCCGTGTTTTCTACTTCGAGAATGGGATGTTTGCCTTTGAGTCAAAGCAAGACTTAGTAGACCCTTGGATTCCAAGTTTCATCGGGAAGTTGACAGATACCGGTGCTCTCGATAATTCCCGAATATTCTCTTTCAACCAAGAAATAATGGAAGATTTCTACGAGAGCAGAGATAAAATCACTGTTTTTAAATTTTCTTCTCTTGATGACGGAGAATTTGAACCAGATAATCCGTTAGCAGAAGCACTAAATGAACTGACGGAAACGGTGGAAAGTCAGCAATTCAGTGGTGGAAATGAGGGCAAGAATCTCAAGGGAACCAGTCTTGTAGATGAGGCCGCTGAAAAGATGTTTATCGAGAAACTCCACGGGTCACACGAAGACAGCCTAACGATGAACATCCTGGAATCAGGGATATACGTCGTGGCTTGGAGTGAATCCGACTGGAGCGAGCCAATCGAGACTGGCACTCGTGCTGAGGCCATATTTAATCGGCTCGCGCCGCAGGTTCGTAGGCTGGCATAATTCCACTTGAACCGCAGGAGTTCTACTTGCAGTGTCATCATTTGATGTGTTGAAAATTCATCGTCGAAACATTTGAGTGATGATACTGGATTAGACACCATCCAGGACCTTGGTCACCGCATCTCTGGTACTCGGAGGGAAGCTCGTGAGGCGGTTGAAAACCTTGATAACTACCCCTCTCCGGCTGGGCAGTGACCTACTACTACAGGCAGGCAGGTACCGAGCAAGTCGGCGGTGAGACGTGCAGACCCGAGCGCAGCGAGGGTCGAACGTCGAATCTCATTAGAGTTGACCGTCGCAGCGAAGCAAGACGCATCAACTCTAATGTAGGTTCAACTCCGCCCCGACCCATTACTTCGCTGCGACACTCGATGCTGAGCCACGCGTTCGCCGCCACCGCGCAAAACGTCACTTTTTCGATGGTTCGTGGTCGAACGGACAGGTTTAGACGCGTCACGTGACAACCAGCTGGTATGGTGAGTGTCGGATGACGAGCCACCGCCGGCTGCGGTCGTGGGGAAGTTGGGTTCCGGATGATATCGACCGCCTCGGGGCCTGGACGAACAGTGTGAACGCAGCGCTCGGCCTCGCAGTGGCGATCGTTGGCGTGGTGCTCGGCGGCCCACCACTCGAACGACTTGACACGATCCTCGTCGGCGGCGGACTCGCGGTCGTCAGTGCGTACAACCTCCATCGGATCGCCCACCACACCCTCGAACACCCGGATTTCGTTCGCGCCGGCGGGATTCTCAGCCTCTGGCTGGTCGTGTCCGCGGTGCGCATCGACGCCGCGACGCCCGGCGTGCTCACCGACGCGGCGCTGTGCATCGGCGTGCTGGTGTTCGCGGTGAGCGCCCTGGATTTCGTCGCGCAGTTCCGAGGCCGCCCCGGGAAATGCCGGTGGGCGCGCACGCACGGACCACGCGTGTCGGCCGCCGCCGTCGCCGCCGGTGACACGCTCCGGCGGTGGCACCGGTCGGCCACCAGCAGCATCCGGTTTTTCCTCTCGCGGGACGGCGTCCGGCTCAACACCGCCGCGATCCTCGTCGGCATCGTCGCCGGCCTCGGCGCGGTTGTCTTCCGCATCACCATCTTCGCCGCCCAGGCGGTGTTCTTCGGCGCGACGCTGAACCCGGGCGCGGTCAGCTTCGCCCCGATCCACGTGCCGAACCTGTTCGGCGCGCTGGCCCCCCTGGGCCCGCTCCGGTACGCGCTCGTGCCGGCGGTCGGCGGGCTGATCGTTGGCCTGGTGATCCGCCGCACCACCACCGCGATTCGCGGCCACGGCGTCCCCGAAGTGCTCGAATCGCTGATGGTCCACAACGGCCAGATCGACCCCAAGATCGCCGTGTACAAGACCGTCTCGTCGAGCATCGCGATCGCCAGCGGGGCGTCCCTCGGCCGGGAAGGCCCGATCGTGCAGATCGGGAGCGCCGCGGGATCGTACTTCGGGGCGTTCGTCCACTCCCGGTACACGCGCACGCTGGTCGCCGCCGGCGCGGGCAGCGGCATCGCGGCCACGTTCAACACCCCACTCGCGGGTGTGATGTTCGCGCTCGAAATCCTGCTCTCGGAGTACGCGCTCACCAACGTCGTCACCGTCGTGCTGAGCGCGGTCACGGCGACCGCCGTCGCGCGGTCGGTGCTGGCGTTCACTGCGGTGCCCGGCGTCCGCGAGTTCCTCGTGCCGATCACCTACCACATCGTCACGCCCTCCCTGGAGTTCCCCCTCTACGCCGGCCTCGGCGTGGTCGCCGCCGGCATCGGCGCTGCCGTCGTGCGGCTGCTGTACGCCTCCGAACACCTCTTTCAGGACCGCTGGGACCTGCCCGGCTACCTCACGCCGGCCATCGGTGGTGCCCTTCTCGGGGTGTCGGTCCTGCTCACGGCTGTGCTGCTCGACGCCTCGCCGCTGCAGAGCGCGACCTGGCTGTTCGGGGTCGGATACGGCACCATCCATTCCAGCATCGCCGGCGACCTCACGCTGCTGGTGCTCGTGGCGCTGGCGGTGCTGAAAGTCGTGGGGTTCTCGCTGTCCATCGGCAGCGGGAACTCCGGGGGCGTGTTCTCGCCGACCCTCTACGTCGGCGCGATGGCCGGCGGCGCGTTCGGCGTGCTCGTCAACGCCGCGTTCGCCGGCACAGCCAGCGCCGGCGCGTACGCGCTCGTCGGCACCGCCGGCGTGTTCGCCGCCACGGCCAGCGCGCCGCTCACCGCGACGCTCATCATCTTCGAACTCACCGGCCAGTACACGATCATCCTGCCGCTGCTGGCGGTGACCGTCATCGGCAGCGAGGTCGCACAAGGACTGCTTGACAACGGCACCATCTACACCGAGGCGCTGCGCGACAAGGGCATCACCGTCCAGGAGCGCCGCATCGGCAGCCTCGAAGACCTCGCCGCCAAGGACGTGATGTCCACGGACGTCGACACGGTCACCGTGGGGACCTCCGCCATGGACGCGCTGCGGGTCTTCCAGCAGCGCTCCCACCGCGGCCTCCCCATCGTCGACGCCGACGACACCGTCGCGGGCATGCTCGTGCGGTCCGACGTGGAGCCGCTGGTGACTGTCGCCGGAGACACCGCCGAGACGGTGGCGGTCTGTGCACGCGACGGCGGGCAATCCCCATCGACGGCGGTCGAGGAACTCGGCACCACGAACGTCGTTACTGCCACCCCGGACACCAACCTCCTCACGCTCGTCGACCGCATGGCGCGCGTCGACATCGGCCGCATCCCCATTGTCGACACCGACGGCTCGCTGGTCGGGATCGTCACCCGAACCGACGTGCTCGCGGCCTACGACCGCATCCCCATCGACGACGTCGGCGACCGACAGTGGGCGCTGCCGGACGCGGGGGCTTGACGCCACCGCCTACGCTTCGTCGTCGGTGGGCACGAACGGCTCGTGGGTCGCCCGCCAGCCGGCCGTGGTCGCCTCGACGTCCGCAACCGTATACAACTGGAGGTCCCGCTCCTGGTTCGTTCGCACGGGGACATCGTAGTTCACGGCGTCGTACCCCAGCGCGTCGTCGTCCGTCTCGGCGACGAACGCCCGGTGGGCAGCCAGGCGGTCGGCAGCGACCGCACGCGACAGCTCGGGGGTGGCGGTGATGCGGTCGGCGAACGCAGCCACCACCTCCGGGTCGGCGTCGACGCCCACGGAGTTGCGCCCGGCCACGGCGGCCGCGACGCTGGTCGTGCCCGTCCCCCAGAACGGATCCAGGACGGTGTCGCCGTACACCGAGTACATGTTGATGAGGCGGTACGGCAACGCGAACGGGAACGCCGCCGAGCGCTCCCGCAGCCCCGGCTCGGCGAGGTCTTGGCGGGCCCCGTTGAGGTCGGTCCACACGTCGGAAAACCAGTCGTTGCGCTCCTCCCAGAAGTACGCCGCCTCGTAGCGGCGGTCCGCGCCCGGCTCGAACCCGCGGCGCTCGCCGTTCCGGAACACCAGCAGGTGCTCGTGTTCCAGGGTCACGTAGGCGTTCGGCGGCACCATCCCCGACCCCATGAACTTCGCCGCGGAGTTCGTGGGCTTGCGCCACAGCACGCCCGGCAGCGGGTCGAACCCCAGATCCGCGAACGCGTTCGTGACGCGGGCGTGGTTGTCGTAGACGCGGAACCGGTCGACCGACCGCGTGGCGTCCCCGACGTTCACCACGGCGATCCCACCGGGACGAAGCACGCGCTTGACTTCCCGCCACGCGTCGGCCAGCACCGCGTGCATGCGGTCGTGGGCGCGCTCGCCCGCACCGGCGTCCAGGGCCGCGCCGATTTCGGGGTCGAGATCGGTGAACACGGCGTCCCACATCTCGATCATCGGGTACGGCGGCGACGTCACGACGAGGTCCACGGCGTCGGCGGCCAGTGGCAGGTCGCGCGCATCCCCGACCGCGACACGGTGCGTGGTCTCATCCATCACGTCACGCGACTAGACCCGGCTACAAACCAGTTTCGACGGGGCGCGCGGACGCTACAGCAGCTCCTCGATGTCGTCGGCGACCTCCTCGGGGGTGTCGCCGACGGGAACGCCCGCGTCGTTGAGCGCGCTGATCTTGGAGTCCGCGGTGCCGGTGCCGCTGCCGGAGACGATCGCGCCGGCGTGGCCCATGCGCTTGCCCGGCGGTGCGGTGCGGCCGGCGATGAACCCGGCGACCGGCGTGTCCATGTGCTCGTCGATGTACGCGGCCGCTGCCTCCTCGTCCTCGCCGCCGATCTCGCCGCACATCACGACCGCCTCCGTCTCCGGATCGGCCTCGAACAGTTCGAGGGCGTCGATGAAGTCCGTCCCGATGATCGGGTCGCCGCCGATGCCGATGGCGGTCGTCTGCCCGACGCCGCGCGCGGTCAGCGAATCCACGACCTGGTAGGTGAGCGTGCCCGACCGGGAGACGAGGCCGACGTTGCCCGCCTCGAAGATGTTGCCCGGCAGGATGCCGAGTTTCGCCTCGCCCGGCGTGATGATGCCCGGACAGTTCGGCCCGAGCAGGCGGGTGTCGACTTCCGAGAGGCGCTTGTACACTTTCGCCATGTCCTGGCTCGGAATGCCCTCGGTGATCGCGACCACGAGATCGAGGGGCGTATCGAGCGCCTCGAAGACCGCGTCCGCAGCGAACGCCGGCGGCACGAGGACCACGGAGGCGTCCGCGTTCTCGGCCACGACGGCCTGATTGACGGTGTCGTAGACGGGGACGCCGGCGACCTCCTGGCCGCCCTTCCCGGGCACCGCGCCCGCGACGACGTTGGTGCCGTACTCGATCATCTGTTCGGCGTGGAACTTCCCCTCCCCGCCCGTGATGCCCTGCACCACGACGCGGGTGTCGTCATCGACTAGAATGCTCATTGGATGTCCTCCTCGTCGGCGTACTCGACGGCGCGCTGGACAGCGCCCTCAAGCGTTTCTTCGACGGTCACGAGGTCGTCGTTGAGGATCTCGCGGCCTTCAGCGGCGTTCGTGCCCGCGAGCCGGACGACGACCGGCGTCGGGATCTCGTCGAACTGTTCGAGCGCGCTGTTGATGCCCTTCGCGACCTCGTCGCCGCGAGTGATGCCGCCGAAAATGTTGAACACGACGCTGTCGACGTTCTCGTCGCTGAACACCATGTCCAGGGCGTTGGCGACGCGGTCGGCTTTCGCGCCGCCGCCGATGTCCAGGAAGTTCGCGGGCTGCCCGCCGTAGTAGTCCACGAGGTCAAGCGTCGTCATCACGAGCCCGGCCCCGTTGCCGATGATGCCCGTGTTGCCGTCCAAGCGGACGTAGTCGAAGCCGTACTCGTTGGCCTTGGCTTCGAGGTCGTCCTCGGCGGCGTCCTCTTCCATGTCGGCGAACGCCGGCTGGCGGAACAACGCGTCCTCGTCGAGTTTCATCACGGCGTCGGCGGCGACAACGTCGCGCTCGCTGGTCACCATCACGGGATTGATCTCGACCTCCGTGGCGTCGCTGTCCGCCCACAGATCGTAGACGCCCTGCACGATCTTCGCGACGTCCCCGGCGACGTCCTGCTCGATGCCCGCGTCGTAGACGGCGTTGCGGGCCTGATAGGCCTGCAGACCGAACGAGGGATCGACGTGCTCGCGCACGATGTCCTCGGGGGCTTCCTCGGCGACGGATTCGATGTCGACGCCGCCGCGCTCGGAGACCATCACGACCGGCGCGCCCTCGCTGCGGTCCATGGTCACGCCGACGTACAACTCGTTGGTGAAGTCGACGGCCTCCTCGACGAGAACGCGATCAACCGTGTAGCCTTTGAGGTCCATGCCGAGAATCGACTCGGCGGCCTCGCGAGCCTCGGCCGTGTTCTCCGCGAGTTTGATGCCGCCGGCCTTTCCGCGGCCACCGACGTGTACCTGGGCCTTCACCGCGACGGGGTAGTCGAGGGCGTCTGCGACCTCGACGGCCTCGTCGACGGACGTTGCGAGCGCCGACTCCGGGGTCGGAATGCCCGCATCGGCGAAGACCTCCTTCGCCTGGTACTCGTGAAGCTTCATGCAGTCTGAACGCGAACCTCGCTCAGCATAAACCCCATCGGTCTCCGAATCCGGCGCGTGCTGCCGCTTCGACACGGGGTGCATACGTTTACAACGCGCGCCATTCATGTGGTGTGTATGCATGCCAACTTCGAGTGCGATGGCGACGTTGTGCTCGTGACCGGCGCGGTCGGCGCGCTCGGGAGCGCCGTCTGCCGGGCGTTCGCCGACGCCGGCGCAACCGTCTGTGGCACCGACGTGGTGGCCCCCGCGGAGAGCGACGACGCCGTTCCGACCCCCACGTTCGCGTCGTTCTATCAGGGTGATCTCACGGAGGACACGCAGGCCGCCCACGTCGTCTCAAGCACGGTCGCCGACCACGGCGGCCTCGACGCGCTCTGCAACGTCGCCGGGATGTGGCAGGGCGGCGACCCGATCCACGAAACGGCGGTGTCGGCGTTCGAGACGGTCCTGGACGTGAACCTGAAAACGATGTTCCTCGCGAGCGCGCACGCGATCCCACACCTCCAGGACAGCGGTGGCACCATCGTCTCCGTCTCCGCGCGGGCCTCCCTGGAGGGCGGCCAGGGCGACGGTCCCTAACGGGCCGCGAAGGCCGGCGTCCGCCTGCTCACCGAAACCATCGCCGCCGAGAACCACGGCGCGGTGCGCGCCAACGCCGTCATGCCGTCGGTCATCGACACGCCCGCGAACCGCGAGATGCTGCCCGACGCTGACCACGACTCCTGGGTCGACCCCGATGCCATCGCTCGCGTCGTGCTCTCGCTGTGTTCGGACGCGACGCCGCCCACGAACGGGGCTGCGGTCCCAGTCTACGGCGACGCCTAACCGGACAGCAGAACGAACGGAGCTCGACCGCGCGTTACGCCGACGCGTTCGCGGTGGTGGTCGCGTTCGCGGTCGTGGTCGTGTTCGCGGTCGTGGGTGTCGTCGTCGACGGCTGGCTGGTCGCGGTCGTGGCGGCGTCACTGGCCCAGTCGGGCTGGGTGACTTCCGTCGACCCGATGTCGCTGAAGGTGTAGTTGACAGCCGTCGTCTGCGAGCGGTTCTGCTGTGCGAACGTGGTGTTCGACTGCAGCGAGGTCACCACGCCGTCGTCACGGATGTGCAGCGTCGCGGCCGCCGCCTCGACCGACTCGGGGTCGCGGTTCGCGAACGCCCGTGACGACGTATTCAGGTCCGCCACGCCGTCGGCCTCGTAGACCGCGACCGTGTCGCCGTTCTCAGTGGTGGTGCCCGTGTACGTGAAGTTGAACAGGTCGATGAACGGCCGCACGATGCTGCTGGCGTACTGATCGGCGGTCGGCGCTCTCCCGGACGCGTCCCGGACCTGTGACCGGTTGCCGGCGGCGCGCCGCTCGTAGGCGGTGCCGTTGCCGTCGGTGTACACGGCGACCGTCTGGCCCCGCGGCGACTGCGTCCGCAGGAACAGCGCACCCGAGGCGGCGTTCCCACGGACCACGCCGGTGGTCTCGGCGCGCTGCGTGCTGTTTGCCAGCGACTGTGCGACCGTCGACTCCATCGTGTACGAGCCCGCGTCAGTGAGCGCGCTGGCGTGGGCGTCCACGACGGTCCCCGTGTCAAGGGGCGTCTGATAGATCTGGTCGCCGCTCGATGCGCCGTCGTCTGTCGCAGGGGCGGAGCCGCCGGCGCATCCGGCGACCGCGACAAGCGCCACAACCAACAGGGCAGCAAGTTGCCGTCGCATACCGGTGGTTCGCGTGTCACGGTGAAAACCCCTGTGGACGACACCGCGTCCGGCGCGCGCTCGGTCACACGAGTTATACGAAAACCCCGCCAACAGCCTCCAATGACCACCACGATCAAGGACAGCGTCCACGACCACATCGAAGTCACCGGCGTGGTCGCTGCGCTGCTCGACACGCCCCCGCTCCAGCGCCTGCGCAACGTCGCACAGCTGGGCACCGTCAGCCTCGTCTACCCGTCAGCCAACCACACCCGCTTCGAGCACTCCCTGGGCGTCTACCACCTCGCCGACCGCGCGCTCGATCACCTCGGGATCACGGGCCAGCGCGCCACCCGCGTTCGCGCCGCCGCCATCCTCCACGACATCGGCCACGGACCGTTCAGCCACAACGTCGAGGACGTGATCGAGCGCCACACCGGCAACCGCCACGACGACGTCCACGACCTCGTGGCGTCCGGCCAGGTGGCGTCGGTGCTGGCCGACCACGACATCCAGCCCGCGGAGATCGCCGCCCTCGTGGCCGGCGACGGCGAGCCACTGGCCCAACTGGTCGCCGGCGAGCTCGACGTCGACCGCATGGACTACCTGGTGCGGGACGCCCACCACACCGGCGTCCCCTACGGCACCATCGACCACGGACGACTCATCCGTGGGCTGACGTTCATCGACGGCGATCTCGTGCTGGGCGCGGGCAACGTCCAATCCGCTGAAAGCCTGCTGTTGGCGCGCGCGCTCATGAACCCGACCGTGTACAGCCACCACGTCGCCCGCATTTCGAAGTCGATGCTGCGGCGCGCGGCCGAAACGCTGCTCGCCACCACGGACGTGACCGCGCCGGCGCTGCGCCGCATGGACGACCACGACCTCGTGGCCGCGCTCCGCGCCCACGACGCCACCAGCCGGGTCGCCGCCCGGCTGTTCGAGCGCGACCTCTACAAGCGCGCGGTGTGGGCGGAACTCGGGGACGTCGACGACGACCTCGTCGGCGCGGACCACGACACCGTGCGGGGGTTCGAGCGCGCCATCGCCGCCGACGCCGGCGTCCCCGAGCGCGATGTCATCGTTGATGCGCCCGGCGAGCCCTCGATGCCGGAGTCCTCGACGGGTGTGCTGGTCAACGGCGAGGTGCGGCGGCTCCACGAGCAATCAACGCTCGTGACCGCGCTTCAGACCGCCCAGCGCGAGCAGTGGCGACTCGGCGTCTACACGCCGCGAGCGCACACCGACGCGGTCGGGCGCGCCACGGAGCGCGTGCTCGGGCTGGACCCCGACGACGGGCTCGTCACCGAGGTGAACGCGCCCGACGACTCACCGCCGGGGTTCTCGGAGTGACCACCCGACCGCCCTGTACACTTAACACAGCACCGTGAGAAGCACGACACGATGGGACGCTACGAGCGCATCCTCGTACCGACGGACGGGTCGAACGCGTCACAGGACGCCGTCGCGCACGCCGTCGATCTCGCCGTCGAGCACGACGCGACGGTTCACGCGTTGTACGTCGTGGACACTGCGAGCTACGCGGGGCTGCCCATGGACTCCTCCTGGGAGAGCGTGTCCGCGATGCTGAGCAGTGAGGGAACGAGCGCGCTCGATACCGTGACCGCGGCCGCAAACGACCGTGGTGTCGCCACCGAGCGCGAACTCCGGGACGGCAACCCCGCCATGGAGATCGTGACCTACGCCGACAACGCCGGCTGTGACCTGATCGTGATGGGGACGCATGGCCGCGGTGGGATCGACCGGCTGTTGCTGGGCAGCGTCACCGAGAAGGTGGTGCGATCGTCGTCGGTGCCGGTGCTCACCGTCAGCGGCGGGGACGAGTAACGCCCGTCAGGCGGGCCGCACGTGCTGGCAGTCGCCGGCATGCACGACGGTTGTCGACTCGCCACCAGTGGCAACCACGAGCGCGCCGTGAGCCGTGACATCGACGGCGCGACCGGTGATCGTGTTGTCGTCGTCCTGGGTGATGCGCACGTGTTCGCCGAGCGTTGCTGCGCGCTCGCGCCACGCCGCCAGCGCCGCTTCCGGGCGGCCACGCAGGGCGTCGAACCGTTCGAGGACGCGCTGCACGAACACCCGTCGGTCCGTCTCGCCGGCCAGCGCGCGCACGCTCGTCGCGCCGGGCGCGAGCGCCGCCGGGTCGACGTTGACGTTCACGCCCAAGCCCACGACCACCCAGGACACGCGGCTGGCTTCGCCCTCCATCTCGGTGAGGATGCCCGCGAGCTTTCGGTTGCCGCGCGCGGCGGGTTCGCCGGGCACAACCACGTCGTTGGGCCACTTGATCGCGGCGTCAACGCCGGCTTCCCGGGCGGCGTCCGTGACCGCCACTGCGGCGGCGAACGTGAGCAGGGGCACGCGCGCCGGCGGCAGGTCCGGGCCGAGCACGAGACTCGCCCAGACGCCGCCTGCAGGCGACTCCCAGGATCGGTCCCGGCGACCGCGGCCACTCGTCTGCCGGGTTGCGAGCACGACCGTGTCGCGCGTGCCGTCGGCCGCACGCTCGCGGGCGCGGTCGTTCGTGCTGGGCAGGCTGTCGTGGTGTTCGATCGTGAACGGGGCGTCCAAGTCGACGCTGACCGCGAGCCCGCCGTAGTCGGGCACTCCGGCCAGCGTGTACCCGTCGTGGCCGCTGTCGATGGTGAAGCCGGCGTCGCGGAGTGCGTCGACGTGCTTCCAGACGGCGGCCCGGGAGACGCCGAGTTCGTCGGCCAGCGCCGGCCCGGGTGTGGGGCCGTCGGCCAACGCGTCGAGGACGGCGCGTCGGGTGTCGCTCATTGCCGGTGGTATCCGGCGTGTCCTGTTAAACCCGACTGGTTGAACGCCACACCGCACCGGAGCGGACTGTCCTAATCCGCCACAATAACTCACTCATACCTTTTTCCAGTTTATTTATATCTGTTATGTTCAGATAAATTTAATTTTCAGCGGGTTGTTGATACAGATGTCGATGACGGACTCCAAGTTCACACAGTACCTGTCGGATAATCCACGAATGATCGGCGCGCTGTTCACGATGCTGCTGTTCCTCTCGACAACAGGGACGGCGGCGGCAAGGCACCCTGTCGGGATTATCCAGGGGCCATAGCTGAGTAGAAAGCGTACTGAATCCGCTGTCTCGCTAAAGAAGACGCTTCAGCCGGTTTCTTCGATGGTCAGTTTGTCGCTCCATGTCAGTGTTCCGTCGTAGAGGACTGGAAAGACCCCATGGTCGAAAAACGAACGAACGTCTTCAGCAGCAACGTTGAACGTCCCGATGTGACCAGCGTTCAGATACGACGTGTCGTTCCCGGGGATGTACGGCGTGACGAGCGATCCCAGCGGCGTGTTCGTAGTCGGATAGCCGACCAGAGACACCTCGTAGCCGGCATCGGTTGCTGCCAGCTCAGCGAGCAGCGACACGCCACTCCGGCTCTGCACCACCTGCGCGGACCCATCGCCGACCGTGACGTACTGGTTCCCGAACGCCGTCACGTTGCGAGCGACTGATAGCCCTGCCAGCAGCGAGAACCCGTTGTTCAGCAGTCGCGCGATCGCGTGCCCGACCCGCACGGCGGCGTCGTTGTCGATGTCCGACACGGTGACGATGCCGCCCTGACTCCCGCGATCAACCAGCGCGCGACCCTGCGCGTGCGACTGACAGGAGTTCAGCAGGAACGCGCGGACGCCGGTCGTGTCCAGGTCCCGGGCATCGAGTCGCCCGTCCACACACTGGAAGCCGGTGGCGTCCGTGTGCCCGATGTAGTGGAGGAAGTCGACCGTCGACTCCAACACCGTGGCGAGTTCGCTCGTGGACAGCTCGTGGCGCACCGAGATGTCGAACTCGAAGAAATCCCGCATCCCGTAGACGGCGCTGACGCAGTCCTCGGCGTCCATCGACGGGTCGTTGCAGACGACCACGACCCGGATCGGATCGCTGGCGAGTGCATCGCACGCGAGACTCGCCTGGTAGTCCGCAGCGGTGGCCTTGTTGGCACCCACTGGCACCCCGTCAGCGAGCCACACGTGCTCGATAGACTCCGTATCCGGCGGTACCACGACATCGTCCGCGTCGGCCGCCACGCGTGGCTGGTCGCGGTCCGGCTGTGACCTGCTCCGAAGGAACGAACTCACAGCCTCGGCTCCGTGCCCGGCGTCGGATGTCGTGTCCGGTTGTGCGTCGTGGACCCGGACGTTGGCGAGGTCATCCACGACGAACGGCAGCGCGGCGATGCGTCCGGGGTCCGGGGCAATGTCCGCGGTGACCGGCCACTGCGGACCGTGTGGCTCGGTGACCGCGAACGGCACACCCAGGTATGCCGCCAGCCGTTCGGCGGGCGGCGCGTCGTAGGCCGCCGACAGGTCGATGCCGAGGGTCGGCTCGATCGCGGTGCGTTCGTGCATCGACACCGAGTACAGCCCCTCCGTCCGGACGACACAATCCAGCAAGAACACGTGCTCCAGCAGAGTCTGCACCGCGTCGCCGAACCCACTGGCGGACGGGAACGGATACCGGACGCCGTCGAGCACGAGCGCGCGCTGTGCGCCCGGCCGCACCGTCGCCCCGAGATAGTACGCGAGCGTGCTCACCCGGTACAGGTCACCCCAGTCGGGCGGGATCTCGATGGCGATCCCGGTGTCCGGAGCGTCGAGGGTGGCGGGCGCGTCGAAGGCGTCACCGCGCTCCACGAGCGGTGGATGGCCCCGTAGCGTCGGGAACGACCGCTCCGGTGTGGTGGTTTTCAGCGCGGATCCGAACAGTGAGACCGCGCGCATGCCGTCCCGCACGTCGTCGGTGATGGTGATCGTGGCCTCGGGGGCCGTATGCAGCGACCGCGCGCCCAGGCGCACGGTGGCCGTGGCGTCGAAGCTGATGACCGTCGAGTCGTCGGTGCGGTGGATCTCGAAGGGGTCCGTTACAGCCAGTTGGAGCTTCATCGACCCGATGTCGACATCCAGGGCGTACGCTCCCTGGTCGGGATACGTCGCCGACTCCTGGTTGGTGGTTTTCCCGACGAGCGTCCGGTCTGGCTGCCACACGAACACGTCCACCAGTGCCGGCAGCGTGATCCGCGTCGTGTCGAAGGCAACCGCGCTATCGACGGGCAACGCGAACCCAGCGTCACTGCTGGTGTGCCACGCCTCCGCATCCGGCTGCCGAGACAGTCCATGCGCCGAGCCGGTAGCGACAGGCGTTGGGGCCACCCGGGACTCGGTGTACAGCTCGAACTGGGCGTTCTCGATCCGGTCGTGAACACGCAGCCCGGTCGGGCTCGTGGTCGGCGTGAATGCTGGGTTCATGGTGCGGCCACGTGACACCGCACGGTTCGACTGCCGCCGCCACGGAGCGCGGCGTCAGCCGGCGGTGTCGTCGGTCGGGTCGTGTGGGAGTAGCAGACAGCCAGGCGACATAATGACTCCGGTCGCGGAACCGCCCGTCTAGTCGATGACCACCAGCACGTCGTCCATGTCGACGCTGTCGTCCTCGCTGACGGCGACCTGCGTGACCGTGCCACCGTGGGACGCCACGACGTCGTTCTCCATTTTCATCGCTTCCAGCACAACCAGCACGTCTCCCGCGTCGACCGCATCGCCCTCGGACACGGCCACGTCCAGGATCGTCCCCTGCATCTCCGCCGTGACCGTCTCGCCGTCGCCCTCAACGACCGTCTCGCCGTCGTCGGCTCCGCCCGCGGGCTCCGGCGGCCCGCCGCCGCCGGTGTCCGCTTCGGGGGCCGCGAACTGCGCCGCGCCGCGCTCCTCCAGGTTGACCTCGAAGCGCTTGCCGTTGACTTCCACCGTGAAATCCCGCTCCACCACGTTCTCATCGGCACTGCTCTCGGAGGCCGTCGTCGTCCCCCACTCCGCCTGGGCGTCACTGATCCGCGACTCGTCGATGTCGCGGTCGAGATACTTCGTCGTGTGCGTACCCCCGACGAACGCGTCGTCGGTCAGCATCAGCCGATGGAACGGGATGATCGTCGGGATGCCCTCGATGTCGTACTCGGCGAGCGCGCGCCGGGACCGCGCCAGACACTCCTCGCGGTCGCTGCCGTGCACGATGAGCTTCGCGACCATCGAGTCGTAGTCGGTGACGAGATCGTCGCCCTGCCGGAGGCCGTCGTCGACGCGCACGCCGATGCCGCCCGGCGGGTCGTAGGTCTCCAACTCGCCGCCCGTGGCGGGCGCGAAGTCGTCGGCCGCGTTCTCCGCGTTGATGCGGTACTCGACGGCGTGGCCGTCCAGTGCCACGTCGTCCTGCTCGAAGGTGAGCTCGTCGTCGGATGCGATCTTGAGCTGCCACTTCACAATGTCGACGCCCGTGAGCGCCTCCGTGACGGTGTGCTCGACCTGAATCCGGGTGTTCACTTCGAGGAAGTAGAACTCCGTCTCCGGCCCGAGGAGGTCACCGGGCTCCCGCTCGGTGTCTTCCTCGACGAGGAACTCGAAGGTGCCTGCGTTGTAGTAGCCCGCGGCGTCGGCTCCACGCCGGGCCGCCGTCCCGATCTCCTCGCGAAGCTCGTCCGTGAGCGCGGGGCTCGGGCCTTCTTCGATGACTTTCTGGTGGCGGCGCTGCAGCGAACAGTCCCGCTCGCCGAGGTGCCGGACGTTCCCGTGGTGGTCCGCAAGGATCTGGACCTCGATGTGGCGGGGGTTCTCCAAGTAGCGCTCCAGATAGACGTTCGCGTTGTCGAAGTACGCCTCACCCTCACGCTCCGCCGACTCCAGTTGGTCTTCGGCCTCGTCGGCGCTGCGCACGATCTTCATGCCGCGACCGCCACCACCGCCCTCGGCCTTGATAGCGATGGGGTAGCCGTGTTCCTCGCCGAACTCGTGGATGTCAGCGACGGACTCCACGGGGTCGGTGGTGCCGGGAACGATGGGCACGTCGGCCTCCCGCATCGTCTTCCGGGCGCTGGTCTTCTCGCCGAGCTGGCGCATCGAGTCCGCGGACGGGCCGACCCACGTGACGCCGTCGGTGTCCTCGACTTTGCCCGCGAACTCGGCGTTCTCGGCGAGGAAGCCGTAGCCGGGGTGGATGGCGTCGGCCCCGGCCCGCGTGGCCGCGTCGATGATGGCGTCGTGGTCGAGATAGGAGTCCGCCGCGCGCGCCGGCCCGACGTTGTACGCCTCGTCGGCGTACCGCACGTGTCCGGCGTGCGCGTCGGCATCGCTGTACACAGCGACCGTGTCGACCCCGAGGTCGTCACACGCCCGCATCACACGCACCGCGATCTCGCCGCGGTTGGCAACGAGTACCTTCTCGAACATTCTTGATCGTTCGTTTCAGAGACGGCCTACTCATAGCTTCGGTTCTGGATCGGCCGCCAGCCCGCGCACAGAACACCCGCTTGGGCCGCCGCCTCGCCGGGAGCGACGGCCTAAAACCGGTCGCGACGCCCCGCCGCGCTCCACGCGTCGGTGGGCGCACCGTCGGGCACGCGCACCGAGCGCCCGCCCTGTCGTTCGACGCGGCCGGCGAACCGCCATTTCTCACCGGGCCACGTCGCCTCGTTGTCGTCGGCGGCCGCCGCGGCCGCCGCCATCGCGGCCAGGTGGCTCTGGACGGCCGCAGCGATGGCGGCCGCCTCCTCCTCGCTGGCGTCCTCGGGGATCGTCAGGTCCATCTCGGCGGGCATCACAGCGGGATGTTGCCGTGTTTCTTGTCCGGCGTCTCCTCGCGCTTGCTCGCCAGCATGTCGAGGTCGTCGATGAGCCGCGGTCGGGTCTCAGTCGGCTCGATGACGGCGTCGAGGTAGCCGCGGTCGGCGGCCGTGTATGGGTTGGCGAACTCCTCGCGGTACTCGTCGATGAGCTCTTGGCGGCGCGCCGCGGTGTCGTCGGCCGCTTCGAGTTCATCACTGTAGAGGACGTTCACCGCGCCCTTCGGCCCCATCACGGCGATCTCGGCGGTCGGCCACGCGTAGTTGACGTCCGCGCCGATGTGCTTGCTCGCCATCACGTCGTAGGCGCCGCCGTAGGCCTTCCGCGTGATGACCGTCATCAGGGGCACGCTCGCCTCGCTGAACGCGTACAGGAGCTTCGCGCCGTGCCGGATGATGCCGCCGTGCTCCTGGTCGGTGCCCGGCAGGAACCCGGGCACGTCCACGAGCGTCAGGATCGGGACGTTGAACGAGTCACAGAACCGCACGAACCGGCTGGCCTTCTCGGAGGCGTCGATGTCGAGGGTGCCGGCGTTCACGCGGGGCTGGTTCGCGACGATGCCGACCGACCGGCCGTCGAGTCGCGCGAACCCGACGACGATGTTCTTCGCGAAGTCCGCCTGCACCTCGAAAAACGACTGCTCGTCGACGACGCTGTCGACGACGTCGGTCATGTCGTAGGGCTTCCGTGGCTCGTCCGGGACGATGGTTTCGAGGGCGTCGTCGCGGCGCTCGGGGTCGTCGTAGGGCTCGACCCGTGGCGGGTCCTCGACGTTGTTCTGGGGGAGATACGAGAGCAAGCGCTTGATGTTGTCCAGGGCCGCCTCCTCGCTGTCGCAGGCGAAATGTGCGACCCCCGATTCGGCGGCGTGGGTGGTCGCGCCGCCGAGCTCCTCGAAGCCGACCTGCTCGCCGGTCACCGTCTCGATGACGTCCGGCCCGGTGATGAACATGTGGCTCGTGTCCTTCACCATGACGGTGAAATCCGTGATCGCCGGCGAGTAGACGGCACCGCCCGCACACGGCCCCATGATCGCCGAGATCTGGGGGACGACGCCGCTGGCCTTCTCGTTGCGGGTGAAGATCTCCGCGAACCCGCCCAGCGCGTCGACGCCCTCCTGGATGCGTGCGCCCGCCGAGTCGTTGAGCCCCACGACGGGCGCGCCGACCTCCATCGCGCGATCCATCACTTTCGTCACTTTCTCCGCGAACACCTCACCGAGGCTCCCCCCGAAGACGGTGAAGTCGTGGGCGAACACGAACGTCGTGCGGCCGTTGACGTCGCCGTAGCCGGTGACGACGCCGTCGCCGGGGAGCTTCGTTTCGTCCATGTCGAAGTTCGTGGAGCGGTGCGTGCGCAGCTGATCCAACTCGTTGAACGTGCCGTCGTCGAGGAAGTAGTCGATGCGCTCGCGAGCCGTCAGCTTCCCCTTCTCGTGTTGGGACTCGATGCGAGCCTCTCCGCCGCCGAGGAGTGCGCGCTCGGTCTGCTCGCGCAAGTCCTCGATGCGCTCTTCCATCGTCATTTGATTAGGAGGGTTCCGCAACCGGCGGCAAAAGGATTCCGAGACGGCGACAGCCCAGGACGGCGCTGTCAGGCGACGGACGCCGGCCGCCGCAGCCCCAGAAACGACACCACCGCGATGACGACGCTCAGTCCCGCGAACAGTCGCGGCTGGCTGATGGTAACCCCCCACAGCTCGACGGCCGTGATCGAGACGCCGAGCGCGGCGGCGATCCCGGAGACGAGCGTGAAAATCAGGAACACCGGGATCACCACGCCGACCGCGTACAGCCACGGCGTCGACAACGCGGACGCGACAGCGCCCGCGCCGAGCTCGTACTCGGTGACGGCGTTCTGCCCGACGACCCACCCGGTGAACAGCAGGAACCCGATGAGGCCGGCGGTCATCAGGAGGTCCACCAGGGTGCCCGCGACGAAGTCAAAGAGCCCGGGCGAGAGCGCGGTTGCACTCCCAGTGACGGTGAACACGCCCACGAACAGCGCGGTCGCGCGGCGGCGTGAGACGCCGTACTCGTCGACCAGGAACGACACCGGGAGTTCGAGCATCGAGATCGACGAGGAGATGGCGGCCAGGGAGACGACCGCGAAAAACACCGCGCCGACGGCCCGCCCGTAGGGGACCGCAACGAACGCGTTGGCGAGGCCAACGAACAGCGCGCCGGGACCGCCAGTGCCGGCGTCGCCGACGAGCGCGAACAACAGCGGGAACACCACGAGTCCAGCGAGCACACCGATGCAGGTGTTGAGAACGGCGATCGCCGCGCCGTCGGCGGCCAGCGACCGCTCCTCGTCGAGGTACGACGCGTAGGTGATCATCGTTCCGGAGCCAAGCGAGAGCGTGAACAGCGCCTGGCCGGCGGCGGCAGGCAGGATCCCAAGCAGGTCGGCTTCAAGCAGTTCGACGTCCGGCGACAGGTAGAACGCGAGACCGGCACCCGCGCCGTCGAGCGTGCTCGCCCAGGCGGCGAGCACGACCAAAAGCACCACCACAGCCGGCATCATGAGCTTGGTTGCGTTCTCGATCCCGCGTTTGATCCCGCGGACTACGATGAGCCCGGTGATCGCGAGGAACAACAGATGGAAGCCAACGGCGTCAAGCCCGTAGCTCACCGTGGCGAAGTACTGGCCGGGGTTCGAGAAGTACGCGCCGGTCAGGCTGGCCCCGAAGTACCGCAGGATCCACCCGCCGACAACGCTGTAAAAGGAGAGCAACACGACCGCGATGACGACCGAGAGGTGTCCGAACACCCGCCACAGCGTGGAGTCCGACAGCGAGGAGAACGCGCCGACGGGGCTTCGACGGCTCCGCCGCCCGATCACGAACTCCGCCAGCAGGCCGGGCACGCCAACACACAGTACAACGCCGAGATACACCAGGAGGAACGCCGCGCCGCCGTTTTCGCTCGTCATCCACGGGAACCGCCAGAGGTTCCCCAGACCGACCGCGGAGCCGACGGCGGCCATGATGAATCCGAGCCGGGAGTGCCACACATCTCGTGCCATTGCAACGCAGTAACAAACCACCCCATTTCAGGGTTACGACCGTCGATCCGTCAGACCGCGAGGAACGCGCGGTAAACAGCCTGAAAAACCGTTATGGAGCTTCGAATCGACTGCAAAAATCCGGGTTCACTGAGAGATCCTAGACGAACGGGATCGCCGGCGCGGCGTAGATGTCCGTCACACCCAAGTAGAGTGTCACAAACACGCCGATGAGAACGTAGGTGCGGACCGACCACAGCCACGCGGTGGCGAACGTGGTCCCGGTGCCCGATCCCTTCTTGATCTCGTCGACCGCGGCGGGGCCGTACACCCACCCGACGAACACCACACCGAGCAGCACCGACAGCGGCAACAACACGCCGTAGGCCAGCGAGTCAAACCAGTCCAGCCAGGCGGTGTTCCACGCCGACAGCGTGCCCAGCGCGAACAACACGCCCCCGAAGCTGAACGCGGTCGCGGGCCGGCTGTAGCCGTAGTTGTCGACGACGTAGGCGGTGACGACCTCCAGGAGGCTGATCGCCGAGGACAGCGCGGCGACCAACACCACGCCGAAAAACAGCACGCCGAGCACGCGCCCCGCCACGCCGAGCGTGGCGAACGCCTGTGCGACGGAGATGAACAGCGCGCCGGCACCGCCGCCGGCCGCGGCATCCGGAACCGTGCCGAACTGCACGAACAGCAGCGGGATCACAACCAGCCCCGCGAGCAGCCCCACGGAGGTGTTCAACACGACGATGAGGCCGCCGTCGGCGAACAGGCTGTCGTCGTCGCCCAGGTAGGAGGCGTACGTGATCATCGCGCCCATCCCCAGCGACAGCGAGAAGAACGCCTGGCTGACGGCGTACGGGACGATGCTCCCGATGTTGTCGGCGATGAACCCGAAGTCAGGGGAGAGGTAGAACTCGTAGGCTGCGCCCACACCATTGAGGGTGGACGCGTACACCGCGAGGCCGACGAGCATCACGAGGATCGACGGCACCATCAGCTTCGTGGCTTTCTCGATGCCGTCCTCGATACCGAACGCCACGATGCCGGCCGTGGCGGCCATGAACGCGCCGTGGAACGCCACCGCCTCCCACCCCATCGAGACGCTCCCGAAGTACGCCGCGGGCGCGGCGAAGTACGCCCCGGTGGCGCTGCCCAGCAGGTATCGCGTGACCCAGCCGCCGACGACGCTGTAGTACGACAGGATCCACAGCCCCGTGAGCAGCCCTATCGCCCCCACGATCGTCCACGCCGGGTGGTCGAGCCGGTCGAACGCCTCGACGGCGTTGAGGTTCGCGCGCCGCCCGATGACGAACTCACCGAGGATGGCGGGCAACCCCAACAGAAGCGCGGCTACCAGGTAGACAACGACGAACGCTGCGCCGCCCTCGGTCGCTGTCTTGAACGGGAACTGCCAGATGTTCCCCAGGCCGACTGCGCTCCCAACGGCGGCCAGAATGAATCCCAGTCTGGATGCCCATGTCTCACGTTCTGCCATGTTGTACCACGCCGTATCAGGACACGGTACAAAAGCGACACGGCTGCGACGGAGTTTGGTACCATACAACGAGTTATTATTTACAGCGTCGAGCGGGGGAGACGCCTCGGCACGAAACGACATCGACAAGCGAGAACGGGCCGCTGGGCGGCTGACGTAGTAGGCTGTGTCGATCCCCCGCGGCTGACCGCCAGGGCCGTGGGGTGATCTCGACCCAGTGTTTATGTGCACACCGGCGAACGTCCTGGTGGTGACCGTGACCGTCGACGCACTAGTGGCAGCGCCACTCGACAGCCGGATCGTCCGCATCGCGGTTGCGGTGGCACTGGGGTTGTTCCTGGGGTTGGAACGCGAGTGGGCCCAGAAGGCCGCCGGCATCCGGACGTTCGCGCTCGTGAGCGTGCTGGGTGCCATCTTCACGATGGTCGACACCGAGCGCTGCGCGGCGGCCGGAGGCGCGTGCCCGCCGGTCCTGGGCAGCGTCGGCGCGGTGTTCGTGATCGTGCTCACCGGTGTGTTGATGGTCTCCGGGCTGCGGTCGTCGGAGGGCACGCTGCACCTCACGACGGCCGTGAGCATGCTCGTCGCGTACGGCATCGGCGTGCTGGCGGCGCTGGGCGCGGTCCTGCCGGCGACTGTCGTCGCAGTCACGAGTTCGATCCTGCTGGTGTTCAAGCGCGAACTCCACGGCTTCGCGTGGGGGTTGTCCCGGGAAGAACTCCGCTCAACCACGGAGTTCGCGATCCTGGCGTTCGTCGTGTATCCGGTGTTGCCCACCGGCGCGATGACCGTGGGACGGGGCGGGTGGGTGGTCGAGATCGAGCCTCGCGTGGTCTGGTCGATGGTGGTGTTCGTGGCGGCCATCGGCATCGTGAACTACGTCGTCGTGCAGGCGTACGGCGGCCGCGGGATCGCTGTCACCGGCTTCTTCGGTGGGTTGGCGTCCTCGACGGCGGTCGTCGGCACACTGCTTGATCACGTGGACGCGCACGCCGACGCGACACGGTACGCCGTCGCGGGGGTGCTGTTGGCGAACGCGGCGATGGCGCTTCGCAACCTCCTCATCGTCGTGGTGTTCACCGCGTCGGCCGGCGTCCTCGTCACGGGGACGCTGCCGCTGGCGGTCATCGTCACCGGCAGCATCGCCATCGCGGCCGTGACCGCCGACTGGTCGCAGTCGGTGTCCATGGATCTCGACACGCCGTTCTCGATGCGGAACGCCCTCGGGTTCGGCGCGATGTTCCTCGTCGTGGTCGTGGCCGGCGGGCTCGCGGAGACCCAGTTCGGGTCCGCCGGGCTGCTCGTCACCGCGGTCGTCTCCGGGCTCGTGTCCAGCGCCGGCGCGACCACGTCGGCGGTCGTGCTCTACCGCACCAACGCCGTCGACGCCGACACAGCGGCGATCGCGGTGTTGTTGGCGACGGCCAGCTCCATCGGCGTGAAAGCGGGGCTGTCGGCGACCAGCGCTAACCGGACGTTCGCGGCCCGCGTCGTCGCGTACAGCGCCGGGCTGTTGGTCGTCGGTGGCGGCGCTGCGGTCGTGCTGGCAGCCTAACGACGACCAATCAGGGCGTCAGACGCCGTTTCCGGGGAGTGTCTGGCCGTGAGATCCGCGTCCGGTGCACGTGGGACATGTCGGCGTGGCTGGAACGAACGACTTTTATTTGGGGCGGTGCCAACTGTGTGCATGGACCGTGAAACAGCCGAGCCTGACGTCCGGAGCATGCCCGGCGAGAAGGCCGCGGAATGGGTGAACTTCCACCACAATCACGCCGCCCCCTCCACGTACGTCTACGACTTCGTGTGGGACATCACCGAGGACGCCATCGGGCCGTTCTGCACGGACGTCGACGGCAACGTCCTCATGGACTTCACCAGCCACGTTGCCGCCGCGCCGTTCGGCTACAACAACCCCAAGATCATGGACCGCCTGGAGTCGTTCGACCTCGTCGACCCCCTCAAGATGGCGGGCCAGGACTTCTACGCTGGCGGCGGCACCGATCCCGAGTCGCCCGAGATCCCGACCGCGACACAGCTGCTCGACCGGCTCACCGACATCACCGCACACTACGATCTGGACACGGTGTTCCTCTCGAACACGGGCGCTGAAGCCGTCGAGAACGCCATCAAGATCTGTTACAACAACGGCGGCCACCGCGCGCTCACGTTCGACGGCGCGTTCCACGGGCGCACGCTCGGTGCGCTGTCGCTGAACCGATCGAAAGCCATCCACCGGAAGGGCTTCCCCGAGATCGGGGGCGTCGTCTCGGTGCCGTACTGCACCTGCGAGGGCGAGTGCTCGTGTGGCTGGAAGACCAACGGCCCCGGCGGGAACGTGGCCGCGGACAAGCTCCACCACGACCGCGGCGTCATCGACCCCGAAGAGGTGGCGTACCTCATCATGGAACCCCAGCAGGGCGAGGGCGGCTACCGGGTCCCCAACGACGACTTCATCGCGGACATCGCCGACATCCAGCGGACCCACGACATCCCCGTCATCAGCGACGAGATCCAGGCGGGACTGGGCCGCACCGGCGAACTCTGGGGGATCGACCACACCGAGATCGAACCGGATGTCATCACCTCCGCGAAGGGGCTGCGCGTCGGCGCAACGGTCGCCAACGAGGACCTCTTCCCCAGCGAGACCGGCCGCCTCTCCTCGACGTGGGGGGCCGGGGACATCGTCGCCGCCGCGCAGGGCGTTGCGACCATCGACGCCATCACCAGCGACGGCCTCCTCGATCACGTCGTGGCCCGCGGCGAGCAGACCACCGACCGACTCCACGACGCCGACCCCGACTTCGTCACGGACGTGCGCGGCCGCGGCCTGATGCTGGCCGTCGAGTTCGACACCAAGAAGCGCCGCGAAGCGGTCGTGAACGCCTGCGTCAAGCGTGGCCTCCTCGTGTTGGGCTGTGGCCACAAGACGGTGCGACTACTGCCGCCGCTCGACGTCACCGAGCGCGAGATCGACATCGCCGTCGACATCCTCCTGGAGGCGCTCGACGACCCCGACGTTCGCCACGCCGGCACCTCGAAGGTCGAAGGCGAACCCACTGCGTAACGCTCACTCCGAGCGCGCAGCCGTCGACGCCGACTCGTCGTGCACGTCGAACGTCGACACCAACCCCTGCAGCCGGTCCGCCTGCTCGCGCAGCGCGGCCGTGTTTTCGCTGATCGTCGCCGCCGCGGTGGTCTGCTGTTCGGCCGCCGTGGAGGCCTGCTGTGCGTCGGCGGCGGTCGCCGTGCTGATGTCACTGACCTCCGCGATCATCGACACCGCCTCCTCGGTGCTGGCGGCCTGATCGTCGGTGGTGGTGCTGATCTCCTGGACACCGGTGTCGGTCTCCTCGGCGTTTTCGGCCACGGTCCCGAACGCGTCGACGACCGCGTCCACCGCTGAGATCGCGTCCTGCACGCTCTCGTCCGCGGTCCGGGCTTCGGTGACCGTGGCCTGCATCTGCGCGTCGATGTCGGCGACGAGCGCCTCGATGTCGCCGGCCGACGCCCGCGTCTCCTCCGCGAGGTCCTTGACTTCGTCAGCAACGACCGCGAAGCCGTCGCCGCTCTTGTCGGCGCGGGCGGCCTCGATGTTGGCGTTCAGCGCCAGCATGTTCGTCTGCTCGGCGACGTCGCTGATGAGATCGACGATCTCACTGATCTCCGCGAGCTGGTCGTCGAGGGCCTCGACGTTCTGCACCGTCGACTCCACGGCCGACTGCACCGTCCGGGAGTCCGCGATCGCCTGCTCGGCGGTCTGCTCGCCGTCGCCGGCGACCGCCGCGGTCTCGTGCGAGCGCTCCGCGACCGAATCGGCGGACGCCGCCACCTCCTCGATGGCCGCCGACAGGTCGGTCATCTCCCCGGACACCGTCTCCAGTTTCTCGCGCTGCTCGTCGGCCCCGGCGGCGATCTCTTGGACCGTCTCGCTCACCTGGCCGCTGGCGTCCTCGATCTCGACGACGCCCGCGTCGGCGTCCTCGCTGGCGGCCGCGACGTCGCTGGCGACCGCCTGGATCTCCCGGATCGTGGTCTCCGTTTCGTCGAGCATCTCGTTGAACGACGCCGCGATCGCCGCCATGGCGTCGTTTTCGACGTCGGGATCGAGGCGCACACTGAGATCACCGTCGGCGGCCCGCGCCATCGCAGCCCCGTACGTGTTGGCGGTCGCTTCGAGGCGCTCGTTCAGGGCCGCGACCTCCCGCTGTTGGGCTTCGGCGGCCTCGCGTGCCTCCTCGGCGTCGGCTTTCAGCCGCTTCGCTTCGGCCTTCTCGGCCTCGATCTCCGCCTGGCGGGCTTCGAGGTCTTCGACCTGCTGGGCCTTTTGCCGGGCTTCCTCCAGGCGCTTCTGGGAGGCCTCCCGCGAGCGCTCGGTGGAGTACCAGTTGGCCATCAGTGCGCCCGCCAACAGCAACACGAACGCGCCGTGGATGCCACCCCACACCCACGGGTTGTTGATCGCGGCGGTGTGGTTGTAGACGCGCTCGGCGTTGATCATCCCGAAGACACCGTGCGTGAACACGACGTACACCAGTCCAAGCGCGAACGGCAGCCAGTCCTCGTAGACCGCGATGACGGCCATCCCGACGAAGAAATGGAAGTGCGCTTCGATGAACCCGCCGGAGAACTGCACGAGCACCACCGAGGACGCCAGCACGGCCGTCGAGGCCAGCGCCGTGCGTCCCCGCCGGGACACCGACGGGATCGACGCAAGCCCGACCAGCGCCCCCACGATACCCAGCTCCGCCGCGATGAGTATGCCCGGTGTCG
The DNA here is from genome assembly GCF_016917835.2 of Halobacterium sp. BOL4-2. GTDB lineage: Archaea > Halobacteriota > Halobacteria > Halobacteriales > Halobacteriaceae > Halobacterium > Halobacterium salinarum. Next base: position 1,096,240 of record NZ_CP070332.2, on the reverse strand, counting down.
GCGGGATCGTCGCGCCCGTGACTGCGGACTCGGTCCCCTCGTAGAGCCCGAGCGCAAGCAACAGCGGGATGTGCGCCAGCACGAACACGCGAACGTTGCGGTGGCGACGCCGCCACGCCGCCGCCGGGATCGACTCCCCCGTCGGCGTGTATTCGAGATACGTCTTGACCGCTGCAGCCAGTCCGCCGGTCGTCTCAGCGCTGCCGCCGCCGCGTGCGGATTCCCCCATGAACACCCTCAGGTGGCGGAGTTCAAAAAGCGCATTGCTGTCCTGTCACACTCAGGCATGCGCGCTCAGAACCGATACGGCCGGTCCTGGGTGTCGTTGTCGTCGGGTGCCTGGTAGCCACCGGCCACGAGGTCGTCGTACGCCATTCCGGAGAGGTATTCGTCGTACGTGGTGTCGTACGCGCCCCGGAGGTGGAAGTCGAGTCGCCCGGTCTCGGTCAGCGACTGGAACAGCGCGTGGACGGCGCGCCGCACCAGCTCGTCGGTGTCGGCGTCCAGCGCCGCCGCCAGCATCGCCAACTCCTGGGTGGTCTCCCGATCCAGGAACGCGTAGTCGTCGAGGGTTGTGGCCGCGTGCTCGACGTCTGTCTGTAAGTCGTCAAGTCCCATACGGCCGTCGAACGTGCCGGTGGACATACGCGTTTCGGCAGCGCCGTGCGCCGCCGAACCATCATCCCCAAGACGGCCGCCCGCCAACGCCCCCCCATGACGACAGGGGACGGGAGCGACCGCGCGGGCGCGACTGGGCCGGCCGACACCACAGCCCTCCAGGCGGCACTCGTCGACTGGTACACCGACTCCCACCGGTCGTTCCCGTGGCGGGAGACCACCGACCCCTACGAGATCCTGGTCTCGGAGGTGATGAGCCAGCAGACCCAGCTCTCCCGGGTGATCGACGCGTGGCGGGCGTTCCTCGATCGGTGGCCGACCACCGCCGCGTTGGCGGCCGCCGACCGCAGCGACGTGGTCGGGTTCTGGTCCGCACACAGCCTCGGGTACAACAACCGCGCCACCCACCTCCACGAGGCCGCCCAACAGGTCGAAACCGACTACGACGGCGCGATCCCGCGGACGCCCGCGGAGCTCTCGGAGCTCATGGGCGTCGGCCCGTACACCGCCAACGCCGTGGCGTCGTTCGCGTTCAACGCCGGCAACGCGGTCGTGGACACGAACGTCAAGCGCGTGCTCTACCGCGCGTTCGAGGGGATCCGCGACGACGACGACCCGGATTACCGGCCGCTGGCCGACGAGTTGCTGCCCGACGGCACGTCCCGCGTGTGGAACAACGCCGTGATGGAACTGGGGGCGGTCGCCTGCCAGCAGACCCCGCGCTGTGACGAGGCGGAGTGCCCGCTGCGGGAGTGGTGTCACGCCTACCAAACCGGGGATTTCACCGCGCCGGACGTACCCACCCAGCCGAGCTTCGAGGGGAGTCGCCGGCAGTTCCGGGGCCGGATCGTTCGGTTGCTCGGCGAGCACGACGAGATGGAACTGGACGCGCTCGGCCATCGCGTTCGCGTGGATTACACGCCCGACGGCGAGTACGGCCGCGAGTGGCTGCGCGGCCTGTTGTCGGATCTCGCCGACGACGGGCTCGTCCGGACCGAGCACCGGGGCGAGCGGACGGTCGTCCGCCTCGAATAGCCCGACCCCGATCGGGCTGTGCCGCGCAGCCGCCGACCCACACCGCTTTTGATCCCGCCGTGCCAACACGCCCCATATGGAACACAACGTCGGCCCCATGGACGCACTGGCACGACTGCTCGGCGGCGCAGTGCTGGGCAGCGCCGCGCTGGCGACCCTGGCCGGCTACGGCGGCGGCCCCTCGGCGCTGACCCCAGCCCTCGGCGTGGGGGCGCTGTTGTTGCTCGCCAGCGGCGCGATGAACACGTGTGGCGTGTACCGCGTGCTCGGCGTGGACACCACGTGAGCCGCCACCCAGTGGGTTACGCCGCGCCGTCGTCGTCGGTTTCCCGCACCGTCAACACGGGCACGTCACTGGTTCGCACGACGCGCTCGGTGACACTCCCCAGGAGCGCACGACCCAGGCCGCGGCGGCCATGCGTCCCCATCACCACGGTGTCGATGCCCTCGTCGTCGACGTACGCTTGAATCGTCTCGAACACGCCGCCGTGGAGCACGACGCCCATCGCCACCACGCCCGCGTCCTCGGCGCGCGCCACCGCGTCGTCGACGACGCGCTCGCCCTCGCGCTCAAGCGGATCGGTGACGGCGTCCTCGAAGGTGACCGTGCTGTATTCGGTGGTGTCGGCGACGTACAGCACGTGGAGGGTGGCGTTGTACTTCGACGCGAGGTCGATGGCGTTGGCGACCGCGGCGTCGGCGGCGTCGCTGCCGTCGGTCGGCAGGAGGATGTCATCGTACATGCGTCCCCATTGTCACCCCGCCCCCTAAAAAAGCGTGCAGACGGCGCGCCGACTGCGGAGGTGGCGAAAAGCAAGCGTTTTCCTCCAGCCACCCGCTGGCTGTGGCATGCACGCCATCACGAACTCCGGGTGGGTGGAGGTGATCACGGGGTCGATGTTCTCGGGGAAAACCGAGGAGTTGTTGCGGCGACTGCGGCGCGCGGAGATCGCGGGCCAAGACGTCGCGGCGGTCACGCCCGCCGTCGACGACCGGTACGGCGAGGCGACGCTGGGCTCGCACGCCGGCCGGTCGTGGGCGGCAACGGTCGTCGAACCCACCGCCGAGGGCGTCGCGTCGATCCCCACGCTGCTCAACGGCGAGCAGGTGGTCGCCATCGACGAAGCCAACTTCTTCCCGGCCGAACTCGTCGACGTCTGCCAGGAGCTCGCGGCGGACGGACGTCGGGTGGTGCTGTCGGGCACCGATCAGACGTTCCGCGGGGAGCCCTTCGAGCCGGTGCCACAGCTGATGGCGATCGCCGAATACGTCGACAAGATGCGCGCGATCTGCATGCAGTGTGGGGAACCGGCCACCCGCAACCAGCGCCTCATCGAGGGCGAGCCCGCCCACTACGACGACCCCACCGTCATGGTCGGCGCCGAGGAGACCTACGAGGCGCGGTGCCGGAACTGCCATGTCGTGCGCCGTGAGTAACCCATGACGACCTGGGTGGAACCGGAGGGTGGCCGTGAGCGTGGCCCGCTCGGGCTCGCGAAGTCGTTCACGCAGGTCCTCCTGAATCCGGTGTCGTTCTTCGACGAGGCGGTGTCGCCGGGCGACCAGGCCCCGGGGCTCGTGTTCGCGATGGTTGTCGTCGGAGTCGTGGCCGCCACCGAACTCGCGGCCACGCCCAGCGACGCGTTGGCGTTCCCGACCGCCGACTGGCTGGCCGCCGTGCTCACCGTGGCGCTCGTCGTGTTACTGGTCACGCCGGCGGCGGTGCACGCGCTGTCGGCGATTCAGACGCTCTGTCTCGTGATCGCGACGATCTCGGAGTCCCGGGGCGGCGTCAGTGAAACCGTCCAACTGATCGCGTACGCGGCGGCCCCGTGCGTGGTCACCGGTTTGGGCGTGCCGGTGCTCACGCTGCTCGCGGGCGTGTGGGCGTGGTGCCTGCTGGTCGTCGGGACGAGCGTCGTCCACGAGATCTCGCTCCCACGGGCGGTGATCGCCGCCGCTGTGCCGGGCGTGCTGGCGTTCGGCGCCGGGTTCGGTGCCATCCCCGCCGGCGAGCAGGTCATCCACGCGGCAGGGCTCGCATTTTAGACGCGCCGGCGACAACGGTGTGTGTGCTGAACATCACGCTCTCGGAGTTCATGGTGGAGCTGAAAGACGGCTCGATCAAGAACGTCGGCCCCACGAACAAACACGCCGACGCGAAGCTCTTCGACGTCGACGACGCGACCGCCCGCGAGTTCGGTGACAAACGCGTCAAGCTCGTCTTCGAGGACGACTCCGGCAACGAGGTCCAGGTGGCGCTGTTCCCCGAACAGGTCGCCGCGCTCGCCGACGACATCGACGCGCTCACGGCCGACAGCCCGGTGTTCGAGTGACCGGCGCGGTTTCGATAATCGTTTAGGGCAGCGCCCGCTTCTTCGATGCAAATGGGTACTTGTATCGTCTGCGGCTCCTCTACGGACGGCCACATCTGCGCCACCCACGAAGAGGACGTCGTGTTCGATTTCCGTGGTGACTCACCAGACCAACTCACCCCCGGCCGGTTCTACCGCGGGACCGTCGACGGGTTCGCCGAGTTCGGCGTGTTCGTCGACGTCGGCGGCACCGTCACGGGACTCCTGCATCGCTCGGAGGTCCCCGGTCGCGTTGACTCCCTGGCGTGGGATGTCGGCGACGACGTGTTCGTGCAAGTGACCGACGTCCACGACAACGGCAACATCGACCTGGGGTGGTCGATCCGGGAGTCGATGCGTGACTTCCGCGGCGAGCTCGTCCACGACCCGGCGAACGACTCGGACGCCGCGCTCCCCGCCGACGACGAGGCGGACAGCGACACAACTGACGACGGCGACACCACCGACGACTCGCGGGACGCGGAGACCGCCGACGGCGGGAAGCGCGTCTCCGACGCGGACGCCACGACCGAGCGCGCCGCGGACGCCAGCTTCGAGTTCAGCGGCGCGGACGCCGACGACGACACCGACCACGAAACGGTGCGCGTCGACGCCCTCGACGACCACGTCGACGACGCGGTCACCGTCGAAGGGGAGATCACGGCCGCCCGCCAGACCAGCGGCCCGACGGTGTTCGAGTTGACCGACGAAACCGGCGCTGTCGACGCCGCCGCGTTCGTCGAGGCCGGCGTTCGCGCATACCCCGAGATCGAACCCGGAGCCGTCGTGCAGCTCACGGGCACCGTCGAGCGCCGGCGCGGCGACCTCCAAGTGGAGACCGAGGCCGTCACCGAGCTCACCGGCGACCGCGCCGACGAGGTCCGCAACCGCATGGACGCCGCCCTCGACGACCGCGCAGCGCCCGCCACCACCGCGCTGCTTGCGCCCGACGACGACGCCGTGGCCGCGGTCCACGACGACATCGTGGACGCCGCGACCGCGGTTCGGCGCGCCGTCATCGACGCCCGACCGGTCATCGTCCGCCACCCCACGACCGTCGAGGGGTACGTCGCCGGCACCGCCATCGAGCGCGCGCTGCTGCCGCTGATCCGCGACGAGCACGCCCGCGAGGACGCCGAATACCATTACGTCGACCGCCGCCCCCTCGACGACGCCTTCTACACCATCGACGACGCGACCGGCGACGTGACGAGCATGCTCGAGGCGGCCCACCGCCACGACGAGAAACACCCACTGTTCGTGTTCGTGGGCACCGGCTCCACGACCGAGTCCACGGACGCCCTGGACCTCCTGGACATCTACGACGCCGACACCGTGGTCGTCGACGGCGGGTACGCCGACGACGCCGCCGGGATGGACGTGCTCGTCTCCCCGACCGCGGCCGGCGAGCAGCCCGTGAACACGGGCGCGCTGGGCGCGCAACTCGCCGCCGTCATCAACGACGACGTGCGCGAGGACCTCGCCCACCTGCCGGCGGTCGCGTACTGGACGGACCTCCCGGCCGCGTACGCGGACCTCGCGGCGGACGCCAGCTACGACAGCGACGCCCGCGAAGCGCTCCGTGACGCCGTCGCCCTGGAGGCGTTCTATCAGTCCTACGAGGACAAACGCGAGCTCATCGCCGACCTCCTCTGGGGGGACGCCGACGACGACCTCGCGGACCACATCGCCACGCAGTTCCGGGACCGGCTGGCGACCGAGCTGTCGACCGCCGAGCCGCATCTGTCGACACGCCACCACGACGGCGTCGCGTTCGAGACGCTCGACGTGGGCGCCTACACACACCAGTACGACTTCCCGCCGGTCGACCTGCTGTTGGACGCGTTGCACCGCCGCGCGGACAGCACCGACGTGTTGCTCGGTGCCGGCGAGGACGCGCTGCGGGTGCGCAGCGACGACGCCGTCGACGTGCACGCGGTCGTCGACGCCATCGACGACGACCTGACCACCACCGCGGGTGTGACCGCTCGCGGGGCGCGAGACGGCCGCATCGAGTTCCTGGCCGGAGAGCGCGACGCCGTCCTGGACGCGGTCGTCGGCGCCATCGCGGCCCAGCTGGCGTAACGCCCCGAACGACACGCTTTTTCGCCCGCGGCGGCTTGCAGTCAGCAATGAGCAGTAACGCCGACGACGGCGCGTTCCAGGCCGCCTGCGAGGAGCTCGTCTCCCGGATCCTCGCCGGTGATGTCGGCAAAGACGACATCGAGGACGCGAAACTCGACGTCTGTGGTGAGTACGCCGCGTCGAAGGTGCCAAAACACTCCGACCTCCTGGACGTGGCGCCGGACGGCCGGCGGGACGAGCTGGAGGACGTGCTCCAGCGCAAGCCGGTGCGGACGGCGTCCGGGGTGACGCCCGTCGCGATCATGACCAGCCCCCACACCTGCCCGCACGGCAAGTGTCTGTACTGTCCGGGCGGCCCGGCGAGCGAGTTCACGTCCAGCCAGTCGTATACCGGCCACGAGCCCGCCGCTGCGCGCGGCGTGCAAAACGACTACGACCCGTACGGCCAGGTGACCCTGCGCCTCCACCAGCTCCGCCAGATCGGCCACCCGGTCGACAAGGTGGAGCTCATCCTGATGGGGGGGACGATGACCGCGCGCAGCCACGACTACCAGGAGTGGTTCGTGAAGCGCGCGCTGCAAGCGCTCAACGACTTCGACCCCGACCAGGAGCCCGCACCCAACCAGACGGAGTCGTTCGCCCAGGACCCCGCGGAGTACGACTTCCGGTATCTGGAGGACGTCATCGCCGACAACGAGCACGGGGCGCTCCGGAACATCGGCACGACGTTCGAGACGAAACCCGATTGGTGTGACCCCGAGCAGGTCGACCGGATGCTGGATCTCGGCGCGACGAAAGTCGAGGTGGGCGTCCAGACCACCTTCGAGCGCGTGAACCGCGAGATGCATCGGGGCCACGGCGTGCAGGCGTCCGTGGACGCCAACCGGCGGCTGCGGGACGCCGCGTTCAAAGTCGGGTTCCACATGATGCCCGGCCAGCCCGGCATGAGCAAGGAGATGGTGTTGGAGGACTTCCGGCGGCTGTTCGACGACGAGCGCTGGAAGCCCGACTACCTCAAGATCTACCCGACGCTGGTGGTGCGGGACACCATCACCTACGACATGTGGCGCAACGGCGACTTCGAGCCCTTGCACAACGAGGAGGCCGCCGACCTCGTCGCGGAGATCAAGGACATGATCCCGCGGTACACGCGCCTGCAGCGCGTCCAGCGGGACATCCCCGCGGACTTCATCGACGCCGGCGTCTGGAAGTCCAACCTGCGCCAGCTCGCCCGCCAGCGCATGGCCGAGCACGGCTACACCTGCGACTGCATTCGCTGCCGTGAGGCCGGGATGAACGACGACGACCCCGAGAACGTCAGCCTCGACGTGGAGACGTACGCTGCCGGCGGCGGCACGGAGCACTTCATCAGCATCGAGGACTTCCAGCAGGACCTCCTGGTGGGGTTCGCGCGCCTGCGGTTCCCCAACGAGCCGGCGCGCGAGGAGCTGACCGACGCCGCGCTGTTGCGGGAGCTCCACGTCTACGGCAGCGAGGTGAGCGTCGGCGACGACACCGGCGACGACCAACACCAACACCAGGGCTACGGGCGGCAGCTCATGGAGCGCGCCGAGCACCTGGCCGCCGACAGCGGCTTCGAGAAGCTGTCGGTCATCTCCGGCATCGGGGCGCGCCAGTATTACAAGCAGCAGCTCGGCTACCACCAAGACGGCCCGTACGTCTCCAAGCGCCTCTGAGTGCCGTGCCGTCGGTCCCAACGGCTACCGGGCAGCGACCGTAAGGCAGAGGGGTGGGGGCCGACAACTGGGTGAGCATGAATCAGAAGCGGGAGGTGACGAGTGTCGACCTCGTCGCCCTCACGGCGGAGCTGAACGAGTACGCGGGGGCGAAAGTCGACAAGGCCTACCTCTACGGCGACGACCTCCTCCGCCTGAAGATGCGGGATTTCGACCGCGGCCGGGTGGAGTTGCTCGTCGAGGTCGGGGAGACCAAGCGCGCGCACGTCGCCGACCCGACGCACGTCCCTGACGCACCCGGGCGGCCCCCGAACTTCGCGAAGATGCTGCGCAACCGGCTTTCGGGCGCGGACTTCCATGCGGTCCGCCAGCACGGCTTCGACCGCATCCTGGAGTTCGAGTTCCGCCGGGAGGACGCCGACACCACCATCGTCGCGGAGCTGTTCGGCGACGGGAACATCGCGGTGCTGGACCCACAGCGTGAGGTCGTCGACAGCCTCGACACGGTGCGGTTGCAGTCCCGAACCGTCGCCCCCGGCCGGGATTACGGCTTCCCGGATGCGCGCGTGAACCCCCTCGACCTGTCCTACGAGGCGTTCGCCGAGCAGATGCGGGACTCGGACACCGACCTCGTGCGGACGCTGGCGACCCAGTTGAACTTCGGCGGGCTGTACGCCGAGGAGTTGTGCTCGCGGGCCGACGTGGAGAAGACAACGCCGGTCACGGACGCCCCGGAGTCGACCCTCGAAGCGCTGTTCGACGCCAGCGAGACGCTGCTCGGGGACATCAGCGCGGGCGACCTCGACCCGCAGGTGTACTACGAGCCGACCGACGACGAGGACGAACAGGGGGCGCGTGTGGACGTGACGCCGATCGCGCTCGACGAGCGCGCCGACCTGCCCAGCGACGCCTTCGAGTCGTTCAACGACGCGCTCGACGACTACTTCACGAACCTCGACACCAGCGAGGACGAGGACAGCGGCGAGACCGTCGACCGCCCGGACTTCGAGAACGAGATCGAGAAACAACAACGCATCATCGAGCAACAGGAGCAGGCCATCGAGGACTTCGAGGCGCAGGCCGAAGCCGAGCGCGAGAAGGCGGAGTCGCTGTACGGCCACTACGACCTCGTGGATGGGCTGTTGAGCGCCGTCCGCCAGGCCCGCGAGGCGGGCCACGGGTGGCAGCAGATCGCCGACACGTTCGACGACGCCGCCGGCGACGTGCCGGGCGCCGAGGCGTTCGTGGGCGTCAACGAGTCCGCGGGCATGATCCGGGCGCGGATCGACGACCACACGGTGACGCTGGATCCGTCCGCGGGCGTCGAGAAGAACGCCGACCGGCTGTACACGGAGGCCAAACGCATCGAGGAGAAGAAGGCGGGTGCCCGGGCGGCCATCGAGAACACGCGCGCGGACCTCGACGCCGTCAAGCAGCGCCGCGACGAGTGGGAGGCCGAACCCGAGAGCGAGCACGAGGACGACGCCGACGATGAGGTCGCGTGGCTGTCGCGGTCGTCGATCCCGATCCGCCACCAGGAGCAGTGGTACGAGCGGTTCCGGTGGTTCCGAACGAGCGAGGGGTTCTTGGTGATCGGCGGCCGGGACGCCGGCCAGAACGAGGAGCTGGTGAAGAAGTACATGGACCGCTACGACCGGTTCTTCCATTCGCAGGCCCACGGCGGCCCGATCACGGTGTTGAAAACCAGCGCGCCCAGCGAGCCCTCCAACGACATCGAGGTGCCCGAGCGGGACGCCCGCCAGGCCGCCCGGTTCGCCGTCGCGTGCTCGTCGGTGTGGAAGGACGGCCGGGGGGCCGGCGACGCGTACATGGTGTCGCCGGACCAGGTGTCGAAAACCCCCGAGTCCGGCGAATACCTCGAAAAGGGCGGGTTCGCGGTGCGGGGCGACCGCACGTACTTCCGTGATCTGTCGACCGAGTGGGCGGTCGGCATCACGTGTGAGCCCAACACCCGAGTGCTCGGCGGGCCGACGGACGCCATCCGCGAGCAGGTCGAGACGCGCATCGAAATCGAGCCCGGGCGGTACGCGCAGGGCGACGCCGCCAAGCGCATCTACCGGGAGTTCCGCGAGCGGTTCACCGACGAATCGTTCGTGCGAAAGGTCGCCAGCCCGGGCGAGATCCAGAAGTACATGCCGCCGGGCGGCAGCCGGATCGTCGAGGAGTGAGCGCGCCGGGGTGACCCCAAAGGAGTGAGCCTTTTCTCGTGGGGGTCCTGTGGGCGACCATGCAACTGAAGGACCGCCACACGGTCGAGGGGGGCCGCGAGCGCATCACGCTCGTTCCGGAGAGCCTCGACGACCTCTGGCACCTCGCGTACGTCCTGGAACCCGGGGATTTCGTGGCCGGGGACACCCACCGCCGGATCCAGCGCAACGACGACCAGATGCGGGACACGGGCGGCGAGCGCGAGCACATGTTCGTCACCATCGACGTCGGGGACGTGGAGTTCCACAAGTTCTCGAACCGGCTGCGGGTCTCCGGCACCATCGAGGACTGCTCGCGGGAGGACCAACTCGGCCTGCATCACACGCTGAACGTCGCGGAGCGCGAGGAACTGGAGGTCGAGAAGCACTGGCAGCCCGATCAGTTGAACCGCCTCAACGAGGCCGTCGAGGCCACCGATCAGCCGGATGTCGCCATCGCCACCGTCGAGGAGGGCGAGGCGCACATCCACGTCGTCCAGCAGTACGGCGTCGACGAGCAGGGGTCGTTCACGGCGACCACGGGGAAAGGCGAGCAGAACGACCGCGGCCGCGACGAGCTGTTCGGGACGCTCGCGGACGCGCTGGCGCGCATGCAGGCCGACGCCATCATCCTCGCCGGCCCCGGGTTCACCAAGCGGGACGCCCTTGATCACATCACCGAGGAGTACCCCGACCTCCAGGAGACAATCACCATGGTGGACACGAGCGCGGTCGGCGGTCGTGGCGTCCACGAAGTCCTCAAGCGCGGTGCCGTCGAGGACGTCCAGGAGGAGACCCGCATCGCCGAGGAGTCCGAGCTCATCGACGAGCTCACCACGCAGATGGCGACCGACGGGAAGGCCGCCTACGGCATCGACGAGGTCCAGAAAGCCGTGGAGTTCGGCGCGGTCGAGGACCTGCTGATCCTCGATGAGCGCCTGCGACTGGAGCGCGCCGGCGAGGGCGACTGGGTGGACGTCGATGTCAACGACCTCGTCAGGACCGTCGAACAGCAGGGCGGGAGCGTGACCGTGTTCAGCCACGAGTTCGCGCCCGGCGAGCAGCTCCGGAACCTCGGCGGGATCGGTGCCGTCTTGCGGTATCGGCTCGACTGACGCCGATAATTCATACGCAGAGAAAAGAGTTAAAAAGCGCGTCCGGCATTCTTGGGGAAAATGAGCAACGATAATGACACTCTCGTGACCGCCGACGTTCGGAACGGGATCGACGGGCACGCACTCGCGGACCGGATCGGCCTCGACGAGGCGGAGATCGCGTGGCGGCTGTCGTTCACCGGGATCGACGACGACACGATGGCCGCGCTCGCCGCCGAACAGCCGCTGTTCGAAGCCACCGCGGACGCGCTGGTGACCGACTTCTACGACCACTTGGAGTCCTACGAGCGCACACAGGACCTCTTCGCGAACTCCACGAAGACCGTCGAGCAACTCAAAGAGACGCAGGCCGAGTACTTGCTGGGCCTCGGGCGCGGCGAGTACGACGCCGAGTACGCCGCCCAGCGCGCCCGCATCGGGAAGATACACGACGTGCTCGGGCTCGGGCCGGACGTCTATCTGGGCGCGTACACGCGATACTACACGGGGCTGTTGGACGCGCTTGCCGACGACGTGGTCGCCGACCGCGGCGAGGAGGCGGCCGCCGCCGTCGACGAACTCGTGGCCCGGTTCCTGCCGATGTTGAAGCTGTTGACCTTCGATCAGCAGATCGCGATGGACACCTACATCGACTCGTACGCCCAGCGCCTCCACGACGAGATCGACAGCCGCCAGGAGTTGGCGAACGCGGTCGCCAGCGACGTGGAAGCACCGCTGTCCTCGCTGGAGGCGACCTCGCAGGACGTCGCCGAGCGCACGGACACGATGCGGGCCGCGACCGACGACCAGGTCGACCGCATGGCGGACGTCAGCCGTGAGATATCCAGTGTGTCCGCGAGCGTCGAAGAGGTCGCCTCGACGGCCGACGACATCCGCCGGACCAGCGAGGACGCCGAGGCGCTGGCCCAGCAGGGCGAGGCGGCCGCCGACGACGCGCTCGCCACGATGACCGACATCGACGAGGCGACCGACGGCGTCACCGCGGGCGTCGAACAGCTGCGCGAGCGCGCCGCCGACGTCGAATCAGTGACCGGCGTGATCGACGACATCGCCGAGCAGACGAACATGCTGGCGCTGAACGCGTCCATCGAGGCCGCCCGCGCCGGGGAGGCGGGCGAGGGGTTTGCGGTCGTCGCCGACGAGGTCAAGGCCCTCGCCGAGGAGTCCCGCGAGCAGTCCACGCGCGTCGAGGAGCTCGTCGAGCGGATGCAGGCGGACACAGAAGAGACGGTCGACCAGTTGGACGAGGTCAACCAGCGCATCGGCGAGGGCGTCGAGCGCGTCGAGGAGGCGATGGAGACCCTCCAGGAGATCACCGACGCCGTCGAGGACGCCGCAAGCGGGATGCAGGAGGTGTCGACGGCGACCGACGAACAGGCGGTGAGCACCGAGGAGGTCGCCGAGATGGTCGACGATGTCGACGACCGCGCGGGCGAGATCGCGGCCGCCCTCGATGACATCGCCGACGCGACCGATCAGCAGGTCCGGACCGTCGAGGAGGTCCGCGAGACGGTCGGCAAGCTCAGCTAGAGCTCGACGCCGAGACCGTCGCGGGCGATATGGACTTCGCCGTCGAAGCCAGCCTCGTGGATCGACGCCGTCATCGCGTCGTGTTCGCCGTTCGTGTGCGGGTAGAGGTGGGTGAGATAGAGGTCGTCGACGTCGACGCCGGCCAGCGACGCGCCCAGTTGCGTGGGTGTCGGGTGGTTGGACACGTCGACTTCGTCCGGGAACGAGCAGTCGTGGACGAGCACCGACGCGCCGTCAGCGAACGCCCCCATTCCGTCGAACGCCTCGGTGTCGGCGCTGAACACGAGGTCGCCATCGCCGCCGCCGAACCGGTAGGCGAGCCCGGGCATCGAGTGTTCCGTTTCGATGGCCGTCACGTCGAAGCCCGCAACCCCGACGCTGCCGACATCGACCTCGCGCAGGGTCACGTCGACACGCCCCTGGAGGTAGTCGTGGACGCCCAGCAGGTCCGTTACGAGCGCGTCGGTGCCCGCCGGGCCGACGACGGTCAGCGTCTCCTCGCCGGCGAGCCAGCGCGCCTTCAGCAGCGCGAGCAGGTCGCTGACGTGGTCGAGGTGGTGATGCGAGAGCAGGACGGTGTCGACGCCCTCGTAGCCCACGTCGGTGCGGGCCAGGGTGTGCAGGACGCCGCTGCCGCAGTCCACGAGCAGTCGGCTGTCGCCGTCTTCGACCAGCAGTCCGGTCTGCATCCGCTGGCCGGTGGGCATCGCAGACCCAGTGCCGAGAAACGTCAGTTGCATGCCCAACCCGGGGACAGCAAGCGAGGTAAGCGTTCGGGAGTCGGCGGCGTCACTCCATGTCCGCCCAGTCGATCATGCGGTCGTACAGCGGCTCCGAGCGCAGCGCCCGCTCGTCGCCGACGAGCACGAGGCTCTTTTTCGCGCGGGAGAGCGCGACGTTCACCCGCCGGTGGTCCTCGAAGATGGGGCCCTCAAGCGTGCCGCGGGCGACGAACGAGACGACGATGACCTCCTTCGAGGAGCCCTGGAAGCGGTCGACGGTGTCGACGGCGACGCCCGCCGGGGTGCGCCGCCCGATCTCCGCGACTTGTGCGCGGAACGGCGCGATGACGCCGATCTCACCGGGATCCAGCCCGGCGTCGACGTACGCGGTGACGACGTCTGCGACACGATCGGCTTCCGCGGGGTCGACGTGGGCGTCGTCGGTGCCGGGCACGTCGTGGAACGTGACCCCGCCGTGGACGGCACCACCGGGGTCGACCCCAATATCGGTGAGCCGCTGGCCAGCAACCTCGCTCGATGCCGGCCGCAGCTGGCCGTCGTAGAACTCGCGGCTGGAGAACGCCTGAATGCGCTGGCTCATCCGGTACTGCTGGTCGAGCATCACCGACGCCTCCGGGTACGTCTCGTGGAGGCGTTCGAAGAGGGATTTCGAGAGCCGGCCGCCGGAACGCACCACCGGCGGGAGCTGCTCGTGGTCGCCGACGAGCACGAACCGCGCGCCCCGGTTGATCGCGGCCAGCGTGTCCGGCTCGGTGAGCTGGCTGGCCTCGTCGACGAGCACCACGTCGAACTCCAGCTCCCGGAGGATGCGGGAGCCACACGTGGCCGTGGTGGCGGCGACGACGGGCGCCGACCGCAGGGCGGCCGCGCGCTCGCCGGGGTCACCGGACCGATCCAGCCGGAGGTCCTGCATGTCCGCCCGAACGCCGGTCTCCGTGCCGACCCGCACGATGTCCTCGTGGCCCTGCTGGCGGAGCGCGTCGAGGGCGTTGTCCACCGCGCGGTTCGTGAACGCCGAGACGAGCACGCGGTCGCCGCGCGCCACGAACGCCTGCACCAGGGTGGCGATGGTGTACGTCTTCCCCGTGCCGGGCGGCCCGTGGACGAGCGCGAAGTCCTCGGCGTTCAGCGCGCGGTTCACGGCCGCGTTCTGGGCGTCGTTGTTCGGGATCAGGTCGTGGTCTCCGCCTTCGAAACGGGGGCTGGCCCGGTCGAATAAGAGGTCCGTGCGGCGCTGGTCGCTTTTCAGCACGGCGTCGTGGAGCGCGGTCAGCATCCGGTCGACGGAGAGCTCCGAGGGGTAGACGTCTAGCCGGCAGAGCGAGACGGGTTCGTCGGTGGTGACCTCGACGCGGTCGGCGTCCAATCGCTCGACGCGCGCCATCTCCGCGCGCCCCGCCACGGGGTCGCCGTCCGAGGCGAGCACGCGGTCGCCCTCCCGGATCTTCGAGGCGGCGCTGCCGGGGCGGGTGGCGGTCAGCCGCCAGCGGCCGTCCGGAAGCTCCGTCTGCTCGGCCGGGCTGAGGCCGACGACGGCGCGGTCGTCCGCCGCGCGCTCGTCGGGGGACTGCTCCCAGAGCTTGCGGTATTCGTCGTGGATCGCGCCGCGCTCGGCCTCGATGGCGTCGTACAGCTCGTCGAAGTACGCGCGCTCCTCGGCGGGCACCGGATCGCCGATCCGGCCGGCCTTGGATTCCTGATCGAGGCGGCCCGAGACCACCATGCAGGTGTCCTGCTCGAAGCAGTAGTCGCATTTGGCGTCGGCCTCGTAGCCCGTCGGCGGGCCGTCGCTCGCTTCGAGGGCGGCGAGGTGGTTGCGCTCCCGCACGACGAACTCCAGGAACCCCCGGCCGATGGAGAACTCCTTGGCGGGCGAGAGGTCGCCGGACGCCTCGCTGCGGTCGACGGCCGCGTTCTTCGTGTACAGCAGCGTCCCCGTGTCCGCGGGGACGCCGTGCTCGTCCAACATCAGCGCGTAACAGGCCGCCTGCACTTTGTCGTGGAATCGGGGCTCGCGGTTCGTGTTCTTCCCCGTTTTCAGCTCCACGGGCATCCCGCGCCGGATGGCGTCACACCGGCCTTTGATGCCGAAGCGCTCGGAAACCAGCGTGTACTCCGAGCGCCACTCGTCCTCGTCGGTCAGCCGGCCCTGCTGGAGCCAGCCCTCGATGGCGCTGGCGTTGTCCCGCACGTCGGCCTCGACTTCCGCGCGGCTCCGACCCAGCAGCCCGAGCTCCAGGCCGGCTTCGTCGACCCGTTGGGCGACCGACGCCTCCAGATCGCGGCCCCGAAGCAGATCCCCGAACACCTCGTGGACGATCGTTCCTTTCGTCACCGGATACTTCAGCGGCAGCCCGGAGAGCTTGTTCAAGTAGTAGAGCCGCGGGCACTGCACGAACGACCGGATGTCGGTCACGTCCACGACGAACTCCGGCTCGACGACCACCCACGACGACGCCGCGGTTGCGTACCCCGCTCCGTCCTCGGTGGCGTCGTGCACCGCAAGCTCCATGCCCGCGTCGAGGTAGGTGGCCGTCTCCGTCCACTTCCCCCACAGGGACACGGGCACCGGCTCGGCCCCGGGATCGGGCCGCACCCGCACCGTCACTACGTCCCGGCCGCCGTGCTGCGTGTCCACCGACGCGGGTGTGTCGACGTCGGTGACGACGCCCCGAATGTTCACGCACGACGGGTGGGGCGGCCGGCGAATAACGGTGTCGCTCTCCGGTGGGACGGCTGCGAGGACAGGGTTGAAGTCCACCACGCCACAACCACGTGGTGACATGCGCGTACGGGACTGGGACGACATCGTCGAAGACGTTGTTGGATCGTCTGGCGACCCGGACGACTGGCGGGCGGTCGCCGGCGACCGGGCGTCCGGGGTCGGCGAGGACCTCTACCTCGGCCACCCCGCGGCGGGCGTCTTTCACCTCAAGACGTACGCGAAAAACCCCTACGAGGTGCGCGGGGTAGGAACGCAGATCGCCCGCAAGGTCGACGACGGGCTGGCCGACTTCCTGCCCACCGGCGACGACGCCGACGGCCGGTTCGCGGTCCAGCAGCCGGTCGCCGACGAGGACGACGCCGAGACGAAAGCCAGCGAACTGGAGCAAGTCGTGCAGGCCCACGCCGACGCCCCGACGACCCCGGACGCGTTCTTCGATGACGTGATGGACGCCCTCGACAGCCCGGCGTTCGGACCCATGGAGTACGACCCCTACGACCGCCCGGATCCCGTCGAGGGGCTGGCCGAGGAGTTCCCCGACGCCGACGAGTTGCTCGACAGCGAGCTCGACGACCTCGTTGATGCGGACCGCGTCGGCCGCGGGTTCCAGTAGTCAGGCGGGGACGCGGGCGAGCCACCGCGGCGGCACGTCCAGCTCGTCGTCGGTCGGCAGATACTCGGGGTCGTCCCAGACCCGCGACACGCCCGCGAGCCCGCGCTCCCCGGCGACGTGCGCGAAGAACTCCCGGCCGCGTTCGTACTGCTCGCGCTTGCGGTGGAGGCCGAGCAGCCGCGTAGCCACCGCCCCAAGCGGGCTGCGCTGGCCGCGGCGCGCGTCGAGTTTCCGCCGGAGGTCGTCGTACTCGCCGTCGAAAGCCTCGTCCATGAGGAGCTCGGCGTACCCCTCGACGGCGGTCATCGCGACCTGCAGTTCCTCGAACGCCGCGGTGTCGATGGTGCCGTCGGCGAGCGCGTCGACGCCGGTCCGGAGGCGGGTTTCGAGGTAGTCCGACAGCCACCCCGCCGCGCCGAACTCGGCGGCGTGTGTGACCTCGTGGAACGCGATCCACCGCCGGAACCGCGGGAACTGAACGCCGAGGCTGTCGGCGACGGCGACGATGTTGGGGTGCACGAAGTACAGCGCGTGGGCGTCGCTGGCGTCGGCGAGCAACAGCGGGTCGTACTGCCCCAGGACGTTGCGGGCGATGAACGCCAGCGCGCCTGCGGTGGTGGCCGTGTTGAGTGTGCGGGCGACACCGGGGAGCCGCGAGGGCTGTTGGTTCATCGGTTCGAACGCGCGCCGGAACGTCGCCACGTTGGCGTCCACCCAGTGGTGGCGGGTGTGGAGCGCAACCGTCTCCGGCACGTCGAAGGACAGCCCGGACACCGAGCGGATGCGGGCGCGTGCGTCCCGCACGTCGGCCGCGTACGCGTCGGCGGTGTCCTCGCCCAGCGCGAGTTCGCCCGGCGGCGTGACACTGGTTGCGGCGTCGGCGACGCTATCCCAGTCGATAGCGCCACCGCCGTCGGCGCTCACGACGGCGCGCGCGCTTTCGAAGATCGACATACCGCAGTTCGGGCGTCTGAACGCAAATCTCTTCTGGAGGGCGCGAGGCTACGCCGCGTCACGCCGCCGACGCAGGCCCGCGAGCAGGCCCAAGGCGACCAGGACGCCGATCGCAACGGCGACGCCGCGGCCGCCACAGCCGCCGCCACAGTCCGCGTCAGCCGGCGGCGTCTGATCGGTCCCGTCGGCGTCGGCGTCGCCGTCGGTGTCGCTGTCACCAGTCCGCATGCTGGGGGCGGCAGTGAACTCCGAATCGTGGAAGTGGACTTCAAGCAGTCCCATGCGGTGGTGTTCAGCGAGCGCGCATTTAGCTGTTGGTGGTGCTGGATGCGGAGGATTGATCGGGTGGGCGACGGGAGAACGCGTATGGACGATGCGCGTCGCACGTTCCTGGATGAGTTGCTCGCAGTCCACAGCCCGACCGGCCATGAGGCGGCCGCACAGCGCGTGTGGGTGGAGTACGTCTCGCAGTACGCCGACCGCGTGGAGACGGACGCCTACGGGAACGCCGTGGCCGTCGCCGAGGGCGACGCGCCCGCGGTGGCGTTCACCGGGCACGCCGACGAGATCGGGTTCGCGGTGGCCGAGATCACCGAGGCGGGGTTCGTTCGGATCGCCCCGATCGGCGGGCTGGATGCGTCCGTGACGCGGGGCAGCCAGGTCCGGATCGAGACCGACGACGGCCCCGTCAACGGGGTCATCGGGCAGGCGGCGGTTCATCTGCGGGACCACAGCGAGGACGGTGGCGCGCCGTCGGTGACCGAGCAGTACGTCGACATCGGGGCGGCGGACGGCGACGACGCTCGTGACCGTGTGTCCGTGGGCGATCCGGGGGTGCTCGTCTCCGAGCCCCGGGAGCTGGCCGGCGGCCGGCTGAACGCGCGCAGCCTCGACAACCGCACCGGGCTGTGGGTGGCCGCCGAGGGGTTCCGGCGCGCCGTCGAACGCGACGTCGACGCGACGGTGTACGCAGTGAGCACGGTCCACGAGGAGATCGGCACCCGCGGCGCACGGATGGTTGGGTTCGACCTCGACGTGGACGCCGTGGTCGCCGCCGACGTGACCCACGCCGCCGACGATCCGATGTATCCGGCCGAGCGCGCGAGCACGGTCGCACTCGGCGACGGCCCCGTGGTGATGCGCGGCGGCACGAACCACCCCGTGGTGGTGTCCGCGCTCCGTGACGCCGCAGCCGACGCCGGGGCGTCGCTGCAGGTCGCCGCCCACCGGATCTCGACGGGCACGGACGCCGACGCGTTCGGGACGGCGGGCGGCGGGGTGCCGACCGCCGACCTGGGGATCCCGAACCGGTATATGCATACGCCGGCGGAGGTCGTTGACCTGGCGGACCTCGCTGCGGGGGCGGACGTGCTCGCGGCGTTCGCCGCCCACGCCGGGGACCGGGACTCGTTTGCGGTCTCGGTCTGAGCGTCGGGCGGGAGCGGTCCGGTACGCTTATGGATGCCACCACCGGCGGTAGGTACATGAGCGGCCGACCACTGGATGTGCTGGAGGAGTCACTCGAAGAAACCGTCACCGTCCGCCTGAAGGACGGCGACGAGTTCACCGGCGTGCTGACGGGCTACGACCAGCACATGAACGTCGTCATTGAGGGCGAAGACACAACGATTATCCGTGGCGATAACGTCGTCACCATCAAACCATGACTGGCGCAGGAACCCCGAGCCAGGGGAAGAAGAACACCACGACGCACACGAAGTGCCGACGCTGCGGTGAGAAGTCCTACCACACGAAGAAGAAGGTCTGCAGTTCCTGCGGCTTCGGTGCTTCCGCCAAGCGCCGGGATTACGAGTGGCAGGGCAAGACCGGCGACAACTAAGCAGTTCTTTCTCCGCGTTTCGTTCCGGTCCGGACAGCCACTGGTCCGTGATCGCGCCCGGTTCGCCGAGTCGTCCGTCTCTACCCCCACCCATGGGTGCTGAACACACCCCTCACTGCAGTGTTGTGCATACTTCACGGCGATCGGGGCGTGTATTCGACACGGTTGCGGAAGGTTTACCCTATGGTGTCCGCAAGCGGGAGGTATGTCAGGCGGCCCCGCGGACGGACCCATGAGTGACCATCCAACCGAGAAATGTGGGGTCGTCGGTGCCTCACTGTCGGCCCGTGACGCCGCGCTTCCGACGTACTACGCGCTGTACGCCCTCCAGCACCGCGGCCAGGAGTCGGCGGGCATCGTCGCCCACGACGGCTTCCAGCAACACCAACACGTCGGCATGGGGCTGGTGGGTGACGCCTTCGACGAAGCCGACATCGACGCGCTGCACGGTTCGGCCGCCATCGGCCACGTTCGCTATCCGACCGCGGGGAGTGTCGACAAGTCCTGCGCGCAGCCGTTCTCGGTGTCGTTCAAGGGCGGTGCGCTCGGCCTGAGCCACAACGGCAACCTCGTCAACGCCGACGAGTTGCGCGCGGACCTCGCGGCAAGCGGGCACGCGTTCACCAGCGACGGCGACACCGAGGTCATCGCCCACGACCTCGCGCGCAACCTCCTCGACGCCGACCTCGTGGACGCCGTCGAGCGGACCATGGAGCGCATCCACGGGTCGTACTCGCTGACCATCATGCACGACGACACCGTGTTGGGCGTCCGGGACCCACGGGGGAACCGTCCGCTGGTGCTGGGGACCGTCGAGGACGGCTACGTCATCGCCAGCGAGTCCGCCGCGATCGACACCATCGGCGGCGATGTCGTCCGTGACGTCCGTCCCGGCGAGGCGATCGTCCTCGACGACGACGGCACGGGGTTTTCCGCCCACCAGCTCGTCGACCGCGACACCACCGCCCACTGCTTTTTCGAGTACGTGTATTTCGCGCGCCCGGATTCGGTCATCGACGACGAACTCGTCTACGAGGTCCGGCGCAACCTCGGCCGCCAACTGTGGCACGAGACCGGCGTCGAAAGCGATGTCGTGGTGCCCGTCCCCGACTCCGGGCGGGCGTTCGCGTCCGGCTACGCCGACGCCGCCACCGAAGACGGGAGCGACGTGGAGTTCGCCGAGGGGCTGATGAAAAACCGGTACGTCGGCCGCACGTTCATCATGCCCACCCAGGAGGCCCGCGAGCGCGCCGTCCGGCTCAAGCTCAACCCCATCAAGTCCACCGTCGAGGGGCAGTCGGTCACGATCATCGACGACTCCATCGTACGGGGCACGACCAGCAGCCAGCTCGTTGATCTGGTCCGGGACGCGGGCGCAACCGAGGTCCACGTGCGCATCGGCGCCCCCCAGATACAGGCCCCGTGTTACTTCGGCATCGACATGGCGACCCGCGAGGAGCTCATCGCCGCCGACCGGACGGCCGACGAGATCGCGGCGGAGATCGGCGCGGACTCGCTGTCGTATCTCCCGCTGTCCGCGGTCACGGCGGCCATCGGGAAGAGCGAAGCCGACATGTGCGCGGGGTGTGTGACCGGCGCGTACCCATACGACGTCGACGGCGAGGCGACCGACCGGGACGCCGAGCGCCCGACAGTCACGCCGTCCAGCGACGACTGACCGCGCTCAGCTGCCCCAGGAACCGCCACGGGTTCCGCGATGCACAGCGGGGCAGCGGTCAGTAGAGGACGTACAGCATGAGGTAGACGACGATGCCGAGCGCGAACGACACGAGCCACAGGGAAGCGGCGACGCGGCCCACCCGCGCGTGGTTCGAGTCGTAGATCTCGCTGATCGGGCGCGTGCCAGCCAACAAGAGCACGTAGTAGACCAGCGGGATGCAGGCGATCGCCAACCCCATGTGGATGATCAACACCGGCAGGTAGACGAACGTGTAGACCGCCCCCGTCGTCGGGAACGCGGTGGTGCCGTGGACGACGAGCCGGTAGAGGTACAGCCCCAGGAACGCCACGAACAGCAGGGTCGTCGTCGCCATCGCCGCGCGGTGTTTGGCCACGTCGCCGCGCCGGATCCAGCGCCACCCCGCGAGGATGGTGGCGATGGCAGCCGCACTGATCACTGCGTTCAGCGGCGGGATCGCGCCGATGAACCAGGCCGGTGCCTGTGGGAGCACGCCCGCCGGGATGACCCCACGGACGGCAGCCACGACGACCGCGATGGAGGCCACGCCGAGGACCGCCGCCAGCCCGGCGACGTGACGCCGAACGAATCCGTCAGCCATGCCCATGGGTTACGCGTGACCCACCAAATCGGTTCCGTGTCGCGGTCTCACGCGCCGAGCGCGAATCGCAGGGGTTTTAATTCGGGGGCGGGTACCACTGAGTGCAGCAGCAACCGTACGCGAGCGTGGGTAGCCGAGCTAGGTCAAAGGCGCAGCGTTGAGGGCGCTGTCCTGTAGAGGTTCGCCGGTTCGAATCCGGTCCCACGCATCGCACTGGTGGGTTGTTCCCACCGCCTGCCACACCACGTGGCGCTGCGATGCACGGTGATTTCCCCTCCCGGGACATCACCCACGCACAATTTCCTACTGGCGTCGATTCGTACAGCCCAGCGGCTGCCGTTCCTGGCGGTCACGCCTCGGAGAACCTGGTCCGTGAGTCAGTCCGCAAACGGCTGTGCGGGACCGGCGGTGCCGGCGTCCGTCGGCGTACACGAGAGGGTTGCTTCGACGCCGTTGTGGCTGACCGAGAGCGTCACGTCGTCGACGGTGCAGGTGTACTCGCTGACGTGTTTCCCCGAGCGGCGGATGCGGAGCGTCTCCGAGAGCAGTCCGGCCTCGGTGAGGCGGTCGATCTTGCGGTAGGCAGTCGAGGACGGGAGATCACATTCATCGGCGATCTCGCCGGCAGTCAACGCGGCATCGTCGGTGGATTCGAGGATCTGCCGGCATTCGGCGTCGTCGAAGGCGTCGAGGATCCGCTGCATGAGCTCGCCGGTCGCGGTGATATCGCTGTCGTCGTCGTCGGCCGTCCGGGATGGTGCTGCCAGCTGCGACTGACTCATTGTATCTCATCGGAATACCTACCCGGGGAGGTATTGCACCCCCCAACAACGGGGGTGGTTTAAGTGCCGTCGGTTTCGAGGGCGTCCCCCAGGAGTTTGCGCTGTGCGGCGAGCAGGTGCTCGGTGAACGTCGACGGCGCGATCCCGAGGTCGTCGGCCAGCGCCTGCGCGGTCGCGCCGCGGGGGCGCTCGAAGTAGCCCGCCTCGTAGGCGGTCGTCAACACCTCCAGTTGGCGGTCGGTGAGCTGGCCGCGGTCGACGAACGCGGTGTCCTGGGCGGCGGTCCCCGTGGGTGCGCGGACCAGGCGCTGGATGTCGATGTCGGCGAACTCCGCGCGAAGCTCCCCGACGATCGCCTGGACGGTGTCGAACTCGCGGCCGTGAAACACGATCTGGAGCTCGCCGTCGCGGGCCCGATACCGGTTCACCGGCGTGTCGTGTGCGCCCAAGCAGACACAGGGACACGCCGCCTCAGCGTCGTGGCGAACACGATACAGGTGGCGGTCGGTGTACGTGAACACGGGGTCACGGTCGTAATCGTCGGGGACCGCGTCGGCGTCGATCAAGAACTCCGTGACCGGCGCGCCGTCGGCCGCGATGCTCGTCGAGACGTTCGTGATCGTGGTGTTTGCGCGCTCCGAGAGCACCGCGATCGGACACACCGGTGGCCGTGGGAACGACACAGTGACACGAATCCCAGCGGGCATCTACGAGTACGAGGCGCGTGCCGGTACAAGAATCCACGGGAGACGCGGTGCCGTTAGGCGTATGCCGCGTGATCCAACTCGATGCAGCGGCCGCTGATCGTGGTGGCGTCACACTCGTACAACTGGATGCGGAGGTCGGGCTTGTCAGCCCCCCAGATTTCGAACAGCGGGCGTTTCGCGTCCCCGAACTGCTCGATGCGTTCGACGGTCATCTCGTCGGTCGAGATCTCGGTGAGCGTCCCCTGAGCGACGACGCTCCGGTACTCGGGCGGCGACTCCTCGGAGACGACCAGCCGCACCGCCGGCGACGACGAGAGGAACGCCCGCTTCTCGCTGTCCGGCGTCGAGACCAGGCGTAGGAAGACGGTTCGCGACTCGGCGTCGTAACCGTACGAGATCGGGATCGCGTACGGCTCGTCGCCACGCGCCAACGACAGCACCCCGGTTTCGTTGCGGGCGAGCACGGCGTCCGTCTCCGCCCGCGACAGCTCGGTCTGTTGGTCCAGGGCCATTGGTCAGTGCCTCCACTTACCGGTGGGAATCTTTATATTTGGCCATCCGCGCCGCGCGAACGGCGCTGCACGCGCGGGCGACGCCAGCGCAGGGGTTACGTACACGACTGCTCGGCCGGCGCGAACGCATCGCCGTCGACGGCCGCCCCGCAGACAACACACCCGTTCGAGAAGAGGGCGTCCCGCATCGCGGGGTTGACCGTCATGGTCTCCCCGCAGTGGGGGCACGTGAACACGATGTCCTCGCTGGCGCTCATCGGTGAATTGGTATTCGACAGACTGGGATAAATGGCCCGCCCTGGTTCCAGTGCACTGGGAAACGCACGCCGCCACAGGCTACCGGTGGCGCTCGGCGAACGCGAACAGCCGGCGTGTGAGCGCGCGGACGCGGGCGGTGACGGCTGCCCCCATCCGTGGCACCGCCGGCAGCGACGCCGACAGCTCGCCGACGGAAACGGAGCGCAGGCGGTGGTCGGTGTGGACGGCGAACGCGTACCCCAACGCCGCCACGATCAGTGCCGGGAACCCGACAAAGGCAACGACGGACAGCGGCCGAATGGCGGTGGTGACCTGCGCGCCGAGCCCGTACGCGAGATAGACCGCCCCCGCCAGGACGCCGACGGCCGCCGTCCCGGTTGCCGCTCCGAGGCGGCGAGTGATGGCGTGGATGTGCGAGCAGTACGCCGCCGCGGTCGCAGCCGCGTGCCCGGCGGCGTCGCTGTCGCGGTCCGTCACGCCCGCGCGCTCGACGGCCCCCGTCTGCTCGCGCGTGAACGTCGGCAGCCCGGGGCGCGGTCGAAGCGAGCCATGCACCACAACGCCGGTCGCGAGCGCCGCGCCGACAGCCAGCGCGCCGACGCCCACCCAGACGGCGGGCGTGAACGCGAACGGCTCCTCGGGAGCCACCCGATACCGCTCGACCACGCCGAGCGTCGCCGCGAGCAGGACCACCCCCAACGCCAGCACCCGCCACGCCGTCGCCCGCACCCGGTCGAGCGCGTCCAAGTGGGCTTCCACGGGGGTGTCGAGCAGTGACACGCCACCGCCGGCCTGCCCCGGGGGCGCGGGCCGCCTGTCAGGGGGCGTTCCGCCCGGTGGCACGTCGAACGCCAGCGGGTTCTCGACGAGCTCCTCGACGAACCGCGCCGCCGTCCTGTAGCGCCCGGACAGGTCGGCGGTCGTGTCGTCGTTGCTGAGCCGGTACAGCGACCGCGACGTGCGCACGTCGTCGATCCCCAGGGATTTCAGCGACACGTGATCCAGGGCCGGCTGGACGTTCGTGAGCGTGACCACGCCCCATCCGCCCGCCGGATCGGTGAGCGCCGTGTGCCGTGCGACGTCGTCGCTGTCGACGCTCACCGACCACACCTGGCCGACAGCGCGCACGCCCCACTCGCGGTGGAAGACAACGTAATCACCGCGCTCCAGGTCGGCAACCACGTTGGTCTCCCGCGTCGCCCACGCGTGCGTGTCGGACAGCGACCGCACCAGCGACGATACCCGCGGCGGTTCAACGGCCGTCGTGTAGTCAGCGCCGAACGCGTCGGTGAACTCGGGGCTGTGAAGCGCCGCGAGATACACGTGATCGGCGAACTCCCCGCGCATATCGGGTGGCTTTCGCCTCCTCGTACTTAGGTATGGCTTGGTCACAAACCGGGTATTAAAATAACATCGCCCACGTACGGCAACGCATGCCGAAGTACTCGACCGGTGGCGCCGGCAGCGGGGGCGGTGGGCAGGCCTGCGAGCTCTGTGGGTCGACCGCCGACTCGTTGCAGGATGCAAACGTCGCCGGGGCGGAGCTCACCGTCTGCCCGGACTGCGCGAGCCACGACGAGAGCGCAGCCGCCGACGCCGACGGAGACGCCGCCGACGCCGACCGGACGCAGCGCGCCGTTGAAAACCAGGCCCAACAGTTCGACGCGGTGACACGCGGGGACTCCAGCCACTGGGAGGAAGACGGCACGAACTACGAAACCGACCAGCTGCCGTACCTGGTCTCCGACTACGGCGAACGCGTCGTGCGCGCCCGCCAGGACGCCGGCCTCCAGCGGTCGGAGCTCGCCGCGGAACTGGAGATCGACGACGCGGACGTGCTGGCCGTCGAGCAGGCCCGTGCCACGAAGGCCAACGTCGGCGGGTCGGTCATCGCCGCGCTCGAGGACTTCCTCGACGTCCAGCTCAGCGACGACTGACCACGCCACGCCGGACAGCCCGGAAACCAGACAGCTTTTTTCGACAGCACCCACGAGAGGGTGTATGGACTTGTCCGCCGAGCAGCGTCGGATGCGCGAATCCGTCCGCGAGTTCGCCGTCGAGGAGATCCGTCCGGTGGCCGCCGAAGCAGACCGCACACAGTCGTTCCCCGAAGAGGTCTGGGACGACCTCGGGGAGCTCGGCGTCACCGCGATGACGACGCCGGCGTCGTACGGCGGCCTGGACGTGGACTCGCTGACCTACAGCGTCGTCAACGAACAGCTCGCGTACGGCGCGCTGTCCGTCGCAACCGCGCTGTCGGTGCACTGCCTGGCGACCTCCTGCATCGCGGAGTTCGGCGACGACGACCAACAGGAGCGGTGGCTGCCGGAGATGGCCGACGGCCGCCCGGTCGGCGCGTTCGCGCTGTCCGAGCCCGACGCCGGTTCGAACCCCGCACAGATGTCCACCACGGCGCGCCGCGACGGCGACGAGTTCGTGCTCAACGGGAAAAAGCAGTGGATCACGAACGGGAAGCGTTCGGGCGTCGTCATCGTGTTCGCGAAGATCGACGGGGACGACGACAAGATCACGCAGTTCCTCGTGCCCAAGGACGCCGACGGCCTCACGGTCGGCCCCAAGGAGGACAAACTCGGGCTGCGCGCCAGCGACACCACGTCGTTGCTGTTCGACGACTGCCGCATTCCGGCCAGCAACCAGCTCACAGAGGCGGGCCGCGGGCTGTCGGCCGCACTCCACATCCTCACGGGCGGCCGGATCGGGATCGCCTCCCAGGCCGTGGGCCTGAGCCAGGCCGCCCTCGACGCGGCGCTCGCGTACGCCGACGACCGCGAGCAGTTCGACCAGCCGATCTCCGAGATCCAGACCATCCGGCACAAGCTCGCGGACATGGAAACCCAAGTGCAGGCCGCCCGCCTGCTCTCCCGGGACGCCGCACGGATGGCCGACGCCGGCGAGGACCACCAGACCGCGGCCGCGAAGGCGAAGTATTTCGCCAGCGAGGCGGCCGTCGACGTGACCAACGAGGCGGTCCAGATCCACGGCGGCTACGGCTACACCAAGGACTTCGACGTGGAGCGGTTCTACCGCGACTCGAAGATCACGACCATCTACGAGGGGACCTCCGAGATCCAGAAGGAAGTCATCGCGCGCGGCCTGATCGACTGACCGCCGCGGCTACGCGTCGTTGACCCGCTGTGCGGGCACGCCGGTCACCGTTGCGCCGGCCGCCACGTCGTCGGTGACGACCGACGCCGCGCCGACGCTGGCGTTCGCGCCGATTTCGATGTCACCGAGCAGCGTCGCGTTCGCGCCCAGCGTCACGCCGGCGCGCACCGTGGGGTGTCGGTCGACCGGCCGGGAGTCGTTGCCCCCCAGCGTGACGCCGTGGTACATGTGCACGTCGTCGCCGACGACTGCCGTTTCGCCGATGACGACGCCGTGGCCGTGATCGATGGTGACCCGGCGGCCGATGTCGGCGTCGGGGTGGATCTCGATGCCAGTGAGCAGCCGCACCCAGTACGCGACCAGGCGGCCGGCGGTCGGCCACCGGTCGTACAGCGGGCCGGCGAGGAAGACGTGCGCCCAGACGGCGTGCAGGCCGGGATACGTGAGCGCGACGTCGAGGCGACTCCCGGCTGCGGGGTCCCGTCGCCGCATCGCACGGACGTCCTCACGGATGCGTGCGTACATTCGATGTGTCGAACGGCCACGGCGGGCGGTTGCGTGTGATGCTGGTGTCGTGCATGCGGTATCCTCGGGCAGCCCCGGGGAAAAGTCCCCCGAGGTGGCGTGCCCGCTTCGACCACCGAAGCCACTAACCGCGGCGGGGGCGAACCGTGTGCCGTGACAGGCGGCTACGAGGCGGTTGTCTACGACCTCGACGGCACGCTCGTGCGCTTGAACGTCGACTGGGCGGCGGTCAAAACCGAGGTGTCCCGCGTGCTCCGTGAGGCCGGCCGGGAGACCACGGACGCCGACATGTGGTCGGTGTTGGCGACCGCCGATGACGCCGGCGTCAGAACGGCGGTCGACGACATCATCACCGAGCACGAACTCGCGGGCGCGGACACGGCCGCCCGGCTTCCCGCGGCCGACGACATCCCCCGCGACGTCCCCGTCGGTGTGTGCTCGCTGAACGCCGAGGCGGCCTGCCGGCGCGCCTTAGCCGCCCACGAGCTCGCGGACGCGGTCGCGGTCGTCGCGGGCCGGGACACGACACCCGCGATGAAGCCCGACCCGCGGGCGCTCGAATGGGTCACAACCGAACTCGGTGTGGCCCCCGCTGACACGCTGTTCGTCGGGGATTCGGCGTCCGACGAGACGACCGCCGAGCGCGCCGGCGCTGACTTCCAGTGGGTGTAGCGGTCACGCAGCGTGGCGGCGCGCGTACGCGAAGACGGTGACCGCGGTCAGAAACCAGATGATCGCGCCGATGCGCACGGCAAACGACACGCGGGAGGCCCACGTGGGGAGTGAGTAGCCCGTCGAGAGCGCAGTCACGATGGGGGCCCCGACGACGATGGTGACGACGAACGTGGTCTGCATCACCCACGCGTAGTCGACGCCGTCCGGGTCGGTACGTGCTTCCAGTTCCGGCACACCGGTCTAGATGGTCGCGGTGTGCTTAACTCTCCCGTCACGGTGCCGCGTCGCATACGTTTAACACCGCGACCCACCGACATCGTCGTATGCCAACGGTGAATTCAGTGCGGCGTGCGGGCAGCACCGACGAGGAAACCGACCCGGTGACGATGCTGACCGCGTACGACGCCCCCACGGCGTCGGTGGTCGACGACGCCGGCGTCGACATGATCCTGGTCGGGGACAGCGTCGGGAACGCGAAGCTCGGATACGACACGACGCTGCCCGTCTCCGTCGACGAGATCGCGTCGGCGACCGGCGCGGTCGCACGCGCCACCGCGGACGCGGTCGTCGTCGCGGACATGCCGTTTCTGAGCTTCGGCGCCGACGAGACCGAGAGCGTGCGAAACGCCGGCCGCATGCTCAAAGAGGAGGACGCCGACGCGGTGAAACTCGAATCCGGGCCGCACACGGTGTCGCTGACCGAGACGCTCACGTCGCTGGGGATTCCCGTGATGGCGCACCTCGGGTTGACCCCCCAGCACGTCAACCAGCTCGGGGGGTATTTCCGGCAGGGCACCGACCAGGACAGCGCCGAGCGCATGCTGGATCTGGCGCGCGACCACGAGGCCGCCGGCGCGTTCGCGCTCGTGCTCGAACACGTGCCGGCGAACGTCGCCGCCGACATCACCGACGCCATCGACATCCCGACCATCGGTATCGGCGCGGGGCCGGACACCGACGGCCAGGTGCTCGTGATCTCGGACGTGATCGGGATGTCAGAACGCAGCCCGCCGTTCTCCAAGCAGTTCGGGGACGTGAACCGAGAAATGGCGGCCGCGGTCGACGACTACGTCGACGCGGTCGAATCCGGGTCGTTCCCGGCGGCCGAGCACAGCCACGTCGCCGACGACGTCGACGACGTGTACTGAGCTAGTCGGCGGCGCGGAACGCCGCGACCCGCTCGGCCAGCCCATCGAGCACCACCAGCGTCGGGGGCAGCGTCGCCAGTGACGCGATCAGCGTGAGGAAGATCACGCCGACGGTCAGGAACCCGAAGCTGCTGAGCACCGGGAACGGTGACAGGATCAGCGCCGAGAACCCGAACACCGTCGTCATCCCGGAGACGGTGATGGCTTTCCCGACGCGGCTGGCCGCGATCTCCACGGCGTCGAGGCGACCGTACCCGTTGTGCTGTTTCTCCTCGTAGTAGCGCTCCATGACGATGATCGTGTATTCGGCGCCGATGCCGACGGTCATCGCACCCAGGCTGGCACCCAGCGGCGACACGGGGATGTCCAGCGCGAGCATGTAGATGTTCTGCCAGCCGATGACGAACACCATCGGCACCAGTGGTGCCACCGCCTTCACGAGGTCCCGGTAGTACAACCCGAGGAGCGCGAACACGAACAGGATGCCCAGGCCGGTCGTGGCGTTCCGCGAGTTGATCTGGTCGATGATCGACGGCACCGCGATCGACGACGTGCCGGTGACCTCAGCAGTAACTCCCGGCGGCGGGTTGCTGTAATCCAGTGACTCCTGTGAGTTCTCCAGGAACGACAACACCTGTCCGGTGGTCATGTCCTGTGGGGACGCCACGGTGATGTGTGCGCGCCCGTCGTTGTAATACCGCTGGCGCTGCTCGGTCGGCATCTGCGCGAGGACGCGCTCGACGCCACTGGTCGTGCGCGGGATCTCACCGCCGTTGTACTGTTTCACAGCCCCAGCGGGCGTGTCCACGCCTTCGACTAGTGGGGCTTGTGTGGCAACGTCGTTGAGGCCGTCCATCCAGCGCAACGTCTCAGGGTGTTTGAGGTGGGTGCCGGTGACGAGCACGTCGTAGCTGGTGCTCGTTCCGCCACCGGTCTGAGAGCGGAACTGCTGGAGGTCGACGTACGCGGGCAAGTCCTGGGGGATGAACTCTTCGGTGTCCGCGAGCGTCCCCAGCGAACTGGCGACCTGGAAGCCGACGCCCGACAGGACGAGCGCGATCGCAAGCACCGTCATCGGGTGGCTTGCGAGGATCCGAGACGTTCGGCCGAGCGTCGACCCGACGAGGCCGATGCGTGAGTCGTCGTCGACCTCAGCGTGCGCGGCCTCGGGGTCCCCGCCGTCGGCCGCCGCCGGACTGTCGTCGCCCCAGCGCCGGATGTAGATCGTCAGCCCGGCGAGCAACACCAGGATGCCGGCGGCGTACGTGAGCAACACGCCGAGGATGGACGTCTGTGCGAACCAGATGATCGCCGGCGAGGACGTCGACACCCAGGTCGCACCGAACCCGAGGGCTGCCGCGAGCATCGCGATGAGGACCGGCGGCCCAACCCCGCCGAGGGCGTTCGGGAGCGCCTCGCGGGGCGGATGCGTCTCTAGTTCCTCTTCGTACCGCTCGTGGAACTGCACGGAGTAGTCGATCCCCAGCCCGATCAGGATGGGGAACACCGCGCTCGTCATCGTGGAGTTCGGGATCCCGCCGTAGCCGATCGCGCCGAACGTGTAGATGACGCCCACGAAGACGGCGACGATGGGCAGCAGGCGGAGTCGAACCCCGCGGAACAGGAAGAACAACGCGATCACCATCAGGCCGACTGCCAGCCCCAGCAGCTTCTGCGTGCTCTGCTGGATGACCGTCGAGAGCTGCGCGGAGAACGCCGCGTCACCCGTGACGGTGGCGGTCACGCTGGCGGGGAACCGCGCCCAGTCGCTGGTGCTCACAGCCTCGGTGTAGATCGGGCGTTGCTGTTGTTGTGTGAGGTCGGTGTCGGTGGCGATCTGGATCGTGGTGTAATCGGGGGACCCGATCACGGACTCGATTTTCGACTTCGAGTCCGGGATGCGGCCGTACGCAGCCCGCACCTGGTCGGCGGGGCTGCGCACTGCATACACGTCCTGTGTCTGTGACATCCGCCTGTCGTAGCGGTCGATCGCCTCGATCGCCGACGGCTCCGTGATGTCACCCCGAATGAGCACCGCGATGTTCCCGTGGTCGAACGAATCGGAGAACGCTTCGTAGGTGGGGTTGCTCCCGACGAACGCGTCGTCTCCGGTGACGCTCGTGATCTGTGCGGCGCCGCCGATCGCAACCAGGATGAGCAGTCCTGCGATGAGCAGTGTTGCGACTGGCCGCGCTTGGACGCGATCACCAATCGAAGCGAACGCACTACGTAGTTTGGGCATGGATTAGTTCCAGGCTGCGCTCACCGGCGCTGGTAGAGGACGTAGCCCACGCCAGCCACGACCACAACGAGTCCGATGATGACTGGCAGCGGCACTGGGAGCCCGCCGGACTGGGGCGACACCGGCACCCCGACCGTGAGGCCGTCCGTGTATTTCGTGTCACCGTCCGGTTCGTCGTAGCGCACTTCCACCGATGCGTCGTACTCTTTGGTGATCGCCGCGCTGTCGGCGCTGGCGGTGAACGTCGCTGTGGTGGTTTCGCCGGGCTGCAGTTCGCCGAGGTACGCGCCGTCGTCGGACGTCGACAGCGGATCACTCACGAACAGCTTGGCGTTCGCGGCGGACACCGGCTCGTCGCCCTGGTACCGTAGGGAGACCGCGACCGTGTCGCTACCGCCGGGGGAGACCGACGTACTCACGTTGACGACCTCGAAGGGGTCTCGCTCGGCGCCGATTTCGAGGGGTTGGCGCAGCGGACTGGAGATCGTCCGCACGTCACCGTTGTCGTTCTCGTATTCGACGTTGAACGGGAAGGAGTTGCTGCCGGGCTCAGCGGAGCCTGGGATCGCGACGGTGAACGACACGGGCTTGGACTCGCCGGGCGCGAGGTCACCCACCGCGGACTCCCCGTTGGTCGGCTCGATGCCCGGGATCGATCCCAGGCGGACGGCGACGTTGTTCGCGGATCCCGAGCCGGTGTTCACGACTTCGCCGTGGATCTCGGCGTCGGACTCGTCGACCCGGAACTTCTCCGTGTCGACGTTCCGGAGTTCGAACGTGCGTTCGGGCTGGACGGACACGCCGGCAGTCAGCGAGTCGGATTTCCGCGTCACGCCGTTGCTGTTGGTGTAGGCGACGACGGCGTTGATCGGGTAGTCGCCGGCATCGGCGTTGGATTCCGCGCCGACTTTCGCGGAGATGTTCGCTGTTTCGCCGGGGTCAAGCGCCGGAATGTACACGCTCGTCTTGGGCTGGGGGCTGGTCATTTGCCCGAAGTACAGCGTCGGGGACTGGCTGCTGAGCTGCACCGAGGCGTCGGTCGCCGTCTCGGTGCCCGTGTTCTTGACGTCGAGCGAGAGTTGCCCGGTGTCGCCGCCGTAGATCTCGTTTTCGCCCTGCGAGACGATCGAGAACTGTGGTTTGTCCTCGATGGTGATGTCGACGTACTGGGTGGATTCCTCCTCGGTTTTCGTGCGGGAGGCTTCCTGGAATCGGCCGTAGGAAACCGATCGCGTGTGTTCGTAGGCGATGTCGATCGGGATGCGGTACGTCCCGGGCTCGACGTCCCCGACTTCGAGTTGGAACTTGACGTCGGTGCCCTGTCCGCTGGGGAGGCTACTGATCGTGTACGTCCCGCTTTTCGGGGTGATGTTGGCGTCCAGTTTCTCCGTCGCGATGTCGAGTTTGAGGGCCTCTGCCGTTTGGACCTCGCGCTCGTATTGGTCCTGTCCGCCCTGGATCAGCGTCCCGGAGTTCGACACCGTGACGGTGAACGCGTGTGCTGATTCAGCGCCGACGGGACCGTCAGGCGAGGAAAGCGAGATGTCGGGCTTCCCCGTGACGGTGTTGTCGGCCGCGCTCACGGACAACGGAACTGCCGAGAGCGTGATGAGAACCACAACGGCCAGAACAGTTATACGCGATGCGTGTTTGCTTACTGATTGGGAGTCAAACATGTCTTCGTGAAGTACGTTTTCGGTTGGAATTCATCTCAGTGCGTTGTTTGTGACATCGGAAAGAGCCGTGCGTGAGTCGGTGAGGGTCCGATCTACTGTGTCGGTCGTGTCGTCGTGCCCTGGTGCCGAACCGCTTGGCCTCTATGCCTACCGAACGGTCGGGAGGAAATGAATGTTCCCATCTAGGCAACCACCGCGGAGACGTGTGTCATCGGGAACGTATACTGCCTGTAGCTTGGTAAGTGACTCGCCGCACACGGCAGTGCCACCGCTATCGGCGGCCCACTAGCGCGGGGTCACTGAGAAACGCATCGAGGGCGTCGTTGAACTGGTCGGGTGTTTCGAGCATCGAGAGGTGTGCGGCATCCGGGAGCGTCGTCCACCCCCCTGTCTGCACGTGTTCCGCGAGGAACTCGTGGGCCGAGGGCGGTGTGAGGTGGTCGTGATCACCGGTGAGCGCGAACACCGGGCTGTCGATCTCCGAGAGTCGCGTCCGGACATCGAAGGTGTGACACGACCGGAAGTCGCGGTTGACGACGGCGCGCCCGCAGTCCCGCATTGCGTCCTTCGAGAGGGCGAGCGTGCGGTCGTCGGGGTCGTGGAACAGCCGGCCGCTGTCGTGGAGGAACGCCAGTGCCCGCTCGAACCCGGGGCCATCGCCGGCGAGCCAGGCGCGAAGCGAGTCGGCGACCGCGAGCGTTGCGCCACATCCGGCAAGCACCACGGCGGCCGGCTCAACGCCTCCGTCGAGGACTGCAGTGAGCACGACCGCACCACCGAGGCTGTTCCCCACCAGGACGGACGCACCGACATCGGCGGCGACGGCGCGCACGTCCGCCGCGTACGCGTCAAGCGTCTCCGGGCCAGGGTCGGTTTCGATGTCGTCGCTGTCGCCGTGCCCCGGTAGGTCCAGGGCGGCGACCCGATACGTGTCCGCGAGGCGCGCCAGCTGTGCTTTCCAGACGGCGTGGGTGCCGCCGCTGCCGTGGACGAACAACACGGTGGGTGCGTCTGCGGACCCACGGACGCGGTAGGCTGTCGACCGTCCGTGGTGGGCAAGCGTCTCCATGGTTGCGGCGAGAGCAACCAAGGGCATAAGACCTACGACGGTGTGAACCGCAATTCTACTTGTCGTCGGGAAACCCCATCACGTCCCCCACAACTGGACGAAGGGTTTAAGTGTGCTGAACGATTACCTTACGTTAGTAATATGACTTCGAAACCCCATCTCACCGAATCGGATCCGTTGGTTCGACGCTACGACTACGGCGATGCGGTGATCGTCGCCGCCGACCTCGGAGTCGACGACGACCGCGTTGCTGTCGACGTCGTCCAGGACACCGCGATCGTCACCCGCGACGATTCGCCGACCGACCAGTACGAACTCCCCGTTCCGGACGGTGACTCAACGCGGGCCTTCATCAACAACGGCGTCGTAACAGTCGAGGTGTCACGATGAAACTCACGGTCAAACCACTCAAACAGAAGGACGCAGGTCGCGGTCTCGCCGCCGTCGACCGCGACTCCATGGACGAGCTGGCGCTCGAAAACGGCGACTACGTGGTTATCGACGGACAGGGCGACCACGGGCGCGCGGTCGCCCGCGTCTGGCCGGGCTACCCCGAAGACGACGGCGACGGCGTCGTCCGCATCGACGGACGGCTGCGCAAGGAGGCCGACGTCGGGATCGACGATCAAGTCACCGTCGAACCCGCGGACATCAAGCCCGCCGGCGGCGTCACCGTTGCCCTCCCGCAGAACCTTCGCGTGCGCGGCAACATCGCGCCGATGGTTCGTGACCGGCTCAACGGCCGCCCGGTCACCGCGGGGCAAACCATCCCCATCTCGTTCGGGTTCGGCGGCATGAGCACCATCTCCGGCCAACAGATCCCGGTCAAGATCGCCGAAACCGAGCCCAGCGGCACGGTCGTCGTCAGCAACGACACCGAAATCCAGCTCTCCGAGCGCCCCGCCGAAGAGATCGCGCCGGGGGCCGGTGAGGCAGCCGAGACCGGCGACCCCACGCCGAACGTCACCTACGAGGACATCGGCGGCCTCGACGGCGAACTCGAACAGGTGCGGGAGATGATCGAGTTGCCGATGCGTCACCCCGAGCTCTTCCAGCAACTCGGCATCGACCCGCCGAAAGGCGTGCTCCTCCACGGCCCACCCGGCACTGGCAAAACGCTCATCGCGAAAGCCGTCGCCAACGAGATCGACGCGCACTTCGAGACGATCTCCGGCCCGGAGATCATGAGCAAATACTACGGCGAAAGCGAGGAGAAGCTCCGCGAGGTCTTCGACGAGGCCGAGGAGAACGCCCCCGCGATCGTCTTCGTCGACGAGCTCGACTCCATCGCGCCCAAGCGAGGCGAAACCCAGGGCGACGTCGAGCGCCGCGTGGTCGCCCAGCTGTTGAGCCTCATGGACGGCCTGGAGGACCGCGGCGACGTCACGGTCATCGCGGCGACCAACCGCGTCGACGCCATCGACCCCGCGCTCCGCCGGGGCGGGCGTTTCGACCGCGAGATCGAGATCGGCGTCCCCGACCAAGACGGCCGCAAGGAGATCCTGCAGGTGCACACGCGTGGCATGCCGCTGGTCGAGGACATCGACCTCGACGACTACGCCGAGAGCACCCACGGCTTCGTCGGCGCGGACATCGAGAGCCTCGCCAAGGAGGCCGCGATGAA
The DNA here is from genome assembly GCF_016917835.2 of Halobacterium sp. BOL4-2. Lineage (GTDB taxonomy): Archaea > Halobacteriota > Halobacteria > Halobacteriales > Halobacteriaceae > Halobacterium > Halobacterium salinarum. The sequence continues at coordinate 1,060,080 of NZ_CP070332.2, read as the reverse complement.
CGCACTGCGCCGGGTGCGCCCGGACATCGACCTGGAATCCGACGAGATCGACGCCGAACTCCTGGAATCCATCTCGATCACGGAAGCCGACTTCAAGCGCGCGCTGAACGGCATCGAGCCGTCCGCGCTCCGGGAGGTGTTCGTGGAGGTGCCGGACACCACGTGGGCGGACGTCGGCGGCCTCACGGACACCAAAGAACGCCTGCGGGAGACCATCCAGTGGCCCCTGGACTACCCGGACGTGTTCTCCGAGATGGATCTCCAGTCCGCCAAAGGCGTGTTGCTGTACGGCCCGCCGGGCACCGGCAAGACGCTGTTGGCGAAAGCCGTCGCCAACGAGGCGAACTCGAATTTCATCTCCGTGAAAGGCCCGGAGCTGCTGAACAAGTACGTCGGCGAGTCCGAGAAGGGCGTCCGTGAGGTGTTCGAGAAGGCGCGGTCGAACGCCCCGACAGTGGTGTTCTTCGACGAGATCGACGCCATCGCGGGCCAGCGCGGGCGCGCGACCAGCGACTCGGGCGTGGGTGAGCGCGTCGTCTCCCAGCTGCTCACCGAACTGGACGGCATCGAGGCCCTCGAAGACGTGGTCGTGGTTGCGACCTCGAACCGGCCGGACCTCATCGACGACGCGCTGCTGCGGCCGGGTCGCCTCGACCGCCACATCCACGTGCCGGTGCCCGACGCCGACGCGCGCCGCGCGATCCTCGACGTGCACACGCGCGACAAACCCCTCGCGGACGACGTCGATCTCGACGCCGTGGCCCAGCGGATGGACGGGTTCGTCGGCGCGGACGTGGAGGCGCTCGTCCGGGAGGCCACGATGAACGCCACCCGCGAGTTCATCAACTCCGTCGACCCCGCCGACGCCAGCGACTCCGTGGGGAACGTCCGCGTAACGATGGCGCACTTCGAGGCCGCGCTCGGGGAGGTCACGGCCAGCGTCGACGCGGACGTCAAGGAGAACTACGAGGAGATCGAACAGCGGTTCAACACCGCGGACACGCCGACCGACGACGAACCCGCGTCCGGAGCGTTCCGCTGACCGACGCGCCGCCCCGGAACGACGCCTGGCTGTGTCGAACGCACGCTGCGCTCGTCCCGTAGCGACCGACAGCAGGCCGTCGCCCGCCCGGCTTCAGTCCAGCTTCTCGGCGGCGTCTTTCTCGATGAGCGGGTCGGCGTTCGCCTCCGGGAGCGTGACCACGTCGCCGGCTTCGAGGTCGTAGGGTCGCTCGTCGACGCCGAGGATCTCACCGACGGTGTCGGTCACTCGGACACGAACCCGGGCGGTCGCCGCGTCGCCGCTGTCGGGCACGCCGGCGTCGTCTGCGGGTTCGCTTTGCACGCCGCCATCGGTGGTCGTGTCAACCCGGTCTGCCCCACCGTCCCCCGGGGGCTCCGGAGCCGGTGGCGAGTCGAGGGTCCCGCCGTCGTCACCGCCCATTGCGGCAGCCACCGAGGAGCCGCCCGCCGGCGGGCCAGCGTCCCCGGGGGACGCGTCATCGTTATCGCTGTCTGGGGCCGGGGAGCCAGGATCGGCCGGGTCGTCGTCATCGGGACGCGCACTGGCCGCGTCGCCCGCGATCACGTCGAGCACGTGCGCCTTGTTGTCCTCGATGCGGGCAACCAGGTCACCGTACAGGTCGCGCTCCTCGGCGGTGAGCCCGCCCTGGTCGTCGGGCATCCCAGCGGCCGCGAGGCTGGCCTGCTTGACGAGCTTCCCCATGCGGCGCTCGTAGATGGCCTCCGTGACCTGCTCGGCGGTCTCGATTTTGTCCGTGAGCTCCTGGACCTCCGGATCGCCGAACGGATCGGTGGCCGCGGCCGCGGCGTCGTCGCGGCGGTCTTTCAGTGACTCGATGAACGCCGCGACGTCCGCGTAAAACGACTCCTGGAGATCCTGCAGGCCGTCGGTCGCGCGCTCCTGTGTTTGTGCCGCCCGTAAGTCGTCTAAGTTCATTCTGTGGCCTTCTCGGCGGTACCGCGGGCCATCATGAAGACGCCCGCGTACTCTGGAACTGTGCTCACGCCCGGCCCGACTGTAAGGCTTTCCCCACGCAGCTCGACGGTGTGCTCTGTGGGTAGCTCGACGGCGATGTCGTGGCCGACGAACGTCTCCGGAACGGCGTCGACGAGCGGATCGAAGTCATCGAGTGCGGCACGGTCGAGGCGCTGCACCTCCAGCCCGCTGCCGCCGTGCAGCGATCCGGGCAGCCGGATCAAGCGGTTCGTGTCGGTGGTCACCGGCTCGTCGATGGGTGCCTGCTCGGCCGCGACGGTCTCGTCGATGTAGCGCCGCGCGACCGTCAGGAACGCCGGGTGCACGTCGACGTTTCCACGCTTCACCGCCGTGGTGTTGTCCGCGACCACGTTGTAGATGGCCCGCGCCGATCTCTCTCCGACGCCATCGAACTCCGTGAGCGTCGCCACGGCGTCGTCCTCGCCGCGCTCGATGAGGTCGTCGGCGAACGCTTCGAGGCGGGTGGTGACCCGACGGCCCCAGCCGCCGTCGGCCGGCAGCATCCGCTTCTCGGTGGGGTTCTCTAGCCCGCGGCCGCCGACGGGTTCAGCCTCGACCAGCGTCTCCAACGCCAGGTCGTTGCCGCGCACGTAATCGACGATCTCCCGGCGCTCCTCGCTGCCGAGCTCGTAGACGCCCGCATCGCGGACGTGCACGTGGTATCCGCGGCCGCCGGAGAACGTCACGGTCAGCTCCTCGAACCCGAAATCGCGCTCGAGGAAATCGAGCAGCCGCAGCAGTGCGTCCTTGCACTTCGACAGCATCTCCGCGTAGGAATCCTCCCCGAGGGTGACACGCGGCAGGTGGTCGGCGTCGAGATCGAACACCAGATCCGAGCCCTGCCAGTGTTTTTCGTCCATCGTCGCCGCCCCCGGAGCGTCGTAGGTGCCCGCCGAGAAATAGACGTGCCGGGGGCATTTCCGTTCGAGGAACGACGCCATCGACCCCAGATCCAGCGTGGATTTGTGCCGAACCATCGTCGTGTCGGGGCCGGCAGTCCACGGGATATACCCCCACTCGCGGTCGTCGGCGCGCGGGGGGAGGTCGATCTCCGCACGGCGGTACACGTCGCCGAACCGCCCCCGGAGATACGCACGGGTCCGTTCCTCCATGTCGGGACGGCAGTACGCCGACCGCGGGTAAATCAGTGTCGTCTCACCGGGACCGACAGCGCGTCTCGGCCGGACGAACCGACTCGGCGCCCGGTGCATGCCGGCAATCGTGGGGTGACCGTTCGATGCGCATCGCCCCGCCGATGTCCCGGACTCCGGGCCGGCGGTAGCGGTACAGAACGGCCGTCGCCTCGCCACAGCGGGAGTGATGGCTCGCCAGCGGGCCCTGCTAGTCGTCGGGCGTGGTGTAGAGGTGGTAGCCCGCGAGGGCCGCCACGATGGCCGAGACGAACTCGGAGACACCAACAACGGTGAACGCTTCCCAAAACGTCATGCCGAACGACCGCAGGAACGGCACGGCGAACAGACCCGCCGCACCGACGAGAGCCGCACCAGCGAGCGCGACGACAGCCAGCCTGTTGAGCGACGCTGGAAAGTCGCCGTCGGCGTCGCCGTCGTCGCGCGATCGTGCGAGTACAAGACCGAGTGGGGGACTCATCGTGTGTCGTTGAAAAGCCGCGCCGGTTGTGGGGCTGTCCTGCGTGTGCGATCAGTCGCTGGTCGCGGCCGCGCCGTCGCCGGCGGACGGCTCCGGCGCTTCGGCTTCGCCGAAGATCGCACGACTGCGCAGGAGGATGAGCCCGAAGCCGACCTTCGCGCTCACGTCAAGCACCATGAACAGCAGCGTCTCGATGTTCAGCGGCACGATTCCCGCACCTTCGCTGCCGATCAGCCACACGACGGGATACGCGGACCACAACACAACGGTAACGTTACGCAGTACTTTGAACGTGGATGCGACCTCGGGGCGCATGCTTTCGGCCTTCGAGGTGAACCCGAAGAACAGCACGTACAGGATGTACAGCATCGCTGCGGTGCTGATCGCCCACCACACGAAGCGGTACGAGTAGACCTTCGTCAGTGCGCCGACCAGGCCGGTCCCGATCATGATGCCGTCGGCACCGACGAGCGCAAGGATCGTTCCCTGATCCGCGTCAACGAGCAACGCGAGGTCTAACAACAACAGCGGCGTGGTGAACAGCCAGTCAGCGTACCGCGCCCAGTAGATGGGGTTTTGCTCCCCACCGAACGGTACCATTGTGAGGCCATACCCCAGCAGCATCGAGAGGTACATCGTGAACGCGATGGCTGGGACGAGCGTCGTGATGGCGTAGAATTTCTTTGCATCTGGGTCCGAGACGCCCATCCCTTTCACGAGGAAATAGAGCGTCCCGAGTCCCATTAGCGCCGTACCGAGCGCTAGCCAGATCCACTCCGGACGTCCGGTGATCTGGGCCTGCGATACCCCCTCCACTGCTGTTGGCAATAACTCCAACATGCAACAGTACCTAACGAGGATATGTGTGTAACTCTACGACCCAATCAGTATGGTACGCTCGTGACGGAATTTAGACCGATGAACCGTCAGACACGGAGCCGACACGCGGATTCCGAACCATACCAAAATAGCGCACCCCACCGAGTGTGTGGGCCACAGCGGCTGTGAAATGCCCGCTGCCTGCTGGTTCAACGGCCGGCTGGCGTCGAAACACCCGCGGTGAAGTCGGTGCGTGCACGCGTGTTACCACTCGAAGCGCACGAAAAACTCGTGATCGTTGCGGCACTCAACCGTTCGCACCTTCTGGGTGTCGCTGGTCGGCTCCTGTCGTGACGCAGCCGTGACGGACTTCACGGTTGCACCCATCGGGAGCCCCATCTTCACGTCGGATCCGCACCGCGGACAGTGGAGGTCGGTGATCGGCACTACTCCCGGGTGTGTCTTCCCGTTCCTTAAATATTCTCCAGTTCTGATACCCCACTAGCTTGGGTCTTTTTTGATGCTCGGTAGTGACGTGTGTATTCATATGAGCAATAGGTCGCAGTTCGTCCCGTCGTGGCTCGTGCCGGAGGCAGCCGGCGACCTCCCGTTGACCGTGTCGCGGCTGTCACTGCTCGCGCTTGCCGCCGCGTTCGCGGTCGGATACGGCGCGGGCTTCGCGGTCCCACTGGAGGTCCAGGCGGGCGTCTACCTGTTGGGTATGGTCGCGATGAACCTCCCGCACGGCGGCTACGAGCATTTCGAGAACCTGCGGCGACGGGCTGCCTCCTTCCAGGGCAAGTATATCGTCGCCTACCTGGTCGGGATCGCGGCGTTCGGCGCGCTGTTTTTCGTCGCGCCCGTCGCCGGACTGGGGCTGGCAGTCACGGTGGCCGTCGCCAAAGGTGGGTTCGGTGGCGTGCAGTCGATGGACGCCCTCTACGGAACTGACCATTTGCGCACGCGCCCCCAGCGGTGGCTCGCCGCCGTCGTCCGGGGCGGCGCGGTGATGGTGGTTCCCATGTTGTTCTGGACGGACGTGTTCTACGCGTTCAGCTCGGTCATGATCTCGATTTTCGACCCCAGCGCCGTGTCGGCGCTCGGCGGTGATATCGCAACCCGGCGGCTCGTGCTCGGCGGCGGGTACGGGGCGCTCGTGGTCGCGCACCTGGGGCTCGGCTACCGGCGGGCGGCCGGCACCGGGTCGTTCCTCGCCGACGCCGCCGAGACGCTGCTGTTGATCGCGTACTTCGCGCTCGTTCCGGTGGTCATCGCCGTCGGGCTGTACTTCCCGCTGTGGTACTCGGCCCGCCAGGTGGCCCGATCGTCGGCCGTCGACGACACGGCGGTGACGCAGGCAGACGCCACCGGCGTGCTCGACGCCCTGGACGCCGACGACCCGGCGCGCGCCACGCTCGCCTCGTGGGCGGTGCTCATCGTCGGCAGCGTCGCCACGTTCGGCCTGGCGGCCGTGCTCTGGCTGCTGTCCCCACAGCCCCTGGGTGGTGGTGGGATCCTCGTGGGCTTGGTCGCGTTCTGGAGCATCTTCGTGAGCATCATCGCGCTCCCGCACGTCGTCGTCGGCGGGTGGCTTGACCGCACTCGCGGCATCTGGTACGTCCCATGACGAGCGTCCAGAACACCGAGTCCGAGACCGCCGCCGGCGCGACGACGATCGGCGTGTTGTTCGCGGGCAGCGACCCGGAGACGGGGCCGGCTGCCTGTGACCTCGACGAGGACGGCCGCTTCGACGTGACCCAGATCCGTGATTTCGTGGCCGCACGCGACCGCGTCGACGATCCCGACATCGACTGTGTGGTCGCCGTCCACGAGCCGGATGGCTTCGACGGCGTGGCGTTCCTGGAAGCAGTCCGGCAGACCCACGCGGAGTTCCCGGTCGTGGTCGTGCCGACAGCCGTCGACGAGGACGTTGCGCGGCGCGCCGTCGACGCCGACGCGACGGGGCTGGTGCCGGCGGTGTCCGGGGACGCGACCGCGGCGATCGCCGACCGCATCGAGCAGAGCGCGCCCGCCCACTCCGAGGACACCGAGACGCGGATGCCGATCTCCGATCTGACCGTGGAGTCCGAGCGCCGCCTCAAAGAGCAAGCCCTCGACGAGGCCCCGATCGGGATCACGATCTCGGACGCCACCGACCCGGAGGAGCCGATCATCTACATCAACGACTCCTTCGAGGACATCACGGGGTATTCGCCCGACGAGGTCGTGGGCGCGAACCACCGCTTCCTCCAGGGGCCGAAGACCAACGAGGACCGCGTGGCGGAGTTCTGGACCGCGATCACCGAGGACCACGACACCCAGGTCGTGTTGCGGAACTACCGCCGCGACGGGTCGCTGTTCTGGAACCAGGTGGACATCAGCCCGATCTACGACGAGGACGGCACCGTCTCACACTACGTCGGGTTCCAGATGGATGTCTCCGAGCGTATGGCGGCCCAACAGGAGCTCCAGGGGGAACGCCAGTCCCTGGATCGACTGCTGGACCGCGTGAACGGCCTGATGAACGATGTCACGTCGGCGTTAGTGCGGGCGGCCGACCGGGAGGAGATCGAAACCCGGATCACCGACCGCATCGGCACCGGCGGCGAGTACGCCGGCGCGTGGTTCGGGCGGTACGACGCGACCGAGGACACGATCACGGTCGCGGAGGCAGCGGGGGACTGTGAGGGATGCGACGGCGACGTCTTCGATCTCGCGTCCGCCGGCGAGGCCGTTGCGTTGCTTCAGGACGTCGTCGAGCAGCGCGAAGCGCTCGTGAGCACGGACGCCGACGACGTCTCCGGGACCGCCGACGGCGACGCGTGCGTGCTGGTGCCGGTCACGTACCGGTCGACGACCTACGGCGTGCTCGCCGTGTCGACGGCCGAACACCGCATCGACGACCGCGAACAGGTGTTGTTGCGCTCGCTTGGCCGCACGACCGGCGCGTCGATCAACGACGCGTTGACCCGGCGCACCATCGCCACGGACACCGTCTTGAACATCGGCGTCGAGCTGTCCGACACGGCGCTGTTCCTGGTCGAGTTGGCGGGGGCGACAGACACCACCTTCGAGCAGGAGGCGACGATCGCGGACAGCCAGACGCAGGGCGTGCTCATGCTCGTGACAACGCCACACGACGACCCCCAGGCGGTCGTCGACACCGCGTTGGGCTACGACGCCGTCCAGGACGCCGAGGTCATCGTCTCGACCGACGACGAGAGCGTGGTGCAGTTCGATCTGTCGAGTTCGCCGCTGGTGGACGTGCTCTCCGAGTGTGGGAGCCGTGTCATCCGCATGCACGCCGACCGGACGACGCTGGAGCTCGACGTCCGGGTCGGAACCGAGGGGGCGGCGCGGCGGGTGTTGAGCACGTTGCGGGACAAGTACGCCGACGTGGAGCTGGTCGCGTACCACGAGGACGATCCCGAGCAGACCCCGCATGGGTTCCGCGAGGAGTTGCGCAACGACCTGACTGACCGGCAGCTCACCGCCCTCCAGAAGGCGTACGTGAGCGGCTACTTCGAGTGGCCGCGGCGCGCGGAGGGCAAGCAGCTCGCGGAGTCGATGGATATCGTGCCGTCGACGTACCACCAGCATCTGCAGGCTGCCAAGCAGAAGCTCGTCGGCGCGTTCTTCGAGGAGTGACGCGGGCCACACGCCGGCTGTGGCGGATCCGTGTCAGTGTTCGAGGAACGTCGTGAGGTTGTCGACGGTGGCGGCGGCTTCCCGTTTGTTGTATGCTTTTGCGATCGGGGCCAGCACCGATTCGATGACCGTGTCCGGCAGGTCGTACTCGGCCTCGTAGGTCAGCGACGTGGTGTCGTCGCCGGAGAGCCGGTACGTGATGGTGCCGTCGATGGCGCCCGTCAGCTCCTGGACGAGCCGGCGCTCGGGCACGCGTTCGATGTCTTCGACAGTGCCGACGAGTTCGACGCCGGCGAGTTTGTATCGGTATTTGGCTCGTTTGCCGCCACTGGCAAGCGCTTCGACGTCCGTGACGGTGATGAGTCCGGGCGTGATCTTGACGTGGTTCCGAGGGTCATCGAGGAAGGAAAAGACGTCGCCGGGCGGCGCGTCGATTGTGGCCTGTTGTTCGACCGTGAACATGGATGAGTGGTGTGGAGTTGGCGTCGTCCGACGTGTGGATGATGGTGGCGTGGGTGGGTAACTACAGCCCCCAATCAATTTGGTAGAAACTCCCACATGTCGCGGCACGCTCGAACACCCAAACACATGGGGGATGGGGCTTTAGCATTGAGCGGCAACCTGTAGGTGTGCTACCGGAGGCAGGAGGCGGATGACGCGGGTGCGTGTCACCCTTAGGGACGCCGCCGACAGGACAGCCGACGCGCCGGCCGTCGGTTCGGGCCAGCTCAGTTTCACCGCCGGAACCCGCCAGCGGATCGGGGTGGCGGAGGGCGACGCCGTCACCGTCACCGGCAGCGAGGAAACCGTTGCGACTGTCGGCCCCGACACCACAGCCATCGCGGCCAGCAGCGGGCTCGCGGGCGCGGATGTGCTGCGGAACGTCGGCCCGACGGACACGGTCACGGTTGCGCCCGCCGATCCCAGTCCGGCAGCCGGGCTCACCGTGGCACCGGCCACGTCGTCGACCCTGGAGGGCGACGCCGACGCGCTTGCACGCGCGCTCGCCGGGCGTCACCTGGTCGCGGACGACCGCATCGCCGTGCCGCTGTTCAGTGGCACCGTCGTGGTAACCCTCGACGTCGAGGACACGACGCCGGGCGGTCCTGTCACCGTCACCGCCGACACGGCGATCACGCTCACGGGCCACGCCGCCGACAGCGGGCACGCGGACGCGGAGCACGCGACGCCGGCCGACACCAGGGTCGGCGGGCTCGACGACGAACGCGGTGCGCTCCGGCGGCTCGTCGTCGCGCCGCTGGTCGCCGATTCGTACGCCGCCGTCGGCGTGCGGCCGCCGGCCGGCGTGCTCGTCCACGGGCCGGCAGGCACCGGGAAGACGACGCTCGTGCGTGCGGTGGCGGCGGCCGCCGACCTGGCGGTCGAGTCGGTGGCCCCCGAGGACGCCGGCGACCGGGACGCGCTGGCGGCGGTGTTGGACGCCGCCCGGGACGCCGAGCCGGGCTGTGTGGTGTTCGTGGAGTCGCTGGCCGCGGCCGCCCCCGACCCGACGGCGGACGGCGCCAGCGGTCGTGGGTCGCCGTCGGCGCTCGGGTGGCTGCTCGACCGCGTCCGGGGCCACGACACAGTCGTGGTGGTCGGGGAGACCACCGATCCCGACGCCGTTGATCCGGCGCTCCGGCGGGGCGGGCGTTTCGACGCGGAGGTGCGCGTCGGCGTGCCTGATCCGGCCGCTCGGCGCGCCATCCTCGACGTACACACGGACGGCGTTCGGCTCGCCGACGCGGTGTCGCTGGACGCGGTGGCCGACCGAACCCACGGGTACACCGGCGCGGACCTGACCGCCGTACTCGTCGACGCCGCGACCAGGGCTGCCGGCAGCGCGGCCGGCCCGCCGGTGATCCGCAAGCGCGACCTCGAAGCCGCCCTGGACGCCGTGGGTCCGTCCACGCTCCGCGACGCGTCGGTGCAGACGCCGACGACCACCTACCAGGACATCGGCGGGCTCGACCGCGCGAAACGCGAGGTGGTGCGGACCGTCGAGTGGCCCCAGCGGTATCCGGCGTTGTTCGAGCGCTTGGACGCGGCCGCGCCGACCGGCGTGTTGTTACACGGGCCGCCGGGAACCGGGAAAACGATGCTCGCGAAGGCCGTGGCGGCGTCCACGGACGCGAACTTCCTGTCCGTCGACGGCCCGGAGTTGATGAACCGCTACGTGGGCGAGAGCGAGCGCGGCGTTCGGGACCTGTTCGAGCGCGCGCGGCGGCTCGCGCCCGCCGTGGTGTTCCTCGACGAGGTTGATTCGCTCGCGCCGGCCCGCCACGACACCGACACGGGGGCGTCCGAGCGCGTCGTCTCCCAGCTGCTGACCGAGCTAGACGGGCTGTCGCCCCGCGGTTCGGTTGCGGTGTTGGCGGCGACGAACCGTCGGGAGTCGGTGGACCCTGCGTTGCTTCGCCCGGGGCGGATCGAAACCCAGGTCGCGGTTCCGATCCCGGACCAGGACGCCCGGGCCGCGATCTTCGAGGTGCAACTCGACGGCGTGGCGACCGGACGCATCGACACCACCGCGCTGGCCGCCGCCACGACCGGCTACACGGGCAGCGACATCGCGGGTGTCGTCCGCGAGGGTGCGCTGTTGGCGATGGAGGACCACCTCCGCGAGACGGAGTTCGACGCCACCGACGCCAGCGGGCTGGTCGTCACCCAGCGCCACCTGCGCCGCGCCATCGAGACGACGGCCCCGTCGGTCGACGGCGCGGGGTGATGGTTTGGCACATCGTTGAAGACGCCGCCGGTCGAAGCGGCGGTATGGAGAAGCAGGATCTCGTCGTCGCGGTGCATGTGATGGTTGCCGTCGCCATCGCGGCGTTCGGACTCGTCCGGATCTCGCGGGGCCAGCGGGTGCCGGGCGCGCTGAACGTCGGGTTCGCGATCGTCGTGGTTGGCGTTGGGGTGTACATGCGCCAGTTGGTGTGAGCGACGCCACGCCGAGGGGCCACCAGTTTGGTCCGTGTTTGAAACGGGCGAGCGCCTACCACTAGCTGTGAGCGAAGACGCCGACAACTCGGGAGAGCAGGCGGCGGAGGCGACCGACACCCAAGACCACACGGAGACGGACGCCGAATCGGAAGCCAGCGAGGCCACGGAGCGCAGTGAGGACGTCGTCGTCGATCTCGATTCGGCGGCGGCCTACGAGCAACGCGTCGACGAGCTGGAGGCGGTCGTCGAGGAGCAACGCGAGCAGATCGAGGAGTTAGAGGACCTGATGCTCGATCTGTCGGTGCGCGCGGCCGACGACAAGGGGATGGGGGTGTGTCCGGAGTGTCACGGTCCGGTTGAGAAGATCGATCCGTGGTTCGGCGCGACCCGCATCGAATGTCGGCGCTGCGGGGAAGTGTACCACGAGTACTAGCGCACCTAAAGCACCCAAACTAGTGGGGTGTCGGTTTGAGGCGCGAAACGAGTGTAGGTCCACACAGGTCGTATTGCGCGTCAGGCAACGCCGCACACGCACTGTCATCCATGGTCTCACCGGAACACCTACGACGGAGCAAGGCAGTCCAGCGCCGCACTGGTCGGACGTTCCACATCGCCACCCGGTTCCTCCCCGAGCGCGTCCGCTACCCCACGTACGTCCTGTACGCGTTCTTCCGGCTCACCGACGAGATCGTCGACGACGAGGCGCCCGGGCCGCCCGACGAACAGCGCCGCCGCCTGGCACACGTGCGGGCGGCCGCCCTCGGTGATCGCGATCCCGACGACCCCGTGCTTGCGGCGTTCGCCGCGCTCCGCGAGGATCACGACATCCCCCGCGAGGAGGTCACCACGTTCATCGACGCCATGCAACAGGACGTCGACACCGCGCGCTACCGGAGCCACGACGACCTGGCGGAGTACCTCCGTGGGTCGTCGGTCGCGGTCGGATACATGATGCTGTCCATCATGGACGCCCCGGAGCCGGAGCGCGCGCGTCCACACGCGGCGTCGCTGGGGGAGGCGTTCCAGCTCACGAACTTCCTGCGGGACGTCCGGGAGGACGTACTCGACTACGACCGCATCTACCTGCCCAGCCAGACCCTGGCCGCCCACGGCGCGAGCCACGACGACATCGCCGCCCTATCGGCCACCCCGCAGGTCCGGGACGCGATCCGTGCCGAACTCGACCGCACCGAGCGCCTCTACCGCCACGGCGTCGCGGGCATCGAGCACCTGCCTGCCGACTGCCAGTTCCCGGTGCTCGCGGCGGCCGTGATGTACGCCGACCAGCACCGCCTGATCCGCGCCCAGGACTGTGACGTGCTCTCACAGCGGCCCACGCTGACGCTGCGGCGGCGGCTCAGCGTCGTTGCGCGCACGTGGCTGCGCTGGCGGGTCAGCGACGACCCGACTGCGGTGTTCCACGCGGTCACCGGGATCGGGGAGCCCGACGCCGGTGGCGTGCCCGAGCAGTCGTTTGCGGTGCGGGAGTCCCAGCCCACGCGGGCGGACTGAGCTATCGGCCGCCGCGCAGCAGCTCCGAGATGCGATCCCGGATGCGGTCGTGGTCGCCCAGCCGGAGGTAGTACGCGCCGGTGCCGTCCTCGTAGTAGTCCTCGATCTCGCGCTCGACGGTGAACCCGAGGTTTCGGTAGAACCCGATGGCGTTCTCGTTGGTCATGCGGGCGTGACAGGAGGCCTTGCCGGCGTCGGCGGCGACGGACGCGACGAGTTGCTCGCCGAAGTTCTCGCCGCGATAGTCCGGCGCCACCGCGAGAAACAGGATGTAGCCGTCGGATCGCGCCGCCGCGAACCCGACCAGCTCGTCGTCACCACCGCCGAGAAAACAGTGCACTGCGGCCCGTCGATAGGCGTTCGCGAAGAACCCACGGCGTTGTTTCAGGAGCCCCTCGTGCTCCCGGATGTGTTCTTTCAGCGCCCACGCCGCCTCAAGGTAGTCACCGCTTCCCGGGGGCACTACCTGTTTGTCCACCGTGACGCTCACCCCAGAGTGTTGCGTCGCGACGACTATAATTCCACCGTCCCGCACGGGGAACCGGGGCGTCGAAATCCTTTCGGGCGTCCTGGCCGTTCGCAGACCCAATGCACACCATCGAACCAGGCGGGGGCGGCGCGTGACGTTCGCGCTACGCGAGCACACCGCCGACATCGCCGTGGCGGCGGCCGCCGACAGTCTCGGCGGCGTGTTCGGCGCGGTCGCGGACGGCATGGCGGCGGCGATGATCGACGACGACGTGCCGGCCACCGGCGCACAACTCATGGTGTCCGAGTGCGCGGAATCACGGGAGGCGGCGCTGTACGATTACCTCACCCGGCTGCTCTACGAGCGCGACGTGCAAGGCGTGTTGCCCGTGGACAACGCTGCAACCGTCGATGAACCCACCGGCGGCGGTGACTGGCGCGTCACGGCGTCAGCCCGAGGGGTGCCACTGGACGCGGTCCACGCCCGCGACCTCAAGGCGGTGACGTACTCGGAGATGCAGCTCACGCCGCCCGGCGACCCCACCCGCGCCGAGGCGGGGACGCCACCCGACGCCGTTCGCGAGCACCCCGACGACTGGGCCGCATACGTCGTTTTCGACGTGTGAGAGGCTTTTGCGTGTCCAGCGCCTACGACCACACAGCATGCCCCCAGTCGCACCCGCGTCGCCGGGTCACGTCAGGTACGTCTCCGACGGCGCGCCCACGGACCGCGCCATCGCGTTCCTCGTGGACGTGCTGTCGACGCCGCTGAACGCCGCCATCGTCGCGGCCGGCGCGGCCGCGGTCGTGACGATCCTGGTCGTCGCAGTCCGCTACCAGCCGGCCGCCACGGATGTCCACGCGCTCCGGGACGCCCTCGCGGGCTACCACACGTTCATGCCGTGGATGCTCCGGCTGGCGGTCGGGCTGCCACTGATCGGGGCGGGGTTCACCGGCTATTTCATCTCGCCGGCGGTCCAATCGCCGACCCGCGTCTTCCAGGTCACCATCGGGTTCCTGCTGTTGTTCGGGCTGGCCACCCGCGCCGTCGCCCTCGTCGGGCTGACCGCCTACCTCGCGGAGCTCGTCGTCCACCCCGAGCTCGTGCTCGCGAGCGAGTACATCGGCGGGTTCCTGGGGATCGCGCTGCTGGGCAGCGGCCGCCCGAGCGCCGACCACCTGCTCCAGCGGGTCGCGGCCGCCGACGGATCGCTGTACGGACGACTCGACCCGCTGCATCCGGTCGTCGACCGGTTCAACGACCTCATTCGGCCCTTCGAACGCTACGCACCCACCGTGATCCGCGCCGGCCTCGGGTTCAACTTCGCGCTGCTCGGGTTCTGGGAGAAACTCGCACACCCCGGGCGGGCGCTCGCGGTGGTCGAGAAATACGAGCTGACGACGGTCGTCCCCGTTGATCCCGGCCTCTGGGTGCTCGGCGCCGGTGCCACGGAGCTTGCGGTCGGCGTGTTGTTCGTGCTCGGGCTGTTCACGCGGGCCACCGCGGCCACCGCGTTCCTCGTGTTGACGACGACCCTGTTCGGCCTGCCGGACGACCCGGTGTTGGCCCACGTCACGCTGTTCGGCATGGTGTCGGCGCTGTTCGTCACCGGTGGCGGCCCGCTGTCCCTCGATCGCGTGCTCGACGCCTGGGACGACCGGACAGCCACCCCGCAGCCGGCAGCCCGCGGTGACGACGCCGGGTCGTAGCCGAAACGTATTCCAGCGCGGGCGGCCGACGAACAGCCATGTCCACCTTCGACGCCGACGGCCACCGGCTCACCGAAGTCGAGCCGGACGTCTGGGCGCTCGCGGACACCGGCGATGAGTCGGTGCCGGCGCGCGTGCTCGCCAACCGCAGCCTCTTGGCGCAGATCAGCACCGACAACACGCTCACCCAGCTCCGCAACGTCGCCGGCATGCCCGGTGCCGTCGCCCCCGCGCTCTGCATGCCCGACGGCCACCAGGGCTACGGGTTCCCCGTCGGCGGCGTCGCCGCCTTCGACGCCGAGGACGGCTGCATCTCGCCGGGCGGCGTCGGCTTCGACATCAACTGCGGCGTCCGCATGCTGACCACGACGCTCACCTACGACGACGTCAAGGGCCGCGAAGCGGCGCTCGTGGACGCGCTGTACGACGCCGTCCCCTGCGGGCTGGGCGGCGGCGGCGTCCACGACGGCACGCACGCCGACCTGGACGCCGCCCTCGAACGCGGCATCGACTGGTGTGTCGAAGAAGGGTACGCCGTTCCCGCGGACCGCCGCCACTGCGAGGACGAGGGGCGGCGGCTCGACGCCGATCTGGACGCCGTCTCGAAGAAGGCCCGCGACCGCGGCGCGAGCCAGATGGGGTCGCTCGGGTCGGGCAACCACTTCCTGGAAGTCCAGCGCGTCACCGACGTCTACGACGACGACACCGCCGCGGCGTTCGGGCTCGCCGAGGACCAGGTCGTCGTGTTGATCCACTGTGGCTCCCGCGGCCTGGGCCACCAGATCTGCTCGGACTACCTGCGCCGCATCGAACAGGAGCACCCCGACTTCCTGGCGTCGCTGCCGAACAAGGACCTCGCAGCCGCGCCCGCGGGCTCCGAGCTCGCCGCGTCGTACTACGGCGCGATGTGCGCGGCCATCAACTTCGCGTGGGTGAACCGCCAGCTCATCACCCACGCCGTCCGGGAGACGTTCGCCGATGTCTTCGACGCGCCCGACTGGGAGGCCCTCGGGATGGACCTGCTGTACGACGTGTCCCACAACATCGCGAAGCGCGAAACCCACGCGGTCGTCGAGACCGAGGACGGCTACAGCCTCGCCGGGGACGGCGAGCGCGTTGAGCGCGAGCTGTTCGTCCACCGGAAGGGCGCGACGCGCGCGTTCCCCGCCGGCCACCCGGAGGTACCGGCGGCCTACCGGGAGGTCGGCCAGCCGGTCATCATTCCGGGGTCGATGGGCGCGGGCAGCTACGTGCTGCGCGGGGGCAGCCAGTCGTTGGGCCGGACGTTCGGTTCGACCGCCCACGGCGCGGGCCGCCTGATGAGCCGCACTCAGGCCAAAGACGAGTACCAGGGCGGCGACGTGCAGGACGCCCTCGAAGCCGACGACGACATCCACGTGAAGGCGGCCTCAGGCGCGACGATCGCGGAGGAAGCGCCCGGCGTCTACAAGGACATCGACGACGTGGTCGATGTGTCGGACGGCCTGGGCGTGGGCGACCCCGTCGTCCGCACGTATCCGGTCTGCAACGTCAAGGGGTAGCTACCGGGAGAACCCCGGGCCGGTGGGGCCACGTGGCCCCGTCGGCTCCGGCGAATCGGCGAGCGTGACCGGCTGTGACTCCTGTGTTCCGTCGACCTCCTGGCCGTCCTCGAACCGCACGAAGTTCAGGTACACGGCCTCCCCACAGCCCGGCGTGTCGTCGTGGCTGTCGGCCTCGTGTGGGGGGTGAGTCCAGTCCAGGCCGTCGTGGTCGGCGTCGCCACACGACAGCGCCACGCCGTCCCAGTCGTCGGCCTCGTAGTCGTCGCTGGGGGTGGCGTACGTCCAGCCCGCCAGCGGGAACGGCGTGACGGACTTGTCCGCGAGATACGCGTCCCGGTCGAGCTCGGCGACGGCGCCACACCGCGGGCAGTAGTACGAGACGGCAACCATGCCAGTGGGTTGGGGCGCGAGACGGAAAGCCCGTGTGGGAACCGGCAGGGACTCCGGAAAGCATTTGCCGGAACCGACGCGAACCATCGCGTATGATAGACGAGACCGCCGAGGAGATCCGGGAGATGCGCACGCACTCCTCCTCGGTCGTCGCGGTGAAGGCGGCGCGAGCCCTGGAGGCGCTGCTGGACAGCGACTACCCGACGGTCGCGGCGTACGTGCGCGCCCTGGAGCGCAACAGCACGGCGCTGCGGCGCGCGAACCCCTCCCACGCCTCGCTGGTGACGACCCAGCGGGAGGTCGTCTCCCGGGTTCGGGACGCCGACCCGGCGTCGATCCCGGAGGCCCAGGAGGTGACCGCGGCCGCCATCGACGACGTGGTTGCGCGGGTGAACATGGGCAAACACGACGCCGCCGCCGCGACCGCCGAACACATCACCGACGGGCAGACGCTGCTCACGCACGACTACTCGTCGACGGTGCTGGAGGCGATCGAGCTCGCAGCACAGGACGGCGCACACCTCGACGTGTTCGTGACCGAAGCCCGGCCCCGACACCTCGGCCGGAAGACCGTGCGCGCGCTCGCACAACTGGACCGCGTCGACCCCACGCTCATCGTGGACGGGGCCGCAGGCCACGTCCTCGACGACTGTGACCGCGTGCTGTTGGGGATGGACTGCATCGTGGCAGACACCTACTACAACCGCGTGGGGACGTACCCGATCGTGGCGGCGGCTGCGGACGCCGGCACCCCGGTCACGGTGGCGGGGTCGGCGGCCAAACTCGTCGCGGACGGCTTCCAGTTCACGAACGACTTCCGGGACACAAGCGAGGTGATCCGGGAGCCGCCGGCGGGGTTCACCGTCGAAAACCCGGCCTACGACGCGACGCCGACCCGGCTGCTGGACGCCGTGGTAACCGAGGACGGCCGCCGCACTGAGTTCCCCCTGGAGTCGTAACCGCCCGCTCAGAGCGCCGGCGGGGCGTCCCGGGCGACCGCGATCTCGTGGGCTTCGACGTCTTCGAGGGCGGCCACCCGGCCGCCGACCTCGACGCGGTCGCCGTTCTCGGTGTAGACGATGATGGTCGCGACCTCCCCGGATTCCTCGAACCTGGTTTCGACGATCCGCCCCTGGATCCTGCGGTCGGCCCCCGTGAGCACGTCCCGGCCGGTGACGGTGGCGTAGACGGATTCGTCGACGGACTGGAGGTCCCGGACGCAGCGCCGGATCGCGGCGTACGTCCGGGGCAACGACAGCTCCGTGGCGGGGTCGTACAGCGACTCGGTGGCCGTCGACCACAACACCGTGTCGAAGAAGCCCGACACCAGGAACCCCAGCGCGGACTGATCGAAGATCACGCCGTAGCGGTCGGAGTCGTCGCGGACGGCGTCCTGGGTGGCGTACACCGAATACCGGCCGTCGGCGACCGCGATGACGGGCGTGGTGATGCCGCGGCGGCCGCGCGCGGCGGTGGTGGCGGCGGCGTAGTCGAAAGCGTCGGGATCCGGAGCGTTCCGTGCCGGGCTGACCACCACGTCGACGCTGACGCCGCGGTCGACGGCGGCCGCGAGGTCGTCGGCAAACCGCTCCAGCAGGCTCGGCGTGAGCGAGCACACCAACTCGAAGTCGGCCTCCGCGATCACGTCGCCGAAGTACCGCACGATCGTCGAGCGGGATTTCACCAGCGAGACGGCTTCGGTGTTGCGCGCGGGCTGGGTGTACTCGGCTTCGAGCGCGCCGACCATCTCCTGGAAGTCCTCCTGGAGTCCGGCGAACGCGTCCTCGGGGCTGAGCGCGACGATCTTCATGGGGCGTGACTCGCGCAACTCGACGAGCCCGCGGTCGCCGAGGCTCCGAACGGTGTCGTAGACGCGTGGCTGGGGGATGTCCGTGCGGTCGGCGATGTCGCTGGCGGTGAGTTCGCCGTGGCGCAACACCGTGAGGTAGGCTTCGACCTCGTATTCGCCGAGGTTGAAGCCTCTGCCGACCTGTTCGACGGTGCCGCGGAGGTCCTCGTCGCTCATGCGCGTACGGATGTCCACCCGCATCTTTTAGGTGGCGGTCGGCGCGCGGGAGGCGGGGCGTGGGGGCGTCAGTCGTCGGCGTGGAACCGGATGCGCCCCTCGGTCTCCGGGTTGATGCCCTCCTGGCGGGCGTACGACGCCAACACCTCGTGTTGGGTGTCCAGCTGGTCGATCCGGTGGCCGGCGTCGAGCGCGGGGAACTCGTCGTCGGAGTAAAACAGGTAGTCGGTGGTCGCGAGCGTGTACGTGGCGTCCGGGTCGACCGGGTCGCCGCCGACGGACGCACTCACGAGGCCGTCCCCGTCGCGCCACTCGAGCGTCGCACCCGAGACGTGGGCGTGCCACCAGTCCGGCTCGGCGAACCCGAGACCGCCGCTGCCGTTGCCCGCCCGGAACACGTCCAGGAGCTCCCTGCCGGTGAGCTCGGCGACGCCGACGGGCTCCGCGAACGGCACGACGCTGACGAGGTCCGCGACGGTCACATCACCCGCGAGGGCGGGCCCGTCACGGACGCCGCCGGCGTTCTGGAGGCCGACGTCGGCGTCGGCGGCCCACCGGTAGGCGTCGGCCACGAAGTTCCCGATGCGGGACTCCCCCTCGAAGAGCGTGCGCTCGGTCCGCTCCATGGGGGGTGTGACGTGTCCCACGACGGCGTCGAGGCCGGCGTCCGCTAGTCGGTCGCGGAGCGCGGCCGTGACGCCGTCGTGGCGGGGCGCGTCGTCGACCTGATGGCGGGTCACGGTGTCGGCCGCGATGTCGATCTCGAGGACCACGTCACCGCCGGCGCCGGGGCGCGTGAGCAGCGTGCCGTCGAGGCGTTCGACGCGCTCGCTGGCGATGTGGCCGCCGAGTACGGCGTCAACAGTGGTGGCGGCCGCGAGTTCGTCGTCGCCGCGCCCGAGATGCGAGAGCGCGATCACGTACTCCGCGCCGGCGTCCCGGAGCGCCGCCTCGGCGTCGGTGGCCGCTTGGATCGGGTCGGTCACGGTGAGGTCGCTCGCCATCGGGTTGAGCGCGGGCGTGTCCGCATCGAGCACGCCGAAAAACCCGAGCGTGGTGCCGTCGCGCTCGACGAGCGTCCAGGGCTCGACGCCGGCAACCCGGTCGCCGTCGTGGTAGACGTTGGCCGACACCCACGTCTGTGGGGAGTCCGCGACCACCGCCGCGGTCCGCGACGGCCCGTAGTCGAAGTCGTGGTTGCCGAACGTGGCAACGTCCGGGTCGACGGCGCTGTAGAGGTCCATGGCCTGCTCGCCGTCGGTGACAAGCGACAGCACCCCGGGCGCGGTGTTGTCACCGGTCCCGGCGGTGATCGCGTCGGGGCCGCGGCCCGCGAGCAGTCCCGCCAGCCGGCCGGCTCGTTCGGGCGTGTCGTAGACGTTCTCTAGGTCCGAGTAGTGATAGATACCGGGCGACACAGTGGTGAACGGAGGTGGGTGCCGGCAAAGGGGGTTTCGGAACTGACACCCGGTGGAAAGCGATAAATGCGGGACCGCGGTAGGCGGTGGTATGCTGACCGTCGAGGGCGAGGACAGCCAGCCGCTGTACGTCGCCACGGACGAGGGTGAGACCGGCCAGGACGGCCCGTTCTTCGTGGTGTACCGCACGCCGGACCGCGAGCGCCGCTGGGGGTGGTACTGTTCGAACTGCGAGTCCATCGACAACGCGATGGATTCGATGGGCCGCATCGAGTGCAACGGCTGTGGGAACTTCCGCAAGCCCGAGGAGTGGGACGCCGCCCACGAGTGACCGCGGCGCACGCCCGGCCGGCTGGGCGGCTCCGGGGGCACAGCTTATGCGCCGCGGCGGCGTATCGCGGGCATGTTCGTTGGACACGCGACGCTGGCGTTCGGCGTGGTGGCGCTGCTCGTCGGCCGAACGGACGCGCCCCGTCGCCGTGTGCTGGCGTTGGCCGTCGCCGCCGGGCTGTTCGCCGCGCTCCCGGACGTCGACATGGTGGCCGCGCTGGTCGGGGTCGTCGGCGTCGATCCGACCCAGCCCCTCGCCGCGGCCAACTCCTTTTGGGGCGCGTCGACGACCGCCCACCGGGGCGTGACCCACTCGGTTGTCATTGCGCTCCCGGCAGCGGCCGCGTTCGCGCTCGCGCCCACCCACCGGGCGCTCGCCGCGGGCTGCTTGGGCGCGCTGGTCGCCGCCGTGTTCGCCACCAGCGGCCCGGCCGCGGCCGTCGTTGCTGCGGTGTTCGCGGTCACCGGGTGGTTCCTCGCCGCCGTCGCATCGGGGATCGGCGTCCGCGGGCGGCGCCTGTTCGCGGTCGCCGCCGTCGGTCTAGTGAGCCACCCGTTCGGTGATCTGTTCACCGGCGACCCGCCGGCGCTGCTGTCTCCCCTGGACGCCACCGTGTTCGCCGAGCGCGTGACGCTCGCTGCCGACCCCACCCTGCAGGTGGTGGGCGCGTTCGGGGTCGAGCTCGCGGCCATCTGGCTGGGTGTGCTGGGCGCGCTCGCGATCGCCGACCGCAGCCTCCGGGAGTTTGTCACCGCCCGCGCGGTCGCGGGCGCTGGATACGGCCTGGCGGTGCTCGCCGTGCCCGCGCCAACCCTCGATACCTCCTATCAGTTCGTGTTCAGCGTGCTCGCGGTCGGCACCATCGGCGTCGTCCCCATCCCACATCGGCGACGCCCCACGGTGCCCGCCGCCGCGCTCACCGGGCTCGCAGCCGTCACGGTCGCGGTCGCCGCGTACGCGGCGCTGTACCTGGCTGGCGTCGCGTAGCGCGCCCGCCGGCGCATAGTTTTATGCCGGCTCCAGCGGAATGCTGTCATATGGTCTTCAAGAAGGTCCTGCTCACCGGCACCAGCGAGGAGAGTTTCACCGCCGCCGCCGACGACGCCATCGACCGCGCGGAGGACACCCTCGACAACGTGGTGTGGGCGGAAGTCGTCGACCAGGGCGTCGAAATCGGCGCCGTCGAGGAGCGCACGTATCAGACGGAAGTGCAGGTGGCGTTCGAACTCGACGGCTCCCAGTAGTCGATCACGCCGCCTTCTCGGGTGGATTCGCACGAAGAAGTCGGCCGTGGAGCCGTCGAGGCGGGCACAGGGAGATCGTCCGCCGCGTCCGGGTCGACGTGCCGGTCAGGACGCGAGCAAGGAGGCGTTCGGTTCGGTTTACTCGTCCTCGAATCGAGCGTCGACGCTGGCCGCGTGCCCCTCAAGTCCCTCGGCGTCGGCCAGCGTGGTCACCGTCTCCCGGAGCGCCGCCAGCCCCTCGCGGTCGAGGCGCTGGACCGTCGTCGACCGCAGGAACGTGTCGACGCTCAGCCCGCCGGTGACCCGTGCAGTCCCGTTGGTCGGCAACACGTGATTGGTGCCGGCGGCGTAATCGCCGGCGGCAACGGGCGCGTACCCGCCGAGGAACACCGAGCCGGCGCTGTCGATGCGGTCCAGCAGCGCCTCGTCGTCGCTGGCCTGGATCGAGAGGTGTTCGGCGGCGTACTCCTCGGCGAACATCACGGCCTCGCTCATCGACCGCGCGGCGAACACGCCGCTGGCCTCGTTGTCGAGGGCGGCCCGAATGGTGTCGGCGCGTTCGCGGTCGTCGAGGCGGGCCGCAACCGCGTCGGTGATCGCGGCGGCGGTCGCCTCGTCGTCGGTGACGGCAACCACGCTCGCGTTCGGGTCGTGTTCGGCCTGCGCGAGCAGGTCGGCGGCGACGAACGCCGGCTCCGCGGTTTCGTCCGCGAGCACGAGCAACTCGGAGGGGCCCGCCAGGAAGTCGATCTCCACGTCGCCCCGCACCTCGGCTTTGGCCGCCGTCACCCACTTGTTGCCGGGGCCGACGACCGTCTGGACGGTGTCAACCGTCTCGGTGCCGTACGCGAACGCGCCGATGGCCTGCGCGCCCCCGACCTGGTAGACGCGGTCCGCGCCCGCGACGTGCGCCGCCGCCAGGGTGACGGGGTTGATCGTCTCGGCGGGCGGCGTCGCCACGGCCACCTGTTCGACGCCCGCCACTACCGCCGGAATCACCCCCATCAACACCGACGACGGGTACGCTGCCGTGCCGCCGGGTGCGTACACGCCCACCCGCCGCACGGGCCGGAAGCGCCGCCCCAGCTCCCGCCCCGCAGCGAACGACTCCCGCCAGTCGTCGGGCAACTGGGCCTCGTGGAACGCCCGGATGTTCGCCGCGGCGTCCTCGATGGCGTCGTACACGTCGTCGGGCACCGCGTCAGCGGCGCGCTCCATCTCGTCGGTGACGTCCAGGTTCCCGACCTCGACGTCGTCGAACTCGCTGGCGAGCGCCCGCAGCGCAACGTCGCCCTCGCTCTCCACGCGGTCGAGGATTTCCGCCACGTCCGAGCGCACGGCGTCGACGCCGGCGTCCCGTTCGAACAACGCCACCCGGCGGTCCGGCGCGAGGTCGGCGACGGCTTCGTACTCCATACGCCGGCTTCGATCCCGCACCGTTAGTGCGTTTTCATCGCACACAACCACCGAGACGCTTATTTATGTGTCATTCCTACCCCATCTATGTCGATTGCCGCACTGGACGCCGACGACATGGGGGAGGAGGTGTGGCGCGGCGCACTCAGTCAGTTTTTCACGGCGTTCCCGGAGCCGCTGTTCGTCGTTGACCGCGACGGGACGGTCGTGCTCTGGAACGACGCCATCGTGGAGATGACGGGCGTCGAGGCCGCCGACGCGGTCGGCACCCCCTCGATCGAGCTGTTCGGTACCGAGGGGGAGACCCAGACGCTGGCCGAAGCCGTCCTGGAGCGCGGCGAGGCGATCCGAGAGACGTCGGTTCGAACCTCGGAACTGCCTGCAGGCGCCCAGCACGCCAAGGCCTCGGCGACCCCACTGCGCAACGACGGTGCGGTGATCGGGGCCGTGGAAGTTCTCACCATCGTGACCGACGTGGTCGAACAGCGCGAGCGCGTGACACGCGCACAGCGCACGCTCACTGACGACGTGGAGGCAGCCGTGACGGAGCTGCGGGACGCCGGCGAAGGAGTCGCCGACGCCAGCCAGGAGATCAGCGATCTCGCCGCCGAACAGGCAAGCGACGTCAACGACATCGCCGCCGACGTGTCGGATCTGTCGGCCACCATCCAAGAGGTCGCCGCCAGCGCCGACGAAGTGCGCCAGCGGAGCACGGAAGCACGCGAACGGGCCGAGGCATCCCGGGAGGCAGCCGAGCGCGTGCTGGCGGCCGTGGAGGCGTTCGCCGACGCCGGGGACACGGTCAGCGTGAACACCGCGTCGCTGCGCGAGCACCTCGACGAGATCGACCAGCTGGTGGACGTGATCAACGACATCGCCGACCAGACGAACATGCTGGCGTTGAACGCCAACATCGAGGCCGCCCGCGCCGGCGAGGACGGCAGCGGGTTCTCGGTCGTCGCCGAGGAGGTCAAGGACCTCGCCGAGCAGTCCCAACAACAGGTCGGCGACATCGAGGCGCTGGTCGCGGACATCGAAGCCGACAGCGAGGAAACCGCGAAAAGCGTCGCCGCGGCCAACGATCAGGTGTCCTCGGCGCGCACCGCCGCCGAGGAGCTCGTCGAGAACCAGGACGCGATCGCCAGCGCGATCGGGGAGACCGCGGAGGGCATCGCGGAGATCGCGGCCGCCACCGACGAGCAGGCCGAAACCGCCGCGGAGATCTCCGCGGCGATCGACACGGTGGTCGAGCGCGCCGACGCCGTGGCCGACGAAACGGCCGACGTCGCGGCCGCGAACGAACAGCAGACGGACATGCTGTCGGACATCGAGCAGTCGGTGCGTGACGCCGAACGCGTGCTCACGAGCGACGACGAGTGACCGCCTGGTTGGTGGATTTTTTGCGCCGCCCACCGTACCCCCGGCCGTATGTCCGTTCGAAATCGGCTGCACGGCTGGCAGACGATGTTCCACATCGAGTTGCTGTACGGCGTGCTGTTCATCGGTGGGTTCGCGGTACTCGTCTACCGCTTCGACCCGCGGGTTGCGGCGTTCGAAGCCGGTCTGGTGGTCGGGTATATTCTGCGCGTCTGGGAGAAGATGTCGATCTACGAGCGCGCCATCCAGGACGCGGTCTCCGAGGCCGCCGAAGAGCAGGTCCAGGCCGAAGCCGAAGCGCGCGTCGGCGACGAGGTCGAGTCGCGGGTCCCGGACGCGGTCTCCGAACAGGTGGCCGCCGAGCTCTCCGAGGAGTCCACCGGCAGCGACGCTGAGCGCTGACGCCGCGCCTACAGCGCAGGCTGGGCGGTCAAACGGTGTTCGAAGGAACGGTGTCGCCCGCGACACTAACGACCGGCCTCATCCGTGGGCGGCACGCCCTGTCGGCCGGGAAACCCTCGTGGCGGGCGGGCGGGGTCGTCGACCCCGCCAACTGCCGGGGCGGCGCAAGCCACCGCGGCGCGGGACCGGAACACGGCCCCGACGTCGTGTGCCGGCGTCAGCCGGCCGTCGGTGATGTCGCACGCCGGGGTTCTCCGGGCGGTCATCGCGGCCGCATGGCCGTACTCGGCCGGGGACAGCGGCGTGCACGCATGGTATCAGGCCACGAACAATCAGGGTTACGACTCGCCGTGCCCGGAGCCACCCCCGCGGTCGGTGTCGGTGAGCGCGTAAATCTCCTCTCTGGACTCACAGAGGCCGCAAACGCATTCCGCAACGCCCTGGTCGGCGAGCTCCGCGAGGGCGTCACGAGCCTGCGGCTCGCTGAGGCGGCCCTCGTCGGCGACTTCCACGGGGGACAGCGGGCCGCGGTTGTCGAGGACCACGCGTGCGAGCTTGGCGGCACAGGAGAGGCCCTGTGGCTGACTCATCACGTCATGCTATTGGAGGTGAGTGAAAAACCCTTCGCAAAGCGGCGAGGACGGTGGTTGTCGCGGAACGCTTACACCGCGGGGTGCCGATCACTCAGCCATGACCGATGTCGTTGTCCTGCGAACGGGCACGCATGGACTGGCCGTTGATGAGTACGCCGACGCGCTCCGGGACCGCCTGCCCACCCGCGACGTGGCGGTGGCCCGCACGCCCGCCGCGGAGCGCGACCTGGTGGCTGACGCCGGCGTCGTGACCGGTGCGGCGATCGACCGGGACCTCCTCGACGCCGCCCAGAACCTGGACGTGTTCGCGTGTGCGTACGCCGGCTACGACCACCTGCCCATGGACCGGCTGCGCGAGCGCGGCGTGGCGGTGACGAACGCCGCGGGCATCCACGCACCCAGCATCGCCGAGCAAGTCCTCGGCTCCGTGTTGACGTTCGCGCGGAACCTCCACGAGGGGTGGCGGCGACAGCAGCGCCGCGAGTACCGCCACTACCAGGCCCACGAACTCGGCGGCTCGACGGTCACCATCGTCGGCCTGGGCGCGATCGGACACGCAGTCGTCGACCGCCTCCAGGGCTTCGACGTCGACACCATCGGCGTCCGGTACACCCCATCGAAGGGCGGCCCGACAGACGAGGTCATCGGGTTCGACGACGCGGCGGTCCACGACGCCCTCGCACGCACCGACTACCTCGTGCTCGCCACGCCACTGACCGACACCACGCGCGGGCTCATCGACGCCGCGGCGTTCGACACGCTCCCTCCCGAAAGCGTGCTGGTGAACGTCGCACGCGGTGGCGTCGTCGACACCGACGCGCTGGTTACGGCGATCCGCCGGCAGTCGATCCGCGGTGCC
Source organism: Halobacterium sp. BOL4-2 (assembly GCF_016917835.2). Lineage (GTDB taxonomy): Archaea > Halobacteriota > Halobacteria > Halobacteriales > Halobacteriaceae > Halobacterium > Halobacterium salinarum. The sequence goes on along the minus strand of NZ_CP070332.2, from coordinate 1,033,749 downwards.
GCTCTCGACGTGACCGACCCCGAGCCGCTGCCCGAGGACCACCCGCTGTGGAACTTCGAGAACGTCCTGTTGACGCCACACAACGCCGGCCACACGCCCGACTACTGGCCGCGACTCGCCGACATCGTCGCCGAGAACCTCTCCCGCCTGGACGCCGGCGACTCGCTCGAAAACCGCGTGGACTAGCCCTCGACGGAGCCGAGCCAGGCGAACAGGCAGCCGAACAGGGACACGAAGGGCGCGACGTACACTCCGATCCCAGCGGCGTGCCCACGCTCAGACCCAGCCCTCGCGGGCGAGCAGTTCGCCGTTCAGGATGCTCGCGCCGGCCGCGCCCCGGATGGTGTTGTGCGCGAGGCAGTTGTACTGGATGCCGGTGTCGGTGGTCTGGATGCCGCCGGCGGCGATCGCCATGCCGTCGCCGCGCATCCGGTCGAGGCGGGGCTGCGGGCGCTCGGGGTCCGCGAAGGTCTCGATGAGCGGGTCGGGCGCGCTCGGGAGGTCGAGTGTCGGCGCGTCCTCGAAGGCGGCCGCCACGTCCGCGGGCGCGGGGTGGTCGCTGGTTTCGACGAAGACGTTCTCCAAGTGCCCGTCCAAGGTGGGGACGCGGTTGCAGGAGGCGGACACGACGGCGTCGTGGTGTTGGACTTCGGCCCCCGTGAACTCCCCGAGGAGCTTCCGGGATTCGGTCTCCATCTTCCGCTCCTCGCCGCCGATGTGGGGCACGACGTTGTCCAGGATCTCCATCGACGTGACCCCCGAGTAGCCCGCCCCGGAGACGGCCTGCAGGGTCGCGACGTGCACGCGATCCAGGCCGAACTCGGTGAGGGCCGCCAGCGTGGGGACCATCGTGATGGTCGAACAGTTCGGGTTCTTCACGAGCGCGCCGTCCCACCCGCGCGCGTCGCGTTGCACGTCGATCAACCCCAGATGGTCGGCGTTCACCTCCGGCACCACGAGGGGCACGTCGCCGGCGCGGCGCTCGTTGCTCGCGTTCGAGGAGACGACGAACCCAGCCTCGCAGAGGGCCGGCTCAACCTCCGCCCCCACGTCGCTGGGCAGCGCCGAGAACAGGAGGGCCGTGTCGTCTGGGATCGCAGCCGGCGTGGTCGGCTGCACGGGCAACTCCGCGATGGACTCCGGAACCGGCGTGTCGAGCCCCCAGTTCGCGGCGTCACGGTACGTTTCACCAGCGCTGTCGGGGCTGGCAGTCACGACGGACAACTCGAAGGTCTCGTGCCCGGCGAGCAACTGTACGAAGCGCTGTCCAACCGCGCCGGTCGCACCGAGTACGCCAACTGTGGTCATACCCCCGTTTCAGTGGGAGTGCGTGATACCACTTTGGGTCGCAGTACTAGTTGCGCTTGTGCGTGATGTAGCCCGCGATCCGGTTGCGGACGTTCTTCGACTCGATGTTGGTCAGCTCCGTGACGGCGTCCTTGTTGTGCTCGAAGTCCTCCCGGGAGAACGCATCCTGGTATCGCTCCATGAGGATGTTCCCCGTCTTCTTGACGTAGTCGGGCTTGATAGCCATACAGCCCGTTTGCCCCGCCGCTCGTTAAAAGGATTCGCTTCGCGTGCAGCGCTCCAACAGCCCCCGTTGCCGTCGGACGCCGACGTTACGGGTTCTCGAACGCACCCGCAACCAGCAGGGGGAACACCAGCGTCGCCTCGGCTTCGATCAGCGCGTAGTTCGGCTCCGCGTCCTCGTCTTTGATCTTCCCCCAGGAGACCGCCTCCTCGGGCGGTGCGCCGGACAGCGACCCGTCGCCCTCCATGCCCGTGGAGATGTACACCGCGTAGTCGGCACCGCCGCGGAACAGGTTCGTCATGATCGCGTGGTGTTTCGGCACGCCCGCGCCCACACAGATGAGCCCCGTCGTGTCGGCCAACAACCCCTCCTCGATGAGGGCGTCGTAGTCGTCGAGGATCTCGATTCCGACCTCGCTGTCGTAGCCCTGGCGGTAGTAGTAGAGGAAGTTCCCGATCTCGGCGTCCGTGAGCGCCGGGCAGAACACGGGGATGTCGTTGTCGGCGGCGTTTTTCAGGATCGAATCCTCGTCGTCCAACGTCGCCCCGAGCTCCCGGGCGAACGCGGTTGGGGTGCGGACCTTCTGGTCGGCGAAGAACTCCTCGAAGAAGTCGTAGAGATACTCTTCGAGCCACACGTAGCGGTCCGACGGCACGAAGATGTTGCCCAGGCGGTTGATCCCCTCCTCGCGGAGCGCGGCCTCGTCGACGTCCCAGTCGCCCATCTTGAACGGTTTCGCCGTCTTGATGACGTCCTCGGTCAGCGAGCCCGACGTGGTGATGATGACGTCCACGTAGTTCTCCCGCACGAGGTGGGCAACGACCTCCCGCAGCCCCGACGAGACGATGTTCGACGTGAGCGTCAGATAGATCGTGGCGTCGTCCTCGCGCATCTCCCGGGTGATGTCGACGGCGTCAGCCAGGTGGGAGGCCTGGAAGCCGGTCGTCGCGTACGAATCGAGCAGCTCGAAGAAGTCGAACTCACCGCTGAAGTCGTAGCCCCGAACGTCGGGCGTGTCGAGGTCCTCGTCCGAGCCCGGCACGACGTTCTCGTGCGTCTCGTCGGCGTCGTCGCCTGTCATACAGTGGGATTGTGGGCGCGCGGATTTGAACGTCCCGACATCGCGTGGCCGGCCACGCTGTGCGTGGCTCCGCTGGCCTACTGCAGAACCGACCCACGCGCGCCGTGACAGCCCACCCTTCGGATGGGCGTCACAGCAGCCACTCCTTGACGGCGGCGTAGACGGCGCGCACGCGCTCGGGGTCGCGGCTCGGCCGGCCAACGCTGACCGCGTCCGCGCCGTACGAGAGGTACTCGAAGACGTCGTCCCGTGTTCGAACGCCGTTGTTCGCGACGACGAACAGGGCGGTGGCGTCGGCGACGTCCCGAACCACCCGCCGGGAGTCCATCGCGTCGACGTGGATCGCAGCCGCGCCGGCCCGCTCGATGGCCTGCGCGAGCACGGGCAGGTGGACGCCCTGCACGCCGGCCCGCACTTTCACGGAGACGGCGGCGCCCTCGTCGCTGGCCGCCCGCACCTGCTCGCAGAGCCGGTCGGTGTCCCGGAGCAAGGTCTCGCCGGCCCCGGCGTCGCACAGCTCGTCCTGCCGGCAGTGCGCGTTCACCTCCAGGATGGCGTCGTGGGCGGCGCAGACGGCGGCGACATCGCGCAGCGGGCCGAGGCGCACCGCCCGGACGTTCACGGCCGGCCGCAGGAACGCGTCGTCGAGCTCACTGAGCTGGTCGTCGACCCACGCCACGGGATCGGCGGGCAGGAACTCCTCGCGATCCCGGTCGACCATTGCCCGGGCGGCCTCCCGGGTCGGTTCGTCGACGGCGATGCCGCCGAGGAACACGCCGCCGGCGTGTTCGCCCGCCGACATCGCCCACTCGGCGTCCGCCTCGCCGCTGAGGCTGGCGAGCGCGAGCCGCGGCGCGAACACGTCAGGCCACCTCCCCGCTGGCGGCCACGAGCGCGTCCCGGCAGGCGCGGGCGACGCGCTCGGCGTCGGCCTCGGTGTCGAGGCTGGTGTCCGTTCGAACCACGGGCCGATCCAGGTCGGTGCTGTCGGCGGTGTCGAGGACGAACGCGTCCGCGAAGTCGTAGGCGTCGGCGACCCCCGCAGTCGACGGGTCGTGGCCGACAGCGGCCATGAGCTTCGCGGCGGGGCCCGAGAACACCTCGTCCTCGACGAACGGGGAGACGGCGACCACCTGTGCGTCCCGAAGTGCGTCCGCGATGCCGTCCAAAGCGAGCATCGGGCCGATGCTCGTGACGGGGTTCGAGGGGCCAACGACCACGGGTCCATCCCGGATCGCTTTGATCGCTGGTTGTGCCGCGGTCGCGCGCTCGCCACCCCGGAACTCCACGTCCTCGACCGTGGGGTCGCCGTGCTCGGCCACCCAGAACGTCTGGAAGTGTTGCTCGCCGTCGGGCGTCTGAACGATCGTCGCCACGGGGTCGTTGCTCATGGGCACGAGGTCGACGCTGAGATCGAAGGCGTCGGCGAGCCGGCGAGTGACTTCGGTGAGCGTGTGCCCCTCGTCGAGCAGGCCCGCGCGCAGCGTGTGCACGGCGCGGTCGCGGTCGCCGATGAACATGAACTCGCTGGCGGCCGAGAACCGCCGCCAGCGCGCGATGTCGCGGCCGGCGGTCTGCGCGTCGTCGGGCAGATACCGGGGCGTATCGGGGTCGATGTCGGCTGCGGCGGCGAGGTCCGTGAGGTAGTCGTGGGTCGTCGACCCGTCGTCCGCGATCCCCCACCACGTCTCTCGGTCGAGAACGCCACCACCCTCGAAGAGCACGGTGTCGAGGTCCGGACACACGAGCAGTCCGCCGAGCGCCACGTCGTCGCCGGTGTTCCCGACAACCGTCGTTTCGGCGGGGTCGAACACCCTGCGGGCGCCGGCGAGGAGCTTCGGCGTGCCCGTCCCCCCGGCCAGGAACGTCGTCATGCGAACGCCTCGGGGAGCCGGCGAGTAAACGCTTCCGTCCGACGGTCCGGAGACAGCAGGGATTTATGCACGCACCGGCGGTGCCAAACGTATGGGAGACACGCGCATCGATCGCGGCCGCGCGGCGTGGTGGGCCATCGGCGCCACGCTGACGGCCGCCCTCGTGTACGTCGTGTACACGTTCGTGGGAACGTTCGTCCTGGGGTTCTTCCTGTACTACGCCACACGCCCGGTGTACCGCCGAGTGGACCGCCATCTGCGGTCGTCATCGGTCGCCGCCGTCGTGTCCCTGCTGGTGCTTGCACTCCCGGTGGTCGTGTTGCTGTCCTACACCACCGCGGTCGGGATTCAAGAGCTCACGAGAGTGCTCAACGCACCCCAGATCGACCTCACGACCGTTGAAGCGCTCGTGCAGCCGTACGTCGACGTTTCAAGGGCCGTCCAAGACCCACAGTCGCTGCTCGGCCAGCCGTCGGTCCGCGCGGCGATCAACACCACGCTGCGCAGCGCCGGCCAGTACGCCGGCTTCCTCGGGACCGCGTTCGTCCACCTGTTCGCCGTGATCACGATCGCGTTCTACCTGCTGCGCGACGACACGCGGCTGGCGGAGTGGTTCCACAGCCGGTTCGCCGACAGCGACGGCGTCGTGCGCGCGTACACCGCCGCCATCGACGCCGACTTCTCGAACATCTTCTTCGGGAACATCCTGTTCGCGTTCATCACCGGCGTGATCGCGTCGATCACGTTCAACGTCCTGCAGATCGTCTTCCCCAGCAGTCTGTCGATCCCGTATCCGACGCTCATGGGGCTGTTGACGGGCGCTGCGAGCCTGATCCCAGTCGTCGGGATCAAGCTGGTGTGGATCCCGCTTCTGGGGTGGCTGGCAGTCGCTGCGGCCCGAAGCGGGGGCGGCTACGGGTTCGTCGCCGTCTTCGGCGTGGTTGCAGCGGTGGTCATCGACTTCATCCCGGATCTCGTCGTGCGCCCCTACGTCTCGGGCCGAGACCTCCACCTGGGCCTGGTGATGCTGGCGTACGTGTTCGGACCGCTCATCTGGGGCTGGTACGGCATCTTCCTCGGGCCGATGGTGCTCGTGTTCGTGGTGCATTTCGCCCGGCTGGTGCTCCCGGAGCTGGTTGCGGGCGAGGGTATCGCGCCGGTGCCCGCCGGCGCCGACGACACACCGGCGTCTGAGGCCGACCCCGAGAGCGCCGCCGACCCGGACGACACTGCGGCCTAATCGAGTTCGGTTCCATCGTGTGGGCAATGCGTGACCGACGGGGTCCGGGTGGTGAATCCACACTCGGGACACCGTCGGGTGCGGGGCGACGACCGCTCGCCGCGCCGCCGCCGAAACAGGAACGGCACGAACGGCACCGCGAGGACGAACACCGGCAGGTCGAACACCTGCCAGGCGACGACAGAGACCGCGAGGCTTCCGGCGACACCGACCGCCGCGGTCGCGAGCCGCGCAGCCACCATCCGTCAGGACTGACCGACGTACTGGGTTTCCCACTCGCGGCGCGCCTCCAGCTCCCGGGTGCCACGATGCGTGAGGGTGTAGTAGTTCGTGCGCTGGTCGAGTTCGCCCTTGTCGATGAGCCCCTTCTCGACGAGGGTGTCGAGGTTCGGGTACAGTCGTCCGTGATGGATCTCTGATGTGTAGTACTGTTCGAGTTCGTCCTTGATCGCCAGTCCGTGGGGCTCATCTAACCCCGCAACAACGTACAAGAGGTCTCGCTGAAACCCTGTCAAGTCGTGCATATGTCTTGGATCCGGTACTAGTTTCGTGGCTCGGAGTATAAGACTGGTGGCCTCAACCGGGGGTGATCTCACCCGTGGCGCGCCGAGTAGCCGGTGGTTCGCCCGCGATGTTATACGTGCTGAGCGCGTTGGAGGCTACATGACGGAAACCGTCCTGTTCGAATCCGAGTCCACGCAGTCGCGTGCCGACGTCGCCGCCTACCTGCGCACCGTCGCGCACAGCCTACAGAACAACGACACGATCACGCTGTCGGCCGGCGGGGACACCGAAACCGTCGATCCGCCGGCGTCCGTCGACTTCGAGGTGAAAGCCGAACGCGAGACGACGGGGGGCAGCGGCCCCGACGAGCTCAGCATCGAGTTCGAGCTGGAATGGGACGACGCCGACCACAGTGCCGACGGCGAGACGACCGACACCGGACTCGACATCTCCTGAACTCGCGCCGGCCGGCGTGACATCCGGAGCCGGGATACGGGCGCTGCTGCGCGAGTCGTCACAACGGAAAAGGATGCGGAGCCGGAAACCCCGGCCCCGCAGCCGCCCTGAATTGGTCCCCGCTGACGCTTCGGCCCTCCAAGCGAAGCGTCACCTAATCCGAAGTGACCGACCATCATAAATCTGTTCCTGGCGGTGGTGATACGGTGGTTACATGTGTTCCTCTTCGAGCGCCCATCCGAGCGCCCGGCGGTAGTACGTGAACATCTCCCGGATGCCTTCGTGGCTCATCTCCTCTGACTCCAACTCCTCGACCAAGAACTCGTACTGCTCGCGGATCTCCTCCTCGTCGCGCATGCCACCCGGTAGCAACTCCAGCAGTAAGAAACGCCCCCTCCGAGGGCCCGGCCACCCGCTACGTGCGGTCCAGCCGCGAGATCCCCTGCCAGATGGCGTTCACCAGGCGGTCCTCGCCCTCGCCGGCGGCGTCCGCCCAGCCGCGTGCGAGTGCGTCCTCTAAGGCATCCAGATCGTGGTTCTCGAAGTTGTTCACCGCCTGGAACGCCGCCAGCGCGTCGCGCTCGGCGTCCCCGAACGCGCGGCCAGGAGCGCCGTCGTAGAACCCCAGCTCGGACAGCGCCGCCAGCACCGACTCGGCGGTGTCACCCGCGAGTTCGCGGTACTCAGTGGGGGCGACACGCTCCAGCAGCGTGATGTCGTAGATGTGGAACACCCGTTCGAGCTCGTCGATGGGGTGGTCGTGGTCGTCGACGCGCACGTCGATCCAGCGGTCGTTTCCGCCGTCGTAGCCACCCCCGGGCTTGGCGACGTACAGGGCCGCGCCCTGCTCGCCACGCTGGTCGCCGCCCGCGTCGTTGCCGGCGTGGAGCGCCGCCAGCAGCCGCTCGGGCAGCCCGCCGTCGGTGTCCTCGAACGTGTCGGCCATCGCGTCGACCGTCGCCCGGTTCGCCAGGATGTTCCCCTGGGCGGTGTAGTGGTCGCCCTGCCGGTCGCTGGCGTGGTCGACGCACTCCGCGCCCGTGAACGCCGCCACGGAGCCGTCCTGGCCGACGACCCCCACCTGCCGCTGTGGGGCCTCGTCGTCAGCGCTCGTCAGTTCCGCGACGACCTCGTCGGCCGAGTGTCCCGCCCGCAGCAGGTCAAGCCCATCGGAGCCGTACGCGACGTTCGCGAGGCTCTGGGTGGCGATGGCACCGGCGTCCGCGCTCGCGAACGGGACGACGGAACCGACGGCCACGAACTTCGACTGGACGGCGACGCCGACCGCGTCGGTCTCGGGGTCCCGCGCGACGATAGAGAACGTCATGGGGCACGGTTGCCCGCGCCGGGCAAAAGACTACGGCTCGGCCACCTCCGTTGCCGTCTTCTCGGCGGTCAGCGGCTGGCGGCTCGCCAGCGCCACCGGGAACGCCGGGTGTTCGACGAGGTGCCACAGCACCATGTGTCGGCGGCCGGCCGTCAGCCCCGTGGCCGAGCGGTCCTCGGCGGTGAACGTCTCGGGAAGCCGCCGGCAGCGCCCCCGGAGCGCGTCGAAGCTCTCGAAGACCTTGCGGTTCCCGGCGGAGTCCGCGCCCCGGCGCTCGACGACGTAACCGCCGTCGGGCCGCCGCACGCCCGCCGTGTTCATGAACGACTCGCGGGCAGTCAGCGCGTCGGAACGCGAGTCCCGTAGCTGTTCGGCGTCGTCCGTCGGGAGCACCAGTTCGACGGACACCTCGTCGCCGACGCCGACGGTCACGTCGCCAACGCCCTCGGCCTCGCCGTACTGGCCGTACAGCCCGTACCGGAACTCTTCGAGGGCGTCTCCGGCGTCCAGCTCGCCGAACTGGAGGCCCGCTGAGAACGCGTCGAGGACCGCCTCGCGTCCGGTCTCGGAGAGCAGTGCGGCGGCCTCGGTGGCGGTGGCCGCGTCCTCGGCCGCGAATCGGGCGGCGAACTCGGTGGCCGTCGCTTCGGGGTCACGTGATGGCATATGCCGGGGTTCCCGACGCCGCAGGAAATAGGTCGGTGGTCTGTCAGACGCCGAGCCACCGGAGTTATCCCGCCACCCGGCCAACGCCGGAGTATGGACGTGCGCGGCGAGCGCGAGTGTAAGTCGTGTGGGACGCGCTGGTCGTATTTCGAGACCGGGAGCGTCGAGTGCCCGAGCTGCGGGAGTCGCCGGAGCGTCGGCGTCGGCGAGCGCGAGACGCACACCGATACCGCCGACGCCCTCGACCTGACCGCGGCCCAGCGTGCGGGCTCCGAGGACGTGCTCGACGCCCTCGAACCCGCGACGGAGGCGTGCCGCGAGTACTGTCGGTCCCGCGGGTTCGTCTCCGGCGGCACCCTCCTGGACCTCGACGACACCTACCTCGCCGCCGCGGAGCTGTGGCGCGTCGGGGTGGTGCTCGCGGGCCAACACGCGATTAACGACGACGAACAGCGCCACGTGGTTGCGTTGCTGCACGGGGCTGCCGACGGTGACCGACCCACACCTGCCGCGGTGCCGGCGTCGCTGCGGGGGCCTCGGGGGCTGGCGGCTGCGGCGGCCGTCGACGCCTACCGGACGGACGTTCGGGCGTACTGTGGTGGCGACGTGCCGATGCCCGAGCGCGACCTCCTGGAGCGCGCGCGAGAGCACGGTCGTCGAGTGGACGCCCTCGACGGCGAGGTGGACCCCCAGGACAGCGCCCGCCTCGTGGCGGCGGTGCGGGCGATCGGGGACGCGCTCCGCGGCGACGAAGCGGGGATCGAGCGCGCCCGGACACGATTGAACGCGCTGGGGTGACAACCGAGAACAGTCCGGTCGCGGCCGCTGGCGGTCAGGGGAGCGCGACCGCAACGCCGGTCTGCTCGCTGGCGGCCGCCAGGGTGTTGTACAGCAACATCGCCCGCGTCATCGGGCCGACGCCCCCAGGGACCGGTGTGATGTCGCTGGCGGCCTCCGCCGCCGAGTCGTAGTCCACGTCGCCGACGAGTTCGTAGCCCTTCTCGGTGTCCGCGTCGACGCGGTTGATGCCAACGTCGATGACGACCGGGTCTCCGGAGAGCATGTCGCCGTCGATCAGCTCGGGAACCCCGCAGGCCGCGACCACGACGTCAGCTCGCCGGGTGTGCGCGGGGAGGTCGTCGGTGTGGCTGTGGCAGATCGTCACGGTGGCGTTGCCGCCGGCGGCCTTCTGTGCGAGGAGGTTCGCCAGCGGCTTCCCGACGATGTTCGACCGGCCGACGACAACGACCTCCGCGCCGTCGGGGTCAACGCCCTGGTGTGCGAGGAGCTTCTGGACGCCGTGGGGCGTACAGGGCTTGAAGCGCGGGGTGCCGCCGACCAGCTTCCCGACGTTCTCCGGGTGGAAGCCGTCGACGTCCTTCGCGGGGTCGACCGCGGAGAGCACGCGCTCGTCCGGGACGTGATCGGGGGTCGGGTCCTGGACGAGGATGCCGTGGACGTCTTCCCGGGCGTTCAACTCGGCGACGGTGTCGAACAGCGTGTCGGCGGACGCTTCGGGGTCGATGCGGACGTCCTCGGCGGCGATCCCGACCTCCTCGCAGTCCTGTTGTTTCATCGAGACGTACGTCTCGCTGGCCTGCTTGTCGTTCATCAGTACGGTCGCCAGCCGTGGCGTGACACCCGCGGTTTCGAGTGTCTCGACGGCCCCGGTGAGGTCCGCGCGCAGTTGCGCGGCGACGGCGTCGCCGTCGATGATCTCGGTCATGCGTCTCCGTCCGCGGCGGCCGCCCTTGAATATGGCGGTGTATGCATAAACTGGTGTTTTCCAGATTACTTGTATCCACAAACATGCATTATCCGGGTGGGGCGTGCATCAGATTCGCGTCGGCGGTCGCCGGCTCGCAGCGTACGTGGCGAGAACAGCGCCCGCAGTCAGGTCACTCGTACTGCGGGTACCGCTCGCAGAGGTCCGCAACGGTGTCGGCGACATCGGCGTACACCGACTCGTCGCCGAGGTTGTCGATGACGCGCGCGATGCAGTCCGCAACCGTCTCCATCGCGTCGGCGTCGAAGCCACGGGTCGTGAGCGCCGGCGTGCCGATGCGGATCCCGGAGGGGTCGAACGCCGACCGCGTCTCGTCGGGCACCGTGTTCGCGTTCAGTACGATGCCGACGTCCTCCAGTTCGCCCTCCACGTCCCCGCCGGAGATGTCGGGGTGTGACTCGCGGAGGTCGACGAGCACCAGATGTGTGTCGGTGCCCCCGGAGACCAGCGAGAAGCCGTGCTCCTGGAGGCGCTCGCCGAGAACGGCGGCGTTCTCCACGACCTGCGCGGCGTACTCCTCGAACGCCGGGTCGAGCGCCTCGTTGAACCCCACGGCCTTCCCGGCGATGTTGTGCATCAGGGGGCCGCCCTGCGCGCCCGGGAACACCGCCGAATCGATGTCGTCGGCGAACGCCTCGTCGCACATCACGATCCCGCCGCGGCCCGCCCGGATGGTCTTGTGCGTCGATCCGGTGACGAAATCCGCGACGCCGACCGGGGAGGCGTGTTCGCCCGCCGCCACCAGGCCCGTGATGTGCGCGATGTCGGCCGTGTGCAGCGCGCCGACGGCGTCGGCGGCCGCCTGGATGCGCTCCCACTCGACCTCCCGGGGGTACGCCGAGAACCCGGAGACGATCATGTCCGGCTCGAACGCGTCGGCGTGCTCGCGCAGCGCCTCGTAGTCGAGGCGCCCCGTCTCGGCGTCGACCTCGTACTGCTCGACCTCGTAGAGCTGGCCCGCGAAGTTCGCGGGGTGGCCGTGGCTCAGGTGGCCGCCGTGGGTGAGATCCAGCGAGAGGATCTTGTCGCCGGGCGCAAGCGTGGCGAAGTAGACGCCCATGTTCGCCGACGACCCGCTGTGGGGCTGGACGTTCACGTGGTCGGCCCCGAACAGCTCCTTGGCGCGCGCGACGGCGAGCTCCTCGACGTCGTCGGCGTACTCGCAGCCGCCGTAGTATCGCGACCCCGGATACCCCTCGGCGTACTTGTTCGTGAGCTCGCTGGATTGGGCTTCCATGACCGCCTCGCTGACGTGGTTCTCGCTGGCGATCATCGCGAGCGTGTCGTTTTGCCGGTGGCGCTCGCCGGTGAGCGCGTCGGCGACCTCCGGGTCGACCTCCCGAACCTCGTCGTAAGCCATACTCTCAGGGGGTGGCGCACGGGCCATAAGTCTACCGAGCACGCGCGCACGCAGTGGCGTCCTGTTTGTGCCACGATAGAAATATATGCGATGGCGTCGAACCGGGCTGGTACGTGACCAAGCGGCAGTCGCCGGGCGGTCGGCGCGTGACCGAGTCGGCACCCGACACCATCACCGTCCCGCGGTCGATCGCGGGCGTTGCGGCGAGCATCACGCACGCTGGGGCCGCCCACGAGACCATGGGGCCGGCACGAAGCCTGCAGTCAAACCGGCAGCGACCGCCGGCCGTCGCGTTCGGCGACACCTACTCGATTCCCGACGCAGTCGCGAACGCAACCCCAGCGACCGGTATCGAGGTGCGCCTGCCGTCGTCGCTGCGGTCGGTGTTCGTGACCGCGCCGCTGGCGTTCTACCTCGGCGCGACCGTGACCGTCGCGCCGGACGCCGACCCAGTGTTGCGCGCCCCCGACCACGGTGTCGTGTGGCCGCTCGATGACCCGCCGACTGCCGTGCCAGCGGTGCTTTCGCGGGTGTTCTGGCTCGACTGCCTGGTTCGGGAGGCGACCACTGACGGCCCGAGCGCGACCGAGACGGCGTTGCTGGACGACCTCGATCTGGACCCGGCCCGGCTGGCTGCGGCGTCGCCGGCCGGCCGGCTCGCCGCGTACCTGGAGACCCCCTTCGAGCGTGTCGCCGACCGGGTTCCGGACTGGCATCTCGGGATGCACGTTGCGCCCACCTACGAGCACGCGACGACGCTGCCGTACCTACTGGACCGGCTGGCGTTGGTGTTCCCGCCGGAAACGGCCAGCCTGGAGCGCCAGGAACTCGTTTCGCGGTCGCTGGATGACTTCTACCGGGGCGCACCGGGGCCGGTGGCGAGCGTCGAGATGGTCGATCCGGTCGACCGCCCGGGTCGCATGCAGGGGTGGCTGGCCGACGGGATCCCCGTGGACGCGTTCAAATCACATCCGGCATCGTACCGCAACCACGACGAATACCAGCGCGACGCCGACCGGGACGCGATCTCCGTGGCGGTCGTGCTCAACGACCGCGACATGGCCGGCGAGCACGACGCAGTCGCGGACATCTACGAGTCGCGCGCCGGGGACCTCCCGATCGACGTCACGCTCCACGAGCGGCTCACGCGCACCGAGCTGACAGAGGTGCTCACCACCCACCACGAGTTCGTCCACTACATCGGCCACTGCGCGGTCGACGGGCTGCGGTGTGCCGACGGCCACGTGTCGGTCGCGGATCTGCCGGCGCTCAACGTCGAGACGTTTTTCCTGAACGCGTGCGGGTCGTTCCACGAGGGATTGGCGCTCGTGGAGGGAGGGAGTGTCGCCGGTGCGGTCACGCTGCGGAAGGTCCTCGACGCCCAGGCCGCGAAAGTCGGCACGGCGTTCGCCCGGCTGCTGCTGGCTGGGTTCCCGATCGCGTTGGCGCTCCGACTGGCACGGCGCCGGATCCGCATGGGCAAAGACTACGCCGTGGTCGGGGATGGGACGCAGACGCTTGCGGTGACTGACGACCGCGAGACCGGCGTTGCACACGTCGACGCGGTCGACGGTGGCGATCAGTACCGGGTGGCGTGGACGGATCACTCCATGGCGAATCACGGCGGCGGCACGCCGACACCGCTGTTGGCCGGTGGGAACCGCCGACTCGGCGGCAACCAGGTGACGTTCACCGCGTCCGCAACCGAGTTAGCCAGGACGCTGCCACGGGTGGACGCCCCGGTCGTGCTCGACGGACAGTTCTACTGGGCCGACGAGGCTGCGGCGGTCGTCCGTCCTGCCCAACAGAATTGCGGGGACTTCGACTGAACCATCCGAAAAACCGCGTTTTCCACCGCATGCGTCCGATAAAATTAAATAGCCACACACCATACCGGTGGGTAGAGATGACAGCAAATCTTCTTGGTACAACTGTCGCCGACACCCTGGAGGGAGTGTTCGGTGACGACCCCGACGAGCTCTACGTCGTGGATCCGAGCCGTCACGCCGTCGAGGCGCTCGTCGAGGCCGCAAACGACTACGACACCCCACTGCCGACGCTGCGCGTACTCGCCGACGAACGGACGCTCAAAGACGTCATGGACGACTTCATCGTGGCGAGCACCGCCGCGAACCTCGTCGAAGACGGGTCGCTGGCGCTTCGCACGGTCGACGTCGAGAACCGGTCGCCGATGCTCGTCACCGAGGAGCGCGCCATCGCGTTGCTCGAAACCGGGCGCTTCGTTGGCGGGCTGGCCACCGACGACGACGACCTCGCCGAGACGGCGTACGATGCCGCAAACACCGACTGGGCGGCCGCCGACGAGTTCGCGCTCCGCACGCCCGCGATCGACCGCGTCCGGGAGACGCTGGGCGACGACATCAACGCCGATGTCGGCGACGACTTCGACGACGTGCTCGCGTCGCTTGAGACGGCGCGCGGCGACGGCGAGGGCCTGGACGAGGTCACGATCAGCCTGCTGGTCGCCGCGAAGAACCGCGAGCTCCTCTACGACATCAGCAAGTGGGGCGAGGACGTGGGGATCGCGTCGAAGGCAACGTTCTCGCGGACGAAGACCAAACTCGAGGATCTCGGCCTGGTCGACACCGAGAAAGTCCCGATCGACGTCGGGCGACCCCGGCTGCGGCTGAAGCTCGCCGACGACCGCCTCGAAGACGCGCCGGCCCCCGAGTTCGCGAACGTCGCGGAGTCGATGCTGGCGTAACCCGCTCCCGCAATCCCTATTGTTTTGGCGTCGCCGCGTCTCCCAGCAGGCATGCCAACAGAGGCCTGGACGGATGACTGATCGCGGTGGTGCCGACGACGGCCCGGTGGTGGCCGTGGTCGGTGATGGGCCGGCGGTCGGGGCCGTTGAGAGTGCGCTCGCCGATTGTGCTGCAGCCATCACCGACGGGGTTGCGGGCGCGGACCTCGGTGTGGTCGTGGGCGTCGCGGGCGCTGCGGGGGTTCGCGGGACGGCGGCGACCGCACGACAGCACGACACGCCCCTGGTGACCGTGGAAGTCGGCGGGCTCGGTGGCGTCCCGCTTGCCGACGTGGACGCCGGTGTTGCACTGCTCTCCCCAGCGGGACCGTGTTTCGAGTGTTTGTGCCAGCGCGTCGAGGCAGCGGCGCCGTCGCGCGCCGATGACGCGGCCGCTGACCGGCCGGCTGTCCGGCTGGCGGGCGCGCACGCCGGCCGGCTCGCGGTCGACGCGCTTCGCGGCACCGCATCGCTGGGCACGGTGATCGAACTCCCGCACGCCGAGCGCACGGTTGCGCCCGTACCTGGCTGCGCGTGCGCGCCGGCCGATCGGGACACGGCGGTGCCCCGCGACGGGGCGTCGCTGCCGCTTGCGGACGCGCTGGCGGCGGCCGACCCCCTCGTCGACGACCGCGTCGGGATCGTCTCCCAGGTGGGGGAGCGGGAGTCGTTCCCCACGCCGTATTATCTGGCCCACGGCGCCGACACGTCCGGGTTCAGCGACGCCACGGCGGCCCAGCAGGCCGCCGGTGTCGATCAGGACTGGAACGCCGCGTACATGCGCGCGGTGGGGGAGGCGCTCGAACGGTACAGCGCGGGCGTCTACCGGACCCGCGAGTTCGAAACACACACGCCGGATCACGACGCCGCCGTCCCGCCGTCGGCGTTCGTGAGGCCGGCGTCGGGTGCCGCCGGTGACACAACCCAGTGGGTGCGCGGCGAACACTTGCAGACCGGGACGGACGCGCTGTTGCCCGCGCCCCGCGTGGTGTTCCCGCCACCGAACCCGGACAGCGGCCATCCCATCACGACCGGGCTGGGGCTCGGCACCGCCGGCGCGGACGCCCTGCTGTCGGGGCTCTACGAGGTGATCGAGCGCGACGCCACGATGCTGGCGTGGTATTCGACGTTCGAGCCGCTGGCGCTTGCGGTCCCGCTGCCGTCGGACACCGCCGACGACGATACGCCGGCCGATGCGTTCGCCGCGTTGGCCAGGCGTGCCCGGGCGGAGTCGCTGTCCGTGACGCCGCTGCTGTGCACCCAGGACGTCGACGTGCCGGTGGTCGCTGTTGCGGTCCACCGGGAGGCGTGGCCGCAGTTCGCAGTGGGGTCGGCGGCCGACCTCAACGCCGAGGCGGCGGCCGCCGACGCGCTCGCCGAAGCCCTCCAGAACTGGATGGAGTTGCGCGCGTTGGGGCCCGAGCGGGCCAGCCAGGAGTCCGGCGCGATCGGCGCGTACGCCGACCGACCGCCCGCGGCCGAGGCGTTCATCGACGCCGACACGACCGTGCCGGTCGACACTGTGGGGCCGGCGGACCCGCCGACCGACCCGGCGTCGGAGCTCGCGGCCGTCTTGGACGCAGTTGCCGACGCCGGCCTGGACGCCTACGGCGCGCGCCTCACACCCCGGGATGTCGACGCCGCCGGCTTCGAGGCGGTGCGCGTGCTGGTGCCGGCCGCCCAGCCGCTGTTCGTCTCCGAGCCGTGCTTCGGTGAGCGCGCCCGCAGCGTGCCGTCGACGCTCGGATTCGAGCCGCGCCTCGACCGCCGGTTCCATCCGTTCCCGTGACCGGGTGAGGCTAGATGCCGAACGTGGCCCGGATCATGTCTCGGGTGCCGGGGCCGAGGCCCACCGCCAACACGGCGACGAGCATCAGCGTGGTGTACCGGGGGGCGTCCGCCCGCAGCTCCTCGTTGAACAGGGACAACACGAACAGGACCGCCGCGACCTTGAGGAGGATGAACGGCCACGTGTCGCCGATGAGGTGGGTGACCGACTGCGGCAGCACGGCGTTGGTTGCGTCCACGATGTACGCGTTCAGCGGGTGCTTGGAGATCAGGTCGCCGCGCGGATACCCCAGCTCAGCGCCCCAGTCGAGGCCCACGACGTTCGCGACGCCGTCGATGGCGTGGCCCCACAGCACGACCGCGCCGACGGTTTCGGTGCCGCTGGTCACGCTGGGCAGCCAGCGCCGCGCGGCCGCCCAGACGACGGCCGTGATGACGGTCGCACCGCCCAGCGTGAGCACGGTGAACACCGGAATGAACGTGATGTAGTCGTGGCTGGCGGCGAGCACGCCCAGCCCCAGCAGCGTCGCGGCCAGCAACACACACCCGATGCCGGCCAGCGGCCGGTGGTACGTTTCGACGGCGTCGGTCCGGCGGGCGACGGCGACGGCGGCCACGACCGCCACGAGCGTCACCGCGAACATCACGACGTAGATGACGGGGCTGATGATGAGCGTGTTGGTGGGGTACGAGAGGAACGGCTGACCGGTGGTGCCGAACAGCTCGGCGGCGTTGTTGGCGTCCTCGACGACGCGGACCACGCCACCGAGCAACACGAACGGGGTCAACGCGTACACCAGAGCCAGGCTGTCCGCGATGCGCAATCGCTCAAGCAGGAAGTGCACGCCCACAAGCGCCCCGAGCAGCGTGGCCGCGTATCCGACCTCCGAGACCAGCGTGTACCCGGGGAACGCGACCGGGCCGCCTGCGCTGGCACACGCGCCCTTCGTCGCGAGCAACTCGACGGCACCGCCGTTCCAGGCGGCGCAGTGTGCGCCCTGTGCGTCCGCGACGACCGGCCCCCAGAAGTACTGCCACACGAACCCGCCGTAGACAGTGTCCGGGAACACGACTGCCCCGCCGACGAGTGCAACGACGACACAGCCGACGGCCGCCGTCCACGCGCGCTCGGCGGTGGTGTCCGGGAAGGTCATGTCCCTACCGGTGTCCGGGGCGGAGTTTACGGTTGCGGTCTCCACCGCCGTCCCGTATGCACGACCGCGGATAGGTCCGCGGGGATCGCGCGGAATGTGTGGCGATAAATGATCACACTTAATGTGCGGGTGCGGGACACCCAACACGCATGCGAACCGCGATGACGCTGCTCGTGGCGAGTCTGTGCGTGCTGTCGGCAGCGGTAGTGCCGGCGGGCGCAGCCCAGGCGTCGACCGACGCCGCGACCGGGACCACCGCCCCGCCGGTCGCCACGGACGCCACCACGGCGCAAGCGAACAACACCACAGTGACGATCCTGTCGTACAACGACATCCAGACAGCCGCCGCGGAGAACGACAGCCTGCCACGGTTGGCGACGCTGGTCGCCGAGCGCCGGGCCGCCCACGACAACCCGACGTTCGTGTTCGGCGCCGGCGACGAGGTCAGCCCGCACTCGCTGTCGCCGCTCACGAAGTGGCAGACGCCCGTCGACACGCTGAACGTCATCGACCCCGACGCCGAGGCCATCGGCAACCACGACCTCGACTTCGGGTTCGAGGCCGTGGCGAACTTCTCCGAGGCCTCGACGTTCCCGTGGCTGATGGCGAACATCGTCGACAGCGAGACCGGCGATCCGATCCCGGGCACCGAGCCGTACACGGTCGTCGAGAAGCAGGGCGTGCGGGTCGGCGTCATCGGCCTCGCCGACCAGAAGATCAAGCCCAAGACGGCGGTCGATTTCGCCGAGCAGGGCTACGAGCTGCGCGACTACGCCGCAGCCGGCAGCGAGTACGCCACCCAACTGCGGACCGAGGAGGACGTCGACGTGGTGGTCGTGCTCGGGCACTTCGGCGTGCCGGTCGCAAAGCAGCTCGCAAACGAGACCGAGAACGTCGACGCGGTGCTGGTCGGCGACGACGAGATCAAATACCCACCCGCGGAGACCAACGGGGTCGTCATCAGCGAAGGCGAGGCCCGCGCGAACTACCTCGGCGAGCTCAACCTCACCGTCTCCGACGACGGGGTCACCGACTGGGAGGGGCGGCTCATCGACACGCAGAACGCAACCCACAACGAGACCGTGAGCACGCTCATCGAGGACGCGCGCGGCGAGGAGCTCGCCCGGGTTGCGGGGCGGACCGAAACCACGCTCGACGCGCGGTTCGCGTCCAACTACCACGACGAGACGGCGCTCGGGAACCTCGTGACCGACGCGTTCCGCGCGAAAACCGGCGCTGACGTTGCGGCCACGAACGCCGGCGGGATCCGGTCGAACAGCCAGTACGGCCCGGGCAACGTGACCGCCGGGAACGTCTACAACATGCTGCCGTTCAACAACCACCTGGTCACCATGCGGCTGACCGGCAGCGAGCTGACGGCGCTGCTCGAAAGCCAGGTTGAGACGGTGGGCGACGACGGCGCGTACGACCCCCAGGCGAAACTCCAGGTGAGCGGCGTGACCTACGAGTGGGCGACCCACGCGGACGCCGACAGCCTGGTCCGGGACGTGTCAGTCAACGGGACGCCGGTGGCTCCGAACGCGACCTACAACGTCACCGTGAACTCGTATATGGCCGGCTGGGATTCGGTGGCCAACGCGACCGTGCTGAACGAGGAGTACACGCTGTACGGCACGGTGCTGTTCGACTACATCGACGCCCAGGGCACCGTTTCGCCGGCCGACACCGACCGCATCCGGCGCGTCGACGCCACCGCCGACGCCGGGACCGTCTCCCTCGACGGTGCCGGCGACGCGGCGGTGTCGTTCGCCATGCCGTCGACCAACGCGACCGTCGACACGCAGGCGTTTTACGCGCTGAACGCGGTCGGCGAGCGGGTGAACGCCACCCGCACCACCGTGTCCGACAACGGCACCGTTTCGGTGGTGTTCCCGGACAGCAGCCTCAGAACGCTCGCCGCCGACGGCGACGGTGACATCGACGTGTACGGCCACTACTCGGTTGCCGGCCGCGAGTACGGGTACTTCAACGCGTCCGTGGTGAACGCCGACGTGACGGCGACCATGGCGTCGTCGAACGGGACCGCGACGACCGTCGACCTGACCGCGGAGACCGACACCACCACAACCCCGCCTGCCGACACCGACGCGGGGACCGGACTGCCAGTGCCGGGCTTCGGGATCGGCGTGGCGGTGCTGGCGGTGTTCGGTGCAGCGCTGCTGGCGAGTCGCCGATAACCACCCACAGCCGTCGGTTTTTTCGCTGCCGTCGCGGGGCCGGCCAGCTACGCTTCGATGGCGTCGATGGCGCGCCGCCAGTCGTCGGGCACCGACCGCGGCTGACCGGTGTCCGGGTCGAGGGCGACCTGGACGGTTTCGCCCGTGGCGACGACGCCGTCGTCGTCGCGGACCTCGTAGGCCATCGTGAAGCTGGTGTCGCCCACGTGGGTGATCGATGCGCCGACCGTGACCGTGTCGGCGAACTCAACGGGGCGGTTGAAATCGACGGACAGGTTCACCACGACCATGTCCAGGTCCGTGGGTGCGCGCCCGATGCCGTCGGTGAGATACGCGAACCGGGCCTGCTCCATGTACGTCACGTAGACCGCGTTGTTCACGTGCCCCATCGTGTCGTGGTCCTGGTAGCGCACGTCGACGGTCTCGGTGAATGCGAACTCAGTCATCACCGACGCTGGGGTGGGGGAGACGCATAACGCCGCTGGTTCCGGTCGACGGAGCCGGACGGCTGCGGGCGGTCACGGCGAGTGGCTGGCGTCGGATTCGGTCACGCGGACGCCCTTCGTGGAGAGGTGGCGCATCCGGCTGCGGGCGTGGTCTTCCTCCTCGGTGCCGCGGGTCGCCAGCACGAACAGCAGCGACTGGCTGCCGGGGCGCATGGTGCGGCCGGCGCGCTGTGCGCCCTGCCGGCGGCTCCCGCCGAGCCCGGAGGCCACGACCGCGAACTCGGCGTCGGGCAGGTCGATGCCCTCGTCGCCGATGCGGGACACCACGAGGGCGTCCAGTGCGCCCGTGCGGAACTGATCGAAGTGGGTTTCGCGCCTGCTGTGTGGGGTTTCGCCGTTCACGAACGGGGCGTCGAGGCGCTCGGCGATGCGCTCGCCCTGGCTCAGGTAGTCGACGAACACCAACGCCTGGGTGTCGGCGTGCTGGTCGACGAGGTGCTCGATCTCGGCTTCCTTGGCGGGGTTTTCGGCGGCGAGCCGGCGGCGGGTGTGCCCGCTGGCGGCGGCGTACTCGTAGCGGTCGTCGTCGTCGCGCCACGGCACGTACCGGATCTCGACCTCGGGCTCGGCGACGAACCCGGCGTCGAAGAGGGCGTCCCAGTCGGTGCCGATGGGGCGACCAACGAGCGTGTAGATGTCGGCCTCCTTGTCGTCCTCCCGGACCGGCGTCGCGGTCAGCCCGAGGCGGTGTTTGCTCTGGAGGCTGGCCGACCGGCGCGCGACCTCGGCGGGGATGTGATGGACTTCGTCGTAGACGATGAGCCCCCACTCGCGGTCGTCGAAGACGTGGCGGTGGCGGTCCATTCCGGCGGTCTGGTAGGTTGCGATGGTGACCGGGCGGACGCGTTTCTCGCCGCCGTGGTATTCGCCGATCTGGTCGCCGGTCAGGCTGGTGTTCGCCAGCAGCTCCTCGCGCCACTGCGTGGCGAGTTCGCGGCTGGGAACGAGCACGAGCGTTTCGCCGCCGACGGATTCGAGCGCGCCCATGGCGGCGACCGTTTTGCCCGAGCCGGGCGGCCCGACGAGCACGCCGGCGCTGGCGTCCTCGAAGCGGTCGACCCAGTCCTGCTGGTACGGCCGCAAGTCGAGGTGGAGGTCGACGGCCAGTGGCTCCCCGGATTCGAGGTCGCGGTCGTCGCGGACGGGGTAGCCGGCCTCGTAGAGCGTGCGCTTGAGGGGCGCGACCTGCTCGGCGGCGACCCACGCTTCCGTGTCCGAGATCGGGGCGCGGAGCACGTCGTCGTCGAGTTTCTGCTCGGCGACGTTCCCCAGGAGGCTGTCGGTGGCGGCTTCCAGGACGACGTAGCCGTCGTCGTGGGTGCGCAGCCGGAACCGGGTGGCGCGCGTCCACTGCTCGCGCACCCACTCGACGAGCGTCGGGCAGTCCCGGGGCAGCAGTTCCGTGACGGCTGCCACGAGGTCTGAGAGGCTGTCGAAGGGGGCGGCCCACACGTCTTCGGCGCGCACCTCGTAGCGGTAGCTCCCCGTTCGGGTGGTGTCCGTGAGGTGTGCGACCCGCGAGAGCTGGGCGCGCGTGAGCTGGCTGGGCTGATCGACGATGATCTCGCGGCGGTCCGGGAACGGCACGATGCGCTCCCGGTCGGTGAGCTCCAGCCAGTCCCGTGGATACCACACCACGGGGTCGGGTTCGACGTTCGCGCGTTCGACCTCGCCGTCCGCGGCGAGTGTGGCCAGGGCGTCGGCGGCCGCGGCCTGCGTGCAGTCGAGTTCGCGCGCGATCTGTTCGGCCGTCGCCACCGGCCGGCCGACGCCCTCCAGCGCGTCGAGGAACCGGTCCTTGGAGATGTCAGTCACTGGGCGCGGGTAGGTCGCGGACGGGAAAACGGATTTCGCTTAGCCGCGGCCGCGGGGTGGCGCGGACGCCGGTCACATCTAGACGTTGAACTGTCGGGAACTATTTTGGTACTGCGCGCAGTAGGCAGGAGTATGTCGGCAACCACCCGGCTTCGCTGCCATCAGTGTGGACGCACCGCTTCCCGAGACGACTGGAGCTCGGCCACCCATCCGTCGCTCGGCGAGATGACACAGTGTCCCGGCTGTGGGTCGACGGACATCCAGGGGAACCACTGACCGGGCGCTACTCCGTCGGCTCGAAGTCCAGGGCGACGGAGTTGATGCAGTATCGCTCGCCCGTTGGATCGGGGCCGTCTTGGAACACGTGTCCGAGGTGGCCGCCGCATTCGGCGCACACCACTTCCGTGCGTTCCATGCCGTTGCTGTGGTCTTCTCGGCGCTCGATGGCGTCGTCGTCGGCCGCGTCCCAGAAGCTCGGCCACCCGCAGTGGGCGTCGAACTTCGTCTCCCCGTCGAACAGCGTCGTGTCGCAGCCGACACAGGAGTAGGTGCCGTCCTCGTCGCGGTCGACGTGGTCGCCGGAAAACGGGCGCTCAGTGCCCTGCTCGCGGAGCACTCGGTACTGGTCGTCGGTGAGTGTCGCCGCCCAGTCGGTGTCGTCGGCGTCGGTGTCTCGTGGAGCCATTGCCAACCCGTGCCTAGGGGCTGCCGGCAGGTAAGCCTACAGGTCCACCACACGGTGGGCCGGGAGCGTCCCGCCGCCGGTTCCACAACGTGGCTGGTTTCTTCTGGTAACCTGGTGTGTTGCAGAACCACTATGTGCGTGGCCACGATACGACGGGTGATGAGCGACGAGGACGACCGGTACAGCGACGCCGCGTGTCACGTGATCGACTCCCTGGAACAGATCGGCAGCCAGTGGCGGCTCATCGTGTTACACGACCTCCAGGACGGCGAGAAGCGGTTCAACGAGCTGAAACGCTCGACGGACGCCAGCTCGCGGACGCTCTCGCGGGTGTTGGATGACCTCCAGGAGCTGGGGTTCGTGAACCGTCGTCTGGAGGAGGCGTCCCCGGTCGCCACCTACTACTCGTTGACGGCGAAGGGGGAATCGCTGTTCCCGGTGTTCGACGCCATCGAGTGTTGGGCAGAGGAGTGGCTGGCGGTCGACTCCGTGGACGACGACGCCGAGCCCGCCGAATCGATGGCGGACGGCTGACCACCCCTGCGGAGTGAAAGTGAAACGCCGCTCCGAGACAGCGCATCCGGCGAGTCATCGCCGGTGGAGTGTCGGCAGCGCGCGATCCGGGATCGCACGGGGGTGGCTTCACTTTCACGCGCCGACCGGTAGGGATTAGCCGCCCGCCACCCACACGGCACACATGAGCGGGTACGGCACCCTGCACGCTGACTGGACGGTGTGGACCGAGGACGCGACCGCCGGCGACGTCGTTGTCTACCGCCCCGACGTCTTCGACAGCGAGTCGTATCCGGCCCCCTGCATGCCGACGCTCAAACTCCTCCAGCGGCCCCCCACGCAGCGCAAGCGCCGCTCGGGCACCGACACCGACGGATGGTGGGTGTCGCTGCTGTTGGAGCCCGGGGTGCGCGTGAAACACGCCGACACACACGCCGCGTCCCGGACCGCAGCCGTCGAGACGGTGCTGGAGCTGGCCGCCGAGTTCGCGGCCGGCGAGATCGACTACCGGAGCGCGTACCAGCAGCCCCGGGAGGCGTACCTCGCGCGCCTCGACGAACTCACGGGCCGAGACGTTTAACCACGCGGACAGCAAACGCCCGAGCATGCCGATCACGCTGCTCGGGCCGCGGCTCGCCGACCCCGGCACCGAGTTCGTCTACCACGGGCCGGCCGATGACTGCGAGGGGTGCCCGTACCGCCAGCAGTGTCTCAACCTCACCGAGGGGGTGCGATACGAGGTCACGGACGTCCGCGAGGGCGGCCAAGTGCTTGACTGTGCGGTCCACGACGAGGGCGCGGTCGCGGTCGACGTCGAGCCGACGACGATCCCCGCAACCGTGCCGTCGAAGGGCGCGTACGCCGGCAGCAAGGGCAAGCTCGCGGGCCCATGCCCCCACACGGAGTGCCCCAGTCACGAGTTCTGCGAGCCCGCCGGCGCGTCGTTCGACACCGAATACCAGATCGCGGAGATCGACGGCGAGCCACCCCACGATCACTGCGCGCTGGATCGGGACCTCACGCTCGTCGAGTTCGCGCCGGCCGAGCGCTGACCACGCCGACGGGATTACGTGTCCGGCCACAGTACGCGCCGGTATGGACGACCACACCCGTGCGCCGGGTGTCGCGCCGCCGCTCGGCGATCCCACCGGCTGGTTGACCGACCGTCGGGTTTGGGAGCACGCCACACTCCGGCGCGCTGTCGAGCACGGCGTTCGGCTGTTCAACAGCGGCGACTACCACGAGGCCCACGACTGCTTCGAAGTCGAGTGGTACAACTACGGCAGCGGCACCGACGAGTCGGCGTTCCTCCACGGGATGGTCCAGGTGGCCGCGGGCGCGTACAAACACGTGGACTTCGAGAACGACGACGGCATGCGGAGCCTGTTCCGCACCGCCGTGCAGTATCTCGGTGACATCCCCGCGGATTACTACGGCGTCGATGTCGGCGAGATCCGGCGGGTCATCCAGGCGGCGCGCGCCGACCCGTCGGCGCTCTCCGGGTGGGGGATCACCCTCGACGACGCGACCCCGACGGCGTACCCGGCCGACTACGAGTACGCCGAGGCCCTGGAGTGACGACGACGGCCGTGCTGGATTGCAGCGACCAGTAGGCGTTTGGGCGTCGCGGTGGTGGCGTGTGGTATGCGCGTCATCCGGGCGACAACCACCGAGGAGTACGAGGACGCCTTGCGCGTTCGGTTCGCGGTGTTCGTCGACGAGCAGGGCGTGCCGGCGGACATGGAGGTCGACGACCACGACGACACGGCGACGCATTTCGTGGCCTACGACACGATGACCGGCAGCCAGGACGCCACGCGGGCGGTGGCGGCCGCGCGCCTCCGGGCGTACGAGGGGTCCGTGGGGAAAGTCGAGCGGGTCGCCGTTCGGGCGTCACGGCGCGGCAATGGTGTCGGCGCGACGGTCATGGACGCCGTCGAGGACGCCGCCCGCGAGCGCTTCGCGGAACTGTATCTGCACGCGCAGTCGCGGGTCGCGGAGTTCTACGCGACGCGTGGCTACCACCGCGAGGGCGAGCCGTTCATGGAGGCCGGCATCGAGCACGTCGCGATGCGGAAACGCCTGTAGTCGGGGCCACCCGCCGGTTCCAGAACTATTTACGCGTTCGAACTGATAGCTCGGGTCAGCATGGACGTGGGTTCGCCGGAGGCATTCTCGGAGTCGGGCACGCTGGGCGTCGAAGAGGAGTTCTTCGTGGTCGACGAGCACGGCGTGCCCACTGCGGGCAGCGACGAACTAGTCTACGAGGGGGAGCCGCCGGAACCGATCGCGGGCCGCCTCGACCACGAGCTGTTCAAGTTCGTGGTGGAGACCCAGACGCCGACGCTCGACGGGGTGGCCGAGGCCCCGGCGGCGATCCGTGAGGTGCGGGCCGCGCTGGTCGCGTACGCCAGCGAGCACGGGCTCCGGATCGCCGGTGCTGGCCTCCACCCGGGCGCGCGGTGGCGCGAACACGAGCACGCCGAGAAACCACGGTATCGGTCTCAGCTCGATCGCATCCAGTACCCACAACACCGGAACACGACCGCCGGGCTGCACATCCACGTGGGCGTCGACGACCCCGATAAGGCTGTGTGGGTGTCCAACCGGATGCGGTGGCATATGCCCGTGCTGTTGGCGCTGTCGGCGAACTCGCCGTACTGGAACGGCTTCGACACGGGGCTGGCGTCGGCGCGCGCGAAGATCTTCGAGGGGCTGCCGAACACGGGGCTGCCGACTGCCTTCGAGTCGTACGCGGCGTTCCAGGCGTTCGAGCGTCGGATGGTCGAACACGGCGGCATCGAGGACCGCGGGGAGCTGTGGTACGACGTGCGCCCGCATTCGGGCCACGGCACGGTGGAGGTGCGTGCGCCGGACGCGCAGGCCGACCCGGCGGTGGTCGACGCGTTCGTGGAGTACGCCCACGCGCTGGTGACCGAGTACGCCCAGCGGTACGACGACCACCCTGATCCGTTCAGTGTCACCGGCCTGCGCCGCGAGCTGCTCGACGCGAACAAGTGGCGGGCGATGCGTGACGGCCACGACGCGTCGTTCGTGGCGCGCGAGACGCAGGGCGCTGTTGACCTGGGGACTGTCGTCGATCGCGAGTGCGACCGGCTCGGCGTCTCGGGCATCCGAGACGTGTACGATGATGTATCAGGTGCACAACAGCAGCGCCGGATACTCGACACACACGGCGAAAAACGACTGTATAACCACCTTTCCCTGTAGTCCTCGGGAGCGACCGCGCGTGCGTGAGTAGCATAAATGTATATGATGGTGTAGCCCGTACCTATCTGCATGTCTAAAAACAAACATGAACTGGGGTCGCCGTTTACTGTTCCTCTGCTACTCAACACGCTCGACGTCCCCGCGTTCGCTGTCGACGCCGACGGTGCCGTTGTCGCGTGGGACGACCAGATCGCGGCGCTGCTGGAGACCGCCCCCGAAGACGCCATCGGCGTCACCGACATCGGGGAGCGACTCAACGACGACGGCTCGCGCGCGCTCGCCAACAAGGTCGCCGACACGCCCATCGACGCACACCACGAATACGACGGGGTCGGCCTCGCGGACGAATCGTACGCGCTGCTCACCGGCGACTACGTCTACGAGGACACCACCGTCGCCGGCAACACCGACCTCTGGTTCATCGCGACCCCGGTCTACCACACCGGCGAGTTCCGTGGCGTGATCGAGATCGTTCAGGACCGCTCCAGCTCCGCCCGCTACCAGAGCGAACTGCAGGCGCTGTTCGGTGAACTCGTGGACACGCTGGACGCGTACGACGCCGGCCGCTTCGACGCGACAGTCGACATCGCGGCCGAGGACACGCTCCTCGACGACGAATACATCCAGATCGGGCGGACCCTCACCGAGTTCGGGGACACCCTCGCCGCCCACATCACGGAAGTGCACAACGACGTGGAACGACTCGAAGCCGCGAGCCAGGCCGTCTCGGAGTCCTCCGCCGAGATCGACGAGCTGTCCACCGCCCAATCGACGAACGTGAGCACCGTCGCCACGGAGGTCGAGACGCTGAGCGCGACCGTCCAGGAGATCGCGTCCACCGCCGACGAGGTCGTCGACACCAGCGCCACGGCCGAACGGCTTGCCGACGACGGCAGCGCCGCGGCGAGCGACGCCGCGGACATGATGGCCGACGTTGCGACCGCCGCCGACAGCGTCACCAGCGACGTCGAAGCCCTCCAGAACCGCATCGAAGACATCGACGAGGTCGTCGACGTCATCACGGGCATCGCCGAGCAGACGAACATGCTGGCGTTGAACGCCTCCATCGAGGCCGCCCGCGCCGGTGAGGAGGGCGAGGGGTTCGCGGTGGTCGCCGAAGAAGTCAAAGCCCTCGCCGAGGACGCACAGTCGAACGCGGGCCACATCGAGTCGCTGGTGAGCGAGATCCAACGCGACACCGCAGACACGGTGACCGATCTCGTGACCACCACTGACCGGATCGAGGACGCCGTCGCGCAGGTCGAGGACGCGATGGCGAGCTTCGAGGAGATCGTCACGGCGGTCGAGGCCACCGCCGAGGGCATCGAACAGGTGTCCGACGCCACCAACGAGCAAGCCGCAAGCGCCGAGGAGATCGCCGCGATGGTCGACGAGACCGCCGACTTGGCTGACGACATCACGACGGCCGTCGCGGACATCGTCAGCCAGACCGAAGCGCAATCCGCAATGCTGCACGATCTCGACGAGTCAGTGTCCGAGCTCCACGACCAGTGAGCGGCGGCGCGGACGAAGTCCTTTTCACCAGTTCAGCCATGCGTTTGAACTGAACGCACGCATGCCTGAGGATTCACGCGACACCAACACGGCCGCCCGCGAGCACCTCGAAGACGGCACGGACCGCGCCGTCGCCGGCTTCGACGACGGCGTCGTTGACGTGCTTGCCTGGCTGCTGGACACCGACACCCGTGCCCGCATCTTCGTGTACCTCCGCCAGCACCCGTACAGCACCAGCGACGAAGTCGCTGACGGGACCGGACTGTACCCCTCGACCGTGCGGGAAGCAGTTGCCGAACTCGCCGCCGACAGCATCGTCGACCGGCGCAAGCGCCACGCAGAGGGCGCGGGCAACAACCCATACGAGTACACCGCCATCCCCCCGAGTGACCTGGTCGCCGACACCGTCGGACGCGTCCAGCGCGGTCTCAACTCGGTGTTCAATCTCGACGCGCGACTCGGCGACAGCGACGACGACACCGCCAGCCACGACACGCCGGTCCGCATCGAAGTCGAGGACGCCTCGCCGGAGGCGGACACTGCGGCCGACGACACCTGAACCCAAACGGCTAAACGCGCACAGGCCGACCGCCGGCATATGAATGTCGCCCTCGGTGGCACATTCGACCCGATTCACGACGGCCACCGAAAGCTCTTCGAGCGCGCGTTCGACCGCGGCGACGTGACCGTCGGCCTCACCAGCGACGACCTGGCCGCCGACACCCGCCACGTGGACCGTCACGTCCGCTCGTTCGACGCGCGCCATGCCGACCTCGACGACGAACTCGCCGCGCTCGCCGAGACGCACGACCGCGAGTACACGATCCGAACGCTCGACTCCCCGACGGGGATCGCGACTGAACCCCACTTCGACGTGCTCGTGGTCTCCCCGGAAACCGCCGCCGGCGGCGAACGCATCAACGAGTTGCGCGCCCAGGACGGCACCGACCCCCTCGAAATCGAGGTCGTCGACCACGTCGACGCCGCCGACGGGGACATCATCTCCTCGACGCGCATCGTCCGCGGCGAGATCGACGAACACGGCGCGCTCACGCCCGCCCGCGAGGGCCGGGACCCACGCCAGTAGCCTACCACGTCGGCGGGTCGAAGCCGGCGCGCGCCAGCAGCTGCTTCCAGCGCTCTTGGATCACGAGCCGCGAGACGCCGGCGGCGTCCGCGACCGCCGTCTGGCTGCGCTGGTCGCCCGCGATGAGCGCGCCGGCGTACACGCTCGCGGCCAGCACCGCGGGCTCGGAGCGCGGTGCGGCTCCGTCGACCGTCGACAGGAAGAGGTCTTTGGCGGTCGACTCGGCTTCGGCGGTCAGTTCCAGGTCGGCGGCGATCCCGGCAAGCTCGGTGAGGCGGTCGTCGTGTGCTCGCTCGTCGCCCGCACGGTACATACCCACCAGTTGATCCGCCTGCGGTATAGGTTCATGGGCGTGGCCGGCGGATAGCGCAACGCATTTTTACGGGTGCGCAGTAGAGTGCGGGTGCGGCGCGCGGGTAGCCAAGCCAGGAAACGGCGTAGCGCTTAGGACGCTATCCCGTAGGGGTCCGCCGGTTCAAATCCGGTCCCGCGCATACCACTCGATTCGAGTGATTCGGCGGCTCGGTGTGGCGCGCAGACCGCGTGCAAGCGGCGTGTGTCTGACGCGTGGCTGCCAGGTCCCGGGAAGCTTTTTGCGCGTGCGGTGGTTCCATCCAGGAAATGACTCGGCCACCGGATCTTCTCGCCGACGTGCTCGATGGGATCGACGCCCTGCTCGTGTTCTCGCCGAGCGGGTCGTACTACGACCGCGTTGCCGACGTCGAGGGGGTTGACGTCGTCGTGGTGGCCACCGAGAACGCCGTCGGCGCCGAGACGTTCGTCGAGTTACCCCTGGCGTTCGACGACGTGCGAGAGCAGATCCGGTTCGGGATCGAGGGCGCGCTCAGCGAGGGTGTCGTGGCCGACGGCGACGAGCTCGGCTGCGTCGCGCCGTTCCTGAGCGAGGAGGTCGACATGGTGACGCGGACGCGCGCCAACGCCGGCACCCAATCCAGCGTCTACGAGTTGTTCGCCAGCACGCGCGCGGAGCCCGGGGTCATCCGGGACGTCTTCGACGTGGCGATCGAGCTCGGGCGGAAAGGCCAGAAGGGCAAGCCCGTGGGGGCGCTGTTCGTCGTCGGGGACGCCGGCAAGGTCATGACGAAAAGCCGGCCGCTATCGTACAATCCCTTCGAGAAGAGCCACGTTCACGTCGGGGATCCGATCGTGAACGTGATGCTCAAGGAGTTCTCGCGCCTCGACGGCGCGTTCGTGATCTCCGACTCCGGGAAGATCGTGTCGTCGTACCGCTACCTGGAGCCCGGTGCCGAGGGCACGGACATCCCGAAGGGATTGGGGGCGCGGCATATGGCAGCGGGGGCGATAACCCGGGATACGAACGCGGTCGCGATCGTGCTCTCGGAGTCCGACGGCCTGGTGCGGGCGTTCAGGAACGGCGAGCTGGTGTTGGAGCTCGACCCCGAGGAGAACTAGCATGACAGACGTGTTGCGGACGCTTGCCGGCCCGCATTTCGAGTACGCGCTTGCGACGCTCGTGTTGCTTTGCGGGGCCGTCGCGGGCTACCTCGTCGGGTGGATCCACCGGCGCGTGATGTTGGCCGCCGGGGTCGATGAAATCGTTGAGGGAACCACCGTCGAGCGGTTGGCGCGGCGATCCGGGACCACAACCGTCGATCTGACCGCGCGGTTCGTGTCGACGGTCGTCTACATCGTGGCCGTGCTGGTGGCGCTGGACGCCGCCCAGTTCTCCATCCAGAAGCCACTGTGGCAGCTGCTCGGCTCGATCCTGCCGTCGGTGCTGGCTGCCGTGGTCGTGGTGGTGGTCGGGGTGCTCGTCGGCGACAAAGTCGAGGTGTTCGTGACCGAGCGGCTGCGGTCGGTGAAGTTCCCGGAGGCGTCGGTCGTGGCCGTGGCCGCGCGCTACACGGTGGTGTTGGCTGCGGGGCTCGTGGCGTTGTCCCAGCTCGGCGTGGCTGTGGCGGCGCTGCTCGTGGTGTTCGGCGTCTACCTCGCGTCCGTGGTGGTGTTCGCGCTCGTCGCGACCCGGCAGCTGTTGGCGTCGGCGGCGGCGGGCGTCTACCTGCTGTTGCGCCAGCCCTACGGGATCGGTGATCAGGTCGCCATCGGGAGCCGCGAGGGCGTCGTCCAGGAGGTGGACGTGTTCGTGACGCGGATCGAAGCCGACAGCCGGGAGTACGTCATCCCGAACCATCTCGTGTTCCGCGACGGGATCGTCATCGTCCACCACCAATGAACGGACTCGCCACCATCCTCGGTGCCATCGCTGTGGGGGCGTTCGGGTACGGGATCGGCCGGCACGACCGCGTGCAGTCGTGGGCAGCGACCCGACCGGGCCGCCACTGGGCGCGCCGCGTGTGGATCGCCAGTGGGCTGTGCCTGTGCGTCGCAAGCGGGGTGTTTCCGGTGTCCCAGCCCGCGGGCATCGCGGTGTTCCTCCTCACCGGCGTGGTCGGCGTGGCGGCGGCGGGCATCGCCGCTGCGGGGGCCGCCGTCGACGCCCGACAGGCGGCGCGCTCCCAGTCGCTGGGCCGCAGGCTCCGCACGTTCTGGGGCATCGCAGCCGCAGCCCATCGCGTCACGCGGTACGGGCTCGTGGTCGGTGGCGCGGGGTTCCTGTTGGCCGCGCTGACCGGCGGCATCGCGGTCACGCCGCCGCTATCGGTTGTCGGCGGGTTCGCGTTCGGCGGCCTGTTGGCGGTGCTCGGCGGGTTGACCGCGGTCGGCGCGCTCGTGCCCGGGGCGCACGCGCACCGAGTGAGCGCCCGGGCACGGAGCGAGACGGAGGATCCCGACGATTCGGCGCGTTAGTCGCCAGTGGGCGCGGCGGGGACGCCGGCGACCGTTTCGCCGGGCGGCACGTCGGCGGTGACAAGCGAGTTCGCCGCGACCTGTGCGCCGGCACCGATGGTGACCCCGGGCAGCACGACCGCGCCGGCCCCGATCATCGCGCGATCCTCGACGACGACCGCGCCCGTGCGGTATTCGTCGTGGAGGAACTCGTGGCACAGCAGCGTGGCGTCGTAGCCGATGATGGCGTCGTCGCCGACCGTGACGAGCTCCGGCCAGAAGACGTCGGGCGTCGACTCCAGGCCCCACGCGACGCCGTCGCCGACCGTGACGCCGATGCGCGCCAGCAGCCAGTTTTTCGCGTGGAGGCTCGGGGAGATGCGTGCAAGCACGATCACGACGTAGTTCAGCGCGACCCGGAGCGGGTGTTTGGCGTCGGTCCACCGCCACAGGGAGTTGCGCGCGTTCGGCGTGGGGTGGCGCTGGAGGCGGTCGTGGCGGCTGGACGCCCCGTCGGGGTCCGGGCGCGCGGTCATACCGACCCGTCGGTGGCCGGCGTGTCATTGCCACCGACGGGAAACGACGCCGTGATGTCCCACGCGTGGATGCAGTGGACGCGCCCGGCGTCGTCGCCGATCCGCCAGTGGTGGGCGTCCTCGGACCAGTGCTCGTGGCGACCACAGCGCGTGCAGACGCGCTCCGATGGCGTTCGGAGGTCGGTCATCAGTACAGTGATGTCGGCCAACCGGCTTGAGGACTGCGGTCAGTCCGACTCCGAGCGGAACGCGTCCAGCTGGCTCCCGAGGAACGACGGCGTGAGCGTCGTGAACTCGGCGCGCTCACCCGGGCCGAGATACTCGAAGACCGAGTGGCGTGCGTCCTCGACGTACCGGCCGCCGGCGAACACGCGCACTCCGACCTCCTCGGGGCCGCGGATCACGCGCCCGATGGCTTGTCTGGCGCGCCGAACCGCGGGCACCGTCAGGGCGTACTCGAAGGCGTGGTCGTCGCCGAAGGCGTCGGCGTACGCGCGCCTGACCGCCCGGATCCGTGGCGACCCGACGTTCACCAGCGGCACGCCGACGACGAGACACGCCCCGAGTTTCGCGCCGTCGTAGTCGACGCCCTCCGTGAGCGTGCCCCGTGTGCTCGTCACCAGCACCTTGCCGTCGCCAGCGAAAAACGTCGCTTTGAGGTCGTCAGTCGCGGCGTTCGACGACGATTCGTCGACGAGCACGTCCTTCTCGACGACGCCGTCGCTGAGATAGGCGGCCGCCCACGCCGCCTCCCGGTAGTTCGGCATGCAGACGAGAACGTTGCCGGGCTGGCGGGCGACCGTCCGCAGCACGTAGCGGTATTCGTCGCGCGTCGGGTTGTCGGTGCCCGGCTCGGGGTCGCCGCGGTTGTGCGCCGTGAACGGCGTGGCGTCGACGAGGAAGCTCGCGCGGTTCGATTCGGGGAACCGCAGATCGTAGCGGCGCTCCACGACGGGGCGGGGGTCGCTGTCGCCCGCGCCCGCCGCCAGGCGGTCCAGGCCGGCGACCTCCCGGAACACGTCCAGCGGTTCCAGGGTGGCGCTCATCAACACGCCGCCGCCGACCTCCGACAGCGTCTCCCGGAGCGCGCGGGCGGGCATGCAGTTGAACATCACGAGCGCGGGGGTGTAGGATTCGGCCCACGTCGCGCCGGCCCGCCCCGACTCCTTGGGCACGTGCTCTAGCTCCACCTCCCGGAAGTACGTCGCGTGGTCGCGTTCCCACCACCGCTGGAGCGTGACGCCCACGGGGCCTGCCACCGCCGATCGGTCGCCGTCGTCGTCGAGGATCGCCTGCACCGCGGTGCCGGTTGCCGCCAGCGACCGCCACGCGTCCCCGGTGTGGCCGTGCTGTTCGGCCCACTGCGTGAGCGCGTCGGGCTGCTCGCTTTCGGGGTCCCGCAGCGGGATCTCGTGGTCGCGTTCGGGCAGCGACCCCGGGCGGTCGGGGTCGAACCCCTCCGCGGCGAGGTATCGCGCCACGCGGTCGTCGAGCCACTCCAGCACGTCGTCGAGGAACCCGACCATCGCCTCGACGGCGTCGAGCGAGCAGTCGTGGCTGGCGAGGTGGTCGGTGACCTGCTGGCGGTTCTCCCGGCTCTGGTTGGCCCGCGTGAGCAGCGTCCGGCAGTCGTTGCGGGCGCGAGTGAGCGTGTGCCGCCCCAGGCGGTCCGAGAGCAAGTCTCGAACGCGCTCCTCTAGACGGTGGGCTTCGTCGACCACGACGAACGTCGAGTCGTCGATGAGGTGGTCGGTGAGCCCCCGGGTCTGGGGGTCGAAGAGGTGGTTGTAGTTCCCGACGACGACCTCCGCGTGATCCAACAGCACCTGCTGGACGCGGTGGGGGCACGTTCCGTGGTCGACGCCCGCGGGCAACACGTCCGCGCTCGTGACGACGTTGTGCCGGCCGGCCTCGAAGCCGACCGGCGAGCCCTTGTCGCGGCCGTACCAGTCGGCCTCGAACGGACACATCAGCGGCGGGTCGCCGTCGGCCATGTCCTCGGGGGCGGTCGGCTGGTGGGGGACGTACGGTGCGTCCGTGCCAGCCGTCCGCAGCGGGGTCTGCGAGAGCGTCTGGCTGGCGTCGGCGCGCGCCGACCGCGCCAGCGCCCGACCCGCTGCGGGATCCCACCACGGCTCGTCGGGGGTCTCCGCCGCCGGCAGTTCGGTGAGGTCGCGTGCGTCCTGCCCGTCGAACTCGCCGCCGTCGTCGCCCTCCACGAGGCCGGCAGTCGACTCCCGGAGGTCCTCGCAGCGCTCGTGGACGCCGGCGTCGTCGGGGAACTTGTCCTCGCGCTCGTACGGGCAGAGATCCCGCTTTCCGACGAGCGCCACGCCGTCCAAGGGGTCATCGAGGCCCGCGTTCATCGTTCGGAGGTCCGCGACGAACTGCTCCAGTTGCTGTTTGACCGGCGTCACTACCAACACGCGCTCGTAGCTGTCGGTGTTGCGCACGAGGTGCGCGCCCGCGGTCAGCGCCGCCATCGTCTTGCCCGTCCCGCAAGGCCCCTCCATCGCGAGGAAGCCGTCGCTGTCACCGGCTTCGATGGCTGCCCCGATGGCGTCGGCCTGCTGGTCGTACGGTGCCTCGAACCCGAAGAACTCGCGCCACGGCTCGTCGGCGTCGCCCATTCGGTCAGTGGTGGGGCGGCCTCGGGTAAGAACCCTCGGAAGCCCGGCGGGTCAGTGGCCGTGCGCGTCGTCGTCAGTGACGTGGGTGCGCTCGCGGTGCCGGACGTACAGTGCAGCGACGCAGAACGAGAGCGCGACGATGCCGAGCCTGACAGCCGTGTCCACCGGCGGGTCCGACGGCAGCCCCCCGTCGACCGCAGCGAGCAGTCCGACGGTGACGAACACCACCGATTTGACGACCCAAGTGGACAGCGGACTGCCCAGGTGGTCGTTCACGATGGAAAGCGGGAGCCCAACGACGACTGCGATGGAGAGGAACGCGGACAGCACGTCACCGGTCGCAGCGAGCACGCCACCGGAGCGACGGCGGGACATATCCAGCGCTGTGACCGCCAGCGACAGAACGGCTCGGGTGGGTCAGTCGAACTGCGGAAGCGAAAGCGGCACCGACCCCTTGGTGTACCCCTCGACGCGGCCGCTGGGCCGCAGCCGGAACACGACCGCCGGCCGGTGGCGGACCTCGGGCCGCTCGCCGCGAATCCGACGCCACTCGTCGTCCGGGAACGACGAACAGTCCACGACCAGCACCGCACCGCCGCCGTGCTCGCTGAGCTGGCCGTCGGTCTTCGTCGCCGCCGTCTCCCGGACGGCGGCGATGGGGGTGCCGGCCGCACGATCGCTGGTTGGCACCGGCCGCGTGACCTCCACGAGCACGCCCTGCTCGCCCTCCCGGTCGGCGCGGAAATCGAGGCTGTGACCCGTCGTCACCTCGATCTCCGGGGTGACCTCGTAGCCCGCCTCCCCCAGCAGCCACGCGGCGTGGAACTCGCTCATCGCCGCGCTGGCGCGGGGCACGTCGAGTGTCTCCGAGGTCCCGAGTTTGCCCGCCATCTCGTGGCGGTGGTCGTCGAAGACACCCGTCCGCAGGAACGACTCGTAGAACGCCAGCGCGTCCTGGAAGTCGGCGTCCGGAAACCCGGCGGCGTGCTCGCGGAAGAACGCCCGCGTGGTCCGGCGGCCGTCCTTCGAGCACAACACGGACAGGAAGAACCACGACACGTACGGGTACGCCGCCAGCCAGGGGGCGTGCTGGTGGAGCTCCGCAGTGAACTCGCGTTGGGCCCACCGACTCACCGCGAACGGCGCGTCGGCAAACGACCGCTTGTCGGTGCGCCACAGCGGCGACGGTGTTTCCGTGTTCCCCAGCCACCAGCCGCCGGGCGTGTCGTCGGCCGGCCACGCGAACAGTGCGGTGTCGCCCGTGTCGACGTCGAAGCGCCGTGCCTCGTAGCCCGACGGCTGCGCGAACCAGGGCGTGTCCGCTGACGCACCGAGGTTGGCGTCGAGCTCTCGGTGGAGCGCGTCGGTAACACGGTCGGTACTCCAGCGCTCCCGGGACCGCCGGAACCGGAGTGGCTTCGCCACGGTCGTCGTATGCTGTCCCGTGTGTTAGCGGTTTCGACGGTTACTCGACGCGTTGCTGGAAGGCGTTGCCCTTCCAGCGGAACACGGCACCGTACTCCTCCCACTCCTCGCGCTCTTCGAGCCGGTACTGGGCGAACGACGGGTTCCGGATGAGTTCGAGCTCGGAGACGTGGAGTCGAACCGGCTTCAACAGCGCGCCGAACGGCGCCGTCGTGCGCTCGGTCTGGATGTCGTTGTCGTCGGGTTCGAACGTCGGCCCCTCGATCGGGTCGACGGTGACGCTCCCGAACTGGTAGCGCTGCCAAACGTCGTAGTCGCCGTACGGGACGGTATCGGCCGGCGGGCTGTCGCGGACGACTTGGAGTTTGAATCGGCGACACTGTGCGGGCTCTTCGGTGACCCAGATCAGGCCCCGTGCGTGCAGCTTCAGCGCGTGATCGCCCATCACACCGCCGTTGACAACGTACTCGCCGGAGGTGTATTCGATGCCATCCAGGCGCACGTCCGAGAGCGTTCCGTCGAAGTACCGCTGCTCGCGGTACTGGAACGGCAGCCCGGTCTCAGCCGCGCGTTCGATCGTCGGCCGAGCGCGGTCCGGAAGCGTGTCGTCTTGGTCTTGCCCCCAGTTCGACCGCGTTTCGTTGGGATCGATCCAGGCTGTCACTGGACGGTCACAGTAGACCATTGTCATCGTTCATGATAAATCCTTCACCCGAACCGACCAGATTCGCAACGACTAAACAACTACCTCGCCGAAAGCTGAATGCGTGCGAGGGTAGCCAAGCTCGGCC
This sequence comes from Halobacterium sp. BOL4-2, assembly GCF_016917835.2. GTDB lineage: Archaea > Halobacteriota > Halobacteria > Halobacteriales > Halobacteriaceae > Halobacterium > Halobacterium salinarum. The sequence continues at coordinate 996,517 of NZ_CP070332.2, read as the reverse complement.
AACGGCGACGGACTCAAGATCCGTTCTCGTAGGAGTTCGAGGGTTCGAATCCCTTCCCTCGCATCGCCGGCGCACACTGTGCGCCGCGGGATGCGGGAAGTCCACGGGACGGACTTCCCTCGCAAAACACACTGTTACACGCCACCAGCGACAGCCGGAGTCGCTGACCCAGACCGACGGCTCTTTGCACCGGGCGACCCCTGCTGGTGGCATGCACGACACCGACCGCGTTTCGGTCGCCGAGCGGGCGGCACGCACGGGCGGCGCGGTTGCGCTCGACGCGTTCCGAACCGGCATCGACGTCGAAACGAAATCCGGGAAGACGGACGTCGTCACGGAGGCCGACCGCACCGCCCAGCGCCGCGTCGTCGACGTGATCGACGCCGTCTACGACGAGGACACCATCGTCGGCGAGGAAGCCGACGCGCTGAAGACGGTGCCCGACGCCGGCGCCGCCTGGGTGATCGACCCGATCGACGGCACGAACAACTTCGTGCGTGACACCCAGCTGTGGGCGACCGCGGTCGCCGCGGTCGTGGACGGCACCCCGGTCGCGGCGTGTAATCGGTTCCCGGCGCTCGAAGACACCTACATTGCGGGCGCTGACGGGGCCACACTGAACGGCGCGCCGATCTCGGTCAGTGAGAAAACCGACCCCGAGACGTTCGTGGTCGCGCCCACGATCTGGTGGGATTTCGACCGCCGCGACGAGTACGCCGCCGCCTGCGCCGCGATCGTCGAGCGGTTCGGCGACATGCGCCGGTACGGCTGCGCGCAGGCCGTGTTGTCGATGGTCGCGAGCGGCCAACTGGAGGCCACGATCACGAACGTCGTCGCCAACCCGTGGGACAGCGTCGCCGGCGTCCATCTGGTTCGGCAGGCGGGCGGCGTCGTGACCGACATCGACGGAACGCGTTGGACGCCGGGCGCGACCGGGCTCGTCGCGTCGAACGGGACCGCACACGACGCCGTGTTGGCCGCCGCCCAGGAGATCCGCGCTGCGGCCGAGTAGTAAGGTATTGGCGTTGGCACCGTCTACCGCGGACACATGGATGTAGACGACACGGACCGCGAGATCCTGCGCGCGCTGCAGGCCGACGCCCGGAAGCCGTTCAGCGAGATCGCCCGCGAGATAGACATGTCCTCGGCGACGGTGCATGACCGCGTCAGCCGCCTGGAGGAGGCGGGCGTGATCCGCGGCTATCACGCCGACGTCGACCCGAAGGCGGTCGGGCTCGGAACCACCGCGTTCGTGGGGCTGCGCGTCGAACAGGGCCGGGAGGACGAAACCCTCGACCGGCTCACCGGCATCGAGGGTGTTCGGGAGGTCAACCTCACGACCGGCGAGTGGGACGTGATCCTGCGTCTCGTCGCCGAGGACACCGACCATTTGCGCGCACTCATGTTCGAGGAGATCGCTGACATGGACGGGTTCGCGCGCTCCCAGACGATGGTCGTGTTGGGGACCGAGTACGAATCGCCGGAACTGCCGCTGTGAACGCACGCCCGGCGGCAACCGCTTGTCGGGCGACGTACCGGCCGCGCGTTCTGACCAGCACCTGCCCCACGGCGGGCGTCGAGCGTGCGCGATCACCCCCACGGCTGTGGTGTCGTCTGCGCCGTTGACGGTG